>JALOMI010000109.1 GCA_025455465.1 Cyclobacteriaceae bacterium | reverse complement strand
TTATTTTTCACCGTCACCCATTGAGTACATGTCCATTAGTTCTTTCCAATTTGCAATGTAACCATCAATGTAATTGGACTCCACCTTGAAAAATTTACAAACGGCAGCCTCATTTGAATTGCATACGATACCCAAAAATTTACAGACTATTGGGTTTTCTCTAAAGTCACTTGTTGTATTCTCTCCATGGTAACGACAGATAAAACAATTCTTAACTTTTACCCCGTTCTTATGGGCTTTAGCAATCTTGTACCTAAACTTGTCTCCTTGAAATCCTTCAGTCTGTTTAGAAATGTCGTAATGGTCAATTTTGTCCTGACTTAAGATGTACTCAAGTCTCTCTAAGTCAATCTGTCGAAGTTGGGGTCGAGAATTATCTTTAATAATAAAAACATCAAATTTATGTCGGCATTTGCCCTTACAATGGTTTTTCTTGTCTGTACTTTTTTTGAATCCCTTAAACTTAATTCTTTCACCGTCCTTCTTAAGATGATGTAACTTGATTGGTATTAAGTCCGGTTCTTCTTTAATCTTTAATTCGATTATTCTGTTTCCTGATTCTAATTTCTTCTCTGTCGATAGGTGAGTTACTGCAATCTCAATGAATATTTTTTCTTTTGTGTCCTTATTTATAAGTGTGAGGTCGGGTCTAAACTCATCATAATTCTTTTCAATTTCTATATCCTTGAAATATGTCGTTAAGTCAAACCGCTTAGTTGTCTCACCGAATTCACAACTAACTTTAAACTTTGTCTCACGGGCATTACAAATTTGTCGCTCTTGATACTCAATTGTAAAAGGAGTCTTGGTTGTTAAGCATTTTTTGTACTCGTCATAAAAAAGCTGTTTTCCAAGCTGGTGTAGATATGTCTCACCGGAACAGGTTACAATCTCCTTGTGGGCAAAATGTTTTGTCTTAAGTCTACCGAGTCGGGCAATAATTTCGTTGCCACATGAGATACATTTAAACTTATTAACTATTAAAGAGTCTTTCGTCAGGTCGTCTATAAAGATTACCTGTCCTTTTTGGTCATATGCGTATTGATACTTTACCATTCAGGGTTACTCTCATGTCGTCAAAATAATGGCTGCCAACGTTTGAGTTTGTGCATCGGCTGTTAATGAAACAGTCTTTGTCCCACGAGACCAAACGTTGTAAAGTAAAGATAATAAATACTTGGTCGTCAACCAGCCGTTGCACAAACTTGTTGTTATAGCTCGTGCGCGTCAACCGACACAGTCAGCGGGACACGCATGTGTCCACCGTAAATGAAATGTTGACGCGGAAGAGTCCGCTGTAAAAGTATTCATGTAACTCAAATTCAGTCTGTCGACCGAGTCCCTGTCCACGTGTACGAATTAAAGTCGACAGTCACTGTCTGCGGAACCGAAATTAAATTAGTATTGAAAAATCTGTCTTCGGAGTTATCACCAGTCGGCCGAAACTATCTGCGAGCACTGGAACAAAGTCGTGATTGACGCACTGTCTGCGGGAAAGAGTTTTTGGTTTTTCGCGCATGAGCTATAACGTCTGTGTTTGTGTACCGGTGAATATAAATCTATTATGTCAACAGGGCAATTTAGCCCCCTTAAAAACCCTGAAATAGTAGTAAAAACCTTGATATATTTTTTGTGCACTACCGCTATTCTGGTGGGCCTAATTTCTTGTTTTCCAGGTCAAGATTATCCAACGGACTTTTGATTTTATCTATGGCAAACCGTGTAACATGGGTGTACATCTCCGTGGTCTTGGGCGATTCGTGCCCAAGCAAAAATTGAATGTACCGCGTAGACGTTCCGCCCTCCAGTAAATGGGTGGCAAATGAGTGGCGCAGCATATGCAACGTAATACGCCTGTCAATGCCGGCACGGGCTACAGCCACCTTCAGAATTTTCTGCAAACTGCTGGCAGAATACTTACCCCCGTCTTCTCCTTCAAACAACCAGTACAAAGGTTTGTATTCCTTCAGGTAGGCTTCAAAGTAAGGAACAACATTTTCAGCCAACAACGTTTGCCGGTCCTTACGCCCCTTGCCTCCCCGTATAAAGATCACTCCGCGGTCTATGTCCAGGTCCCCTTTGCGCAGGTTAAGCAATTCACTCCTCCGTAAGCCACCTGAGTAAATAACCATCATCATCAGTTTATGCTTCAGGTTGTTGATACTGCCAAAAATTTTAAAAATTTCCTGCTGGCTTAATACGCGCGGAAGTTTAATCTCCCGCATGGGGCGGTCGAGATCATAAACCTTGCGCTCCTGCTTCAGAATCTTTTCATAGAAGAATTTAATGGCATTAATGGCAGTGTTCTGTGTAGAAACACTGAGCTTACGTTTCTCAATCAGGTAAAGCATGTAGCGATGAATATCCAGTTCATTCAGATCTCCCGGATCAGAGTCGTAGTAAAAGCGCAGAAAATCCTGAAACTGGTTGAGGTAGGTACGCTTCGTGTTGATGGAATAGTTCCGCATGGTTAACTTCTTTTGCATGGCCTCGAGTGCATCGGTGTGCGATGCCGGTCGTTGGCTCACAACCACAGGCGAAGCTGGTATTACCGGTGGTTCCGGGGGGTCAGCTTGTACCTCGGGTGTTTTTTTACCGGTAACCGCTTTCAGGTCCACCCAGGCTTTGCCTTTAAAAACAGTCAGAATTTTCGAAATGGCATTATCATCACGAACCAGGTACCAGCAGGAATGCGTGATGCTGAACTTACGGCCGGGTATAGACCTCACCAGCCTATCTAATTCCTGGTCGTACGTAAAATCAAACCTGATACAATCTTGCCCCCGATGGTACAGCGGCTTTAACGTGATTGTTTTTGTAAGCGGCTCCTGCATGGTGAACTGGTTTTTTTATAACTTGAATTTAGTAATTCAGAAGAATTCATAAATCATCGTCCCATGCTAAAAAGTGATCCCCGCGTAGATGCCTATATCGCCAAAGCCGAGCCCTTCGCCCAACCGGTGTTAACCCACCTGCGCGAACTGGTGCACCGGGCCTGCCCGGAGGTGGAAGAGACCATCAAATGGAGTTTCCCGGTGTTCGAATACAAGGGCATCATCTGCAGCATGGCCTCGTTTAAGAAGCACTGCACGTTCAGCTTCTGGAAGGCCGCCCTCATGTCAGACAAAACACTAATCGTTAATGCAGAGTCAGAAAATGCCATGGGGCACCTCGGTAAACTTACTTCGCTCAAAGACCTTCCTTCGGATGCGCGCATGCTGAAGAACATCCGCGAGGCCGTTAAACTCAATGAGAGCGGAACGAAAATGCCGGCTAGAAAGGCTTCGGTTAAAAAGCCATTAGCCGTGCCGGATTATCTGAAGAAAGCACTGGCATCTCATGCATCCGCACAAAAGGTGTTTGAGGCATTCAGCCCATCGCATCAGCGCGAATACATCGAATGGATTACCGAGGCGAAAACGGAGGTCACACGCGAAAAGCGTATCGAACAAATGCTCGACTGGCTGGCCGAAGGGAAGCCGCGCAACTGGAAATATATGAAAAAGTAAGCCTGTAGGATTGATGTTGATTTTTAGTACATCAGTCTTATCCATTGGTTATATCATAAATAAGCGTATTGTTATCGGAAGGTTTGTTAATTGAATCATGAGATTCAGAGAACACTATTGTGTTATTACTCGTTTACTACAGTTTCCAATTCTCGGTAGTAAGTCCGTTAATCAACCTGAAATGTTTTTCATTATTGGTAATAAGCGTAAGTTCGTTTTCAATGGCAATTCCGGCAATCAAAATGTCTGAAGTGCCTATGGTTATTCCTTTTAGTCTCAAGTCTGCGTAAATATTGCCGGATAATCTGGCAGATTGTTCCGAGATATGAATGATGGCATTATTCGTAACGAATTCCTCAAAGTCTTTAATCTGCTTTTCAGCTTTTTTGAATTTGAGTCCACCTAAGATTTCATAATAGGTGATTATGGAAATATTGATTACATCAAAATGTTTAAGATATTCGTTGAATCGATTAACTACTGTTGAGTCCCCTTTGAAATAAAAGGAGAGTATATCCGTATCAACAAGAGATTCGTTCACAATTAACTGATTTGCCTGTCGTTCGCCCTGTTGTCGTGCAGCTTATCAGTCATTTCAACAAAAAAACTTTCATCCAGATCCTTCCAGGTCCCTGCAAGATTCAGGGTTTTTTCTTTTGACTTAAGTTGATTTTCAATCTGGCCAAGCAAATTATTAATTTCAATCAGTTTATCTGCCGACAACTGTTGAAGTCTTCTGATGAGGCTGTTTCTGAGTCTGTTCTTCACATTCATTATTCAAAGTTAAAAAAATGCAAATAACCTGACAGTAAAGTAGTACAATATAAAAATTACCGGTTTTTACAGTTAGCAGCTTATATTATTAAGCAATGCATGTGTTGCATGCTGCATTCAAATTGTTGGCTTTAATGGTAATCCAACAGGAAGCTTATAAAATTTATGACATTGGATCAGTCATTCTTCAGCGCATCTACCGGGTTTCTCATGGCGGCCTGCCAGGCCTTCACGCTGATGGTTACCAGCGCTATCACCAGGGCAAATCCACCGGAAAACAACATGACACCGAAATCAAAGCCAATCCGATACGCAAAATTTTCAAGCCATAATCTATCGATCAGGTACCACGTTAGCGGTATGGCCAGCACAAAAGCCAGTAAGACCAGTTTTGCAAAGTCTTTGCTCAGCAGCAGTACGAGTTGGGTAACGGTAGCGCCCATTGCTTTGCGTATGCTGAGTTCCTTGGCACGCTGTTCGGCTGCGTAAGTTGCCAGCCCCAGCAACCCCAGGCAGGCAATAATGATGGCCAATGCCGTGAAGATGAGGAATACCTGCCCCATGCGCTCTTCGGTTTTGTATTTGGCCGCAAAGTTGGCATCGAGAAAGCTGTATTCAAACGGAGCATCCGGGGCGTATTTTTTCCAGAGGGTTTCAACCAGCTCAATATTTTTGCGGATATCGGTTGTAGCAAACCGAATACCTCCTTCCAAATTGGCGCCCGGTTGAAGCAATACAATCATGGGCCTGATGTTGTTCTTTAATGATTCGTAGTTAAAATCACGCAACACACCCAGCACGTCAACTTCATATTCTTCGAGGGAAGCATACCGCGATATCAGTTTCTTGCCTTCATGCGTATCCCATCCCATGTGGCGCATAGCGGCCTCGTTCAGCAATACCCCGGTAGAATCACTTGGAAAATCACGCGAGAAAAACCTGCCGGCTGCCAGCTGATACCCCATGGTTTCGAGGGCATCATAATCCGTAACATAGACAATGAGCAGCTGTTCGTTGCCGGTATCTTTCATCCGGAAGGTGGAACTCCAGTCGATATTCGGTGGCATGCGGCTTACAAAGGTTACGCCCTTTATTTCGGCATGTTGCAGCAATTCATTCTTAAATGCATCAGCGTTTTTCCCTAACGACATGGTGTGCATCAGGGTCATGATGTTTTCTTTATCATAACCCAGGTTTTGGTTTTGTACATATTGCAGTTGCTGAAAGACAATCAGCGAAGCGATGATCAGTCCGATGGAAATGAAAAACTGAAATACCACCAGTGCATTGCGGATACCGGAACGCTTCATGCCCCCGCGCACTTTTCCTTTCAGTACTTCCGCAGGCATAAAGGATGTGAGGTAAAAGGCAGGATAGCTTCCGGCAAGGGCTCCGACCAGCATAGAAAAGAGCATCAGCCCAGTCAGGAAGACCGGGTTGAGTAACGAATTGAAAACAATGTTCTTGGCTGTAATGACATTAAACAGGTTCAGGGATACCGAAACAAACATCAGCGCGAAGAGCACGGCCAGGATGGTATACAAATACGATTCCATCATAAACTGCCCGATGAGTTTGCCGCGCAGGGCACCCACTGTTTTTCGAATGCCCACTTCCTTGGCGCGGTTGGCCGCGCGTGCGGTACTCAGGTTCATGAAGTTGATGCAGGCCAGTACAATCAGGAATACAGCAATCAAACCGAACAGGTAGAGGTAACGGATGTTACCGTTGGGCTCGAGCTCATCCGGAAACTGGGAGTGCAGGTGGATATCCGTCAATGCCTGTGTGGAGTACCGTATATAGCTGCCAGACGCAGCCAGCTGATCCATGCTCATGTTGAGAAATTGTTCTACTTCACGGGCCACATAGGTGTTTATGAAGTATTCATACTTCGCATCCATACCGCTGACAGTTGCGCCAGGATGGATCTTGAAATAGGTGACCACAGCACTGTTCATCCATAACTGCGGGTAGCGTAAAATTTCCCACGTTTGGATGGATACAAGAAAATCGAATTGTAAGTGCGAATGATGAGGCGGATCTGCCGCGATGCCCGTTACCTCTGCGCGGATATGGCCATCGCTGCCGAAATGTATCATTTTTCCGATGGGTGTGCGGTCACCCGCACCGGTGTAACCAAAATACTTGCGTGCCGCCCGTTCGCTGATCACCACTTTGTTCGGACCATTCAATGCATCCTTACTATTGCCTGCAATCAGCGGATAGCCGTTGAAAAACGAAAAGAAATTTGAATCAGCCCAGACGAATCCGCTTTCCGTAAAACTTTTATCTTCATACCGAACCGGCATGGTGTTCCATCGGGTAATGCGTACGACTTCCTGCACTTCAGGCACATCATTCATCAGGGCTTCAGCCATCGGCAAACCGGTGCTGATGGTACTGAACGTTTGCCCGTTAAGGTTGGCGCTCATCACCGTGCGGTAAATGCGGTCAGCATCGGGATGGAAGCGGTCGTAGCTAAGTTCATCAGCTATATAAAGTACCAGCAGCAGCGTGCTGGTAATACCGAGCGTTAAGCCAAAGATGTTGATGGCCGAGTAAATCTTTTGCCGGCTGATGGACCGTAAGGCGATGAGGAAATAGTTGCGAAGCATTATCAGTGGTATAAAAAGTTATTCGTTTCGAAGATTCGTTACCGGATTGGCACTGGCCGCACGCCAGGCTTGTGTGCTCACAATAATGATGGCAATGAAGATGGCCGACAGTCCGGCTGCCGGTAAAATCCACCAGGCAATGGTGATGCGATACGGGTATTGTTCCAGGAAGTTCGAAAGAAACCACCACGCTATCGGGGCTGACACGGCAAAGGACAGGACGACCAGGCGTGTAAAATCTTTGGCCATCAGCATGATCAATCCGCTGACGGTGGCACCCAGCACTTTGCGAATGCTCACTTCTTTCGAGCGCTGCTCAGCCGTGTAGGCGGCCAGACCAAAAAGACCCAATGCGGTGATGATCAGCGCCAGGGTAGCAAAAACACGCGCCAGGTTACTGACCAGCGAGATGCCGGCAAATTTTTTATCGAACTCCACATCGGCAAACCGGAACTCAAAGGGGTAGGTGGGATTGAGTTTACGGAAGATGCCTTCCACCTCATCGATGGATGCCTTCAAATCATTGGTGCGCGCCAGCCGCAACGTAATGGTGCTGCTCCAGCCGGGTTCAAAGACAAGCACCATGGGTTCAACAATTTCATAGGGTGAATTCATCAGTATGTTTTCGGTAACACCAATAATCGTCAGATCCGCACCCCACATCGACAACGTAGCCCCGATGGGGTCAGTGAGCCCCATGCGGTCTGCCGCAGCCTGATTAATGATAACATGGGTGCTGTCATTAAATTCCGGTGAGAAGTCACGCCCTTCCACCAGGCGGATACCCATGGTTTTTATATAATCGTATTCGGTGGCGATGGTTGAGAAGACAACGCGTGTGCTGGGCTCCATGCCGGGCCACTCCGCAAAATTGTTCGCGAAAACAGAGGTGATGGGGCTGTTTGATTTAGTGACGGATTGAACCACGCCCGTGTTGAGTAATTCGTTTTTGATGGTTTGATAATTCTTCTCCAGCTCAGCATTGGTCCATACCATCATCAGGTTTTCACGGTCGTAGCCGGTCTCGCGGTCTTTCACATGCATGATCTGCTGATAGATAACCGCAGTACCGATGATGAGAAAAATGGAAAAGCCAAACTGCAGCGTCACCAGAATTTTGCGGGGCAAACCACTGTACCGGCCGGTTTGAATTTTTCCCTTCAGCACCTTTACCGGCTGAAAGGAAGAAAGATAAAAGGCCGGGTAGCTGCCGGCCAGCGTACCGGTAATAAGGATTAACGATACCGAGCCGATCCACAGGTACGGATTGCTGTAATCAAGGAAAAGTTTTTTGTTGACCAGCAGGTTATACAACGGCAGCGACAATTCAACCAACACAACAGCAACGAAAAAGGCCAGCGTGGTAATGAGTATCGATTCACCCAGAAACTGAAGAACCAGATCGTGTTTACGCGAACCAACACTCTTACGGATACCCACTTCACGGGCGCGTTTTTCAGAGCGTGCTGTGGCCAGGTTCATGAAGTTGATGCAGGCAATGATGAGGATAAAAACAGCGATGGCGCCAAAGAGGCGAACGTATTCAATCATGCCACCGGTGGCCTTTCCGTTTTCAAATTTGGAATACAGCCGAAGGTCAGTGATGGGATGAAGAAATACCTGCTGGTTGGGCAAGGTATCCTGGGTATTCTTTTTTACAATGTCGCGAATGGAAGCATTTACTTCCTCAGCCGTGCTGCCGGGTTCCAGTTCTACATAGAGCTGGAAAGAGTTGTTATCCCACCGGTTGCGTGAGTCGCGAACCCAGGGCTGTATGCTTTCATAAAACGAAAACGGTATGAGGTAGTCGTAGTTGGAAAATGTGGTTTGATCCGGAAAGTCCTTCATCACCCCGGTAACGGTCAGCTGCTGGTTATTATCCAGTGTAACCAGTTGGTTCAGCGGATCTTGATCACCGAACAGTGTTTTCGCCAGTGTTTCGGTGAGTACGATGGAGTTGGGCTCCTGCAAGGCAGTGCGGATGTCACCGGCAAGCAGCGGAAAAGTGAACATCGCGAGAAAATCAGCACTTGCAGCAAGCCCCACCTTCATGATTTTATTTTCACCGGCAGTCAGCAGAAAACCCTCGCCCCAGTTGGTAATCACGCTGCGCTTGATTTTGTTGGAATGATCATGCAAAGCATCCTGTAACGGGTAGGGCACCGGCACCTGCGTGCTGATCCGACCCGAGAAGGTTTGATTCATCATCACCTTGTACAGGTTTTCACCGCGTTCATGAAAACGGTCGTACCGGAATTCATCCGCAATCCACAGCATGATCAGCACGCTGCACGCGATGCCGATGGATAAGCCAAAGATGTTGATGAACGAGTAGGTAAGGTTCCGTTGCAGGTTGCGCAGGGCGATGAGCAGGAAGTTCCGGAGCATATGCTGGTTTTTGGTTAATGTACCTTTACGATTTCAGTGCCAGACTGAAATCGTTGAAATTGAAGTCAGAACGAAGATAATTTTTCTTTAATCGGTCAGGTTCGAACAGGGGCGTCCGTTTCCGGTCAAAAGACTAGTAATAGAGAATTCATCAAAAAGAGCACTTTAATGTGTTCTTATGACATGTTTGAAGCCAGCTGAATGGTGATGATTCTTCTAATAGCCGTTTGATTAATAGATTATCAACTGGGACTTTATCCTTATGCGTTAAACAGTCAATTACCTGCTTAAGTAAATGGCGGATGGATGGTGAAACTGTTGCTTAGTTTTATGTTATGGATTCCGGGAAAAGTCAATTTTTCAACGGAGTGTATTCACGATGAACGAACTGAACGTGATTATCTGTTAACTTGAATAACCAAGTCATCACGATTATGGAAGAAAGAAAATTAATTGAACGAATTACTGTCAATCCATCCATATTTGGCGGTAAACCAATCATCCGAGGCAAGCGGCTTGCCGTAGAACATGTACTCGGTAAGCTAGCAGCCGGTGACACACCGGAAACGATTCTGAAAGGTTATGACTGGCTGGAGACTGAAGATATCCAGGCCTGCCTTTTATATGCTCATAAAATGATTAGTCATGAACGGGTGGAATTATTACCAGTGCGATGACCCTGGAACTGAAGGTTCTTTTAGATAACTGTATATGGTCTGGTGCTAAAAAGGATCTGACTGAGGCAGGGTATGATGTCATGTGGGTCGGTGATTTTTTGAAAGATCCCGGGGATGAGGCCGTCCTTCAATTAGCTTATAACGATAATCGTGTGCATGGTTCAATTAGCGTATCCATCT
>JALOMI010000323.1 GCA_025455465.1 Cyclobacteriaceae bacterium | reverse complement strand
GACTTTCAGCTGGAGGTTCGGATCATACCGGTTAACTATTTCACGCGCCAATGCTACCCCGGCAAGAATCCCTGAATCCTTGATAAGCAAACGGGCACGGCCAATCTTGTCCTGAGGCACTGCGGCCAACGAGGAGTAATCCCCGGAACCAATATCTTCAGCCAGTGCTGAACTGATAAACCGCTCGAGGAATTCGGGGGTAATGTAATCGGGCTTCACGCTGCAAAAATACGCTTACCCTTTGAAAACAAAGGCCATCTGGTGGCTTTTACGGATTAACGCTACTCTTTAACAAAGGAAATTTCCTGGACAAACGATTGATTGCCAGACACCCTGATCTTCATCCAAACGCGGTAGGTAGTGTTTCCGGTTTTGTACTGTCCAATAGCGAAGGGCTGGCCACCTTTTGAAGAACCCTGATGGATGATGGAAAACTCATTGGGCGGATTAGCCTTGAAAAAATCGCGCAAAACAAACTCGGCTTGCGCTTTACTGTAGGTATTGGGCTTTCCGTCCAAAGTAACGTCAACAGTCGTGTTCAAATGTTTGGCTAATTCCTTTGCGCTTCCCGTCTTGATCGCCTCCCTTACCTGCTCAATTACCGCATTGGTTTGGGCTGATGAAGCCACCACCAGGGCTATCCAAAACAAAAACGCTGTCAGGTACTTCTTTTTCATTGTGCTAAAGGTAACCCAAAATTATGCCATACCGGACATATTAAACATCAGAATGCCGCTGTTTTCGTGTAAACAAGCGGGCACCAACCATAAACTCTGTGGTATATTTGCGCCTTGCCCGAATTCCTATGAATAATAAAGTTCTGCTGATGATCCTGGATGGCTGGGGAATCGCCACCAATAAAAGAGTTTCCGCCATCGATCAGGCCAATACCCCCTTTGTGAACTCCCTGTATCCGAAATACCCTAACAGTACCCTGGAGGCTTCCGGATTAGCCGTAGGCCTTCCGGCCGGACAAATGGGTAACTCCGAAGTGGGGCACATGAACATTGGTGCCGGTCGCGTAGTATACCAGGATCTGGTGCGCATTAATAAAGCCATTGAAGAGCATGAACTGGATCATCATCCGGCATTGCTTGCTGTGTTCGATTATGTAAAAAAACACAATTGCAAACTCCACCTGATCGGACTGGTTTCTGACGGTGGGGTACATTCGCACATTGACCACCTGAAGGGCATCTGCACCATCGCCAACAAAAATGAAGTTGACAACCTGTTTATTCATGCTTTCATGGATGGCAGGGACACCGACCCGAAAGGAGGCAAAAACTATCTCGATGATCTTCAGCAGCACCTGGCAAAGACCACCGGTAAAATTGCCAGTATCATTGGCCGCTATTATGCCATGGACCGCGACAAACGATGGGAGCGTGTAAAGCTTGCTTACGATTTAATGGTTCACGGTAAGGGCAAACCTACTCAGGATGTTCTTGTTGCCGTTCAGCAATCCTATGATGATAATGTTACGGATGAATTCATCAAGCCAGTTGTGGTAACTGACAATCATAACCATCCACTCGCTACGATTCAGGATGGAGACGCTGTGCTGTGTTTTAATTTTCGTACTGATCGCGGAAGACAAATTACACAGGCGCTGACGCAGCAGAACTTTCCGGAACAGGAAATGAAAGCGCTCAAACTGCACTACACCACACTCACCAATTATGATGACACCTTTAAAGAGGTGCATGTGATCTTCGACAAAGACAACCTGGAAAACACGTTGGGCGAAGTGCTTGCCAAAGCCGGAAAAAAACAGATACGGATTGCCGAAACAGAAAAGTATCCGCACGTGACCTTCTTCTTTTCTGGCGGCCGTGAAGAGCAGTTTGCCGGTGAGTCCAGGATACTGTGTCCTTCGCCTAAAGTAGCCACCTACGACCTGAAGCCGGAGATGAGTGCAAACGATATTAAAGAAAAAATCATCCCGGAGTTGAACAAACAGGAAGTTGACTTCATTTGCCTCAACTTTGCCAACCCCGATATGGTTGGACATACCGGTGTATTTGAAGCTGCAGTGAAAGCCTGCGAGACTGTAGACTTCTGTGCCAGCAAAGTCACAGAAGCCGCGCTTAAAAACGGGTACACCACAATTATCATTGCCGACCACGGCAATGCCGACTGCATGATCAATGATGACGGCACACCCAATACTGCGCACACCACCAACCTGGTGCCCTGCATTTTGGTGAGCCGCGATTATCAGGGAGGCATTAAGTCGGGTAAACTTGGTGACCTGGCACCCACCATACTTACCCTGATGGGCTTACCTATACCTCCGCAAATGACCGGTGAAATACTTATCAATGCATAAGTTTCTCCTTCCTTATGCACTTTTCACAGCGCTTGTCTTGAGCCGTTGTACACCGCCTGTGCAAGAATTCAGATTCATGGCGATGGACAGCCTGATGCAGGAACAGATAACCGTTCTCGCTGAAAAAAATGCAGCGCTGCAGAAAACGGCTACCATCAATAATAAACAGCAAGACACTTTGATAATAAAAACAGACACTGTCTTCTGGAAAAATGAGCTTGGCCTTTTTTCTGAAATTAACCTGATGAACCGTCCGCTTTACCGTGATCGTTACCGTCAACTTACTGACAGACAAGACGTGGCCAGTAACCTGATGATCCGGGAGTTTCGCGGAGATGGAACGGTTCCGGTAACCTATCTGCGAATATATTATCAGGATTCACCGAATGCCATCCGAAAGCTGGAAGCTGCATACCGAGATTCTACCGCGTTGCTGAACAGTAAACGGTTTTTCATGCTGGAGTTTGTTGATCTTGATTCCAAAAATATCCTGAGCAGCTACTCGTTCACCGGAAGCCAGAAACTTTTAGTCGGTGATTCTGTTCGTTATTCCGTGAAGGCACGGGTACTATTCAACTGATATGGCACGAAGACCAATTTCAGAACCGCTGCAGCCCGAAGAAAAACGGGCCCTCACCTCCGGGACGTTGAAGAAATTGCTGGGCATCTTCCGGTTTATGTGGCCGCACAAACGCCTGTTTATTTTCGGACTCATTTGCCTGGCCTTGTCCAGCGGCACCATGCTTTCCTTCCCCTACTTTGCGGGTAAACTGCTCGACCTTGCATCCGGAAAAACAGTTCCTTACTTCACTTCCATCAACCAGGTTGCCATTACCTTGCTGCTTATTCTGTTAGTGCAGAGTTTCTTCTCCTTCACCCGCGTGTATACGTTCTCTGTCACCAGTGAGCGCTCGCTGGCTGACTTGCGCCACAGCATCTATCAGAAAATTGTCTGGTTACCGTTGTCCTTCTTCGACAGCCGCAGAGTAGGTGAG
>JALOMI010000108.1 GCA_025455465.1 Cyclobacteriaceae bacterium | reverse complement strand
ATGGTGAAGCAGGTTGTAAGTGATGGCACCCACGCGAGAATTGACCAGGTAGCCGAGCATGCCGATATCCGGAGTTAAGAAGAGGGCCCAAAACACCCAACCATCAAAAGGCAGGAATGAATTCAGGTAGATGGCCAGGCCGAACAACCCCAATTCTTCAATACGCAGTAGATTTTTCATCAACGTCAGTTTATGATTTTTTAGAAATAACGTTTCGATAGTGAGCTAACGATACATGGAATGAAAGGTTCCCCGCCAATAGTTTATCACCCAAAGCCTAGCTGTTAATTCCAGCCGAACGCCACCACCACTGAAACACCAAAAGCCCCCATACCTGTGCATGTGCATCGCCAGGATTTGAGGAAAAGAGTTGCTGTTTCAGTTTATTCACTGAGTTGTAATTGAAGATTTTCTGTTCAGAAATGAACTTTTCGGACAACAAATCATCGGTAATCAAGGATTTCATTTCCCTGCGTAGCCATTTCAGCAAGGGTACTTCAAAACCTTTCTTCGGACGATTATAAAGTTTGGCCGGAAGAAAATCCCGGTAGGTATCCTGAAGGATTCGCTTTCTGAGCGTAGTGTCAATTTTAAAATTATCCGGCAAACTGAAAATAAAATTAACGAGCTCCACATCCAGAAAAGGATTGCGCACCTCAAGACCGTTGGCCATGCTCATCAGGTCTACTTTGGTAAGCATATCATTCGGTAAGACCAGTTGTGTATCGGAGAGCAAAATATCGTTTAGGTTTTCCTTATCGGGGACCGTGGCGAGTAGTTCTGATTTTCGGGTGGTATACTCAGAATAGATCAGCTGCTCCTTTGAACGTTGACT
Organism: Cyclobacteriaceae bacterium; assembly: GCA_025455465.1. Lineage (GTDB taxonomy): Bacteria > Bacteroidota > Bacteroidia > Cytophagales > Cyclobacteriaceae > UBA2336. The sequence continues at coordinate 9,326 of JALOMI010000108.1, read as the reverse complement.
CAACAGATTCAACGCGGTATTCTCAGCGGTAAAGCCAAGCCAGCGCCAATAGCGTTCCCTGGAAGACATGTTCATTCCATCAGCAAACCGTCTGAACTGGCGTGCCTTATTGGAAAACGGATTGTTCCGTGATTGCGGTATTACCTTCCAAAACGGCAGCAGATTTCCCACCAGGTTTTCTTTCCATCCACGATGCAACACGCGGTAATGTGCAGCATGCTTGTTGTAGCCACCGAGTAATTCATCGGCACCGTCACCCGATAAGGCTACTGTTGCATGCTTACGGGTTTCTTTACTCAGGATATAAACATTGATAGCTGAGGAGTCTGCAAATGGTTCATCCAAATAATTCAGAATGGTATGTACGTGCTGGTACAGGTCATCGTTGGAAAGGGAGAACACGGTATGTTCTGTTTGAAAGTGCCGGGCTACCAGCCGGGCGTATTCCGTTTCATCAAAGAATTTTTCATCGCGGAAGCCGATGGAGAAGGTATGCAGATCCGGCTTGTGCCGTGTGGCAAGGCCGGTGATCACCGATGAATCAATGCCTCCGCTCAGGAATGCGCCAAGCGGTACATCAGCTTCCAGCCTTCGTTGAACCGATGCCTCCAGCAGCGAACGAAATTTTTCTTTCGCTTCATCATAGGTCATGGTATTATTCCGTACAGCGATCGGGTCATAGGGTATAGAATAATAACTGCCCAGAGCCAACTGCTTACTGCCCACTTTCAGCCAATGCCCGGGCAACAATTTCTTCACGGACTGAAATATGGTATTCGGAGCCGGAATATAATTGAGTTGAAGGTAGGTGTACAGGGAAGTATAGTCCAGTGTTTTGTCGATGCCGTACTGTAACAGCGATTTCATCTCGGAGGCGAACAGAAACTTGTCTTCATCGTACAGGTACAGCAGTGGTTTCACCCCGTATCGGTCGCGGGCGAGAAAGAAGGTCTGTTCCTGCTTGTCGTAGATGCAAAAGGCAAAAAAACCGTTCAGCCTGTTTAAACACGCTTCCTTTTCATGGATATACAGTTTCAGCAAGACTTCTGTATCGGATTGGGAGAAAAACGAAACGCCCTTGTTCTGCAGCTCTTGCCGCAGCTCGCGGAAGTTAAAGATTTCACCGTTGAATGCGATGGCATAGCGTTGCGTATTATCCCACATGGGCTGATTGGCAGCTTCACTCGTGTCGATAATGGATAATCTGCGGTGCCCGAGACCCACAAATGAGTCGTGGTAGATATCCTGGAAATCAGGGCCGCGCCTGGCGAGCGCCATGGTAGCTTTGGCCAGGTGTATCATGTTCATCTTGCCGATGAGGTTAAAGGCGAATATGCCGGTGATGCCGCACATGCAGAGTTACCAATCAGTTGTCAAGATTGAAAATATTCCGGAGAAACTCAGTGGTTCCGGTCGGAAGTCTTAGGTCTGAAAAAAATCACGGGCAACTTCATGCCCATCATCATGCAGATCCAGCTGAGCAAAATCACATATTCCCAATACTGTCCCCCCACCTGGATGACCTTACCCTGTACCCGTGGCAGGTAATAAATGAAAAAGGCAAACCACGTGATGTAGAGGTAAAGTGAAAGGTAGATTTTAAACTGTGGCAGCGATAGGCTGCCGCTCTCCTGGCGTAGGTGAATGGCAGGCATCGCAAAGATTATTGCATAAACTATAAAACCTCCTGCCAGTCGAATTGGATTTAATTCATTACTGGTCATGAAATTATAGCTGATCAGGATAATAAGATGAATTCCATGCGCTAATGCAAACACATGGAACGGACGTGTAGACAGTATCCTGGACAGGGATGCAGCCTGGTTGGGCAACATCAGGAAAATAATGCTGAAGACCGCGAGCGAAAGCCTGCCGGAGTAGCGCGACAATACCTGCAGCGCATCAGCAGTGAAGCCATACTCGAAAGAAACGAAAACAACCATGGCGATTTCCAGCAGGAGGATCAGCATGGCTGTTTTCTTGAAGTTCATGACAGAAGGTCGGTGAGTGACCCTATTTACTTGTTGTCAGCTTACAGCGGTTTGATCATGATGTTGCGGAACCACACGCGGTCACCGTGATCCTGCAAGGCAATATGTCCTTTGCGGGCTTTTCCGAAGTCGGGCATTTCAACAAACTTGCTGCCGGCCACCATGGCATCCCATTCGGGGGTATGCATGGTGAAATTCACCACATTCACCCCATTGAGCCAGAACTGGTAGTCGCCATTGTTTGATACGATGCGCACCTGATTCCATTCACCGGCCGGACGAACCGTTTCGGTAGAACAGGAGATCATATCGTACAGATCACCAGCGCGGTGTTTGATGATTTTGGCATCGGGGTGGCAGTTGTTATCCAGTACCTGCATCTCAGGGCCAGTAAGGAAGGTCCACTTGTATTTAGGATCTTCCACCACATTAAAGAAGATGCCGCTGTTGCCGCACGAATCGATTTTCCATTCCAGCGCAAGTTCAAAGTTTTCGTACTCACCTTCGGTGATGATGTCTCCGCGCCCTTCTTCCTGTGACGTATTGAGGTGAAGAGCTTCGTCATCAATGACCCAGGCTGAGCCGATGATTTGACTGTTGAAGTTGCGCCAGCCTGCCGTGCTCTTTCCATCGAAGAGCAGCTGCCAGCCTTCGGCTTTTTGTGCATCCGTGAGTGTGTTGTTCATGGTGATAATTTCAATCACTTTTTCTTCCTGCTTTTTCGGCTGACAAGCCATCACCAGCAGGGTAGCAATTACAATCAGGTATCTCATGCGTAATCAATTGGTTTTAGTTGTTCTTGTTTTGAAAAATTAAAGGGTCCGAATGCGGATATTCCGAAACCACACCGGGTCACCGTGGTCCTGTAAAGCGATTCGTCCTTTGGTGGATTTGCCAAAAGCCGGCATGTTTTTGAACTTGCTGTTTTTCACCAGTTCATCCCATTCGGGCGTGTGCATGGTGAAACTGACAACCTTGCTTCCGTTCAGCCAGAATTCATAGCTGCCATTATTGGCAATCAGTCGGACTTCATTCCACTCGCCTGCTGGTTTGACGGTTTCGGTGGCGCAGGGGATCAGGTCATACAGATCTCCGGCCCGGTGCTTGTGAATCTTCGCATCTTCGTGGCAGGTGTTGTCGAGTATCTGCAGCTCGGGGCCGGTCACAAATGTCCATCGGTATTTCGGGTCTTCCACCACATTAAAGAAAATGCCGCTGTTGCCGCAGGCAGCAATCTTCCACTCCAGCACGAGCTCAAAGTTCTCATATTCACCATCGGTAACCAGGTCACCGCGCCCTTCTTTCACGGAGTTATCGAGGTATAACACGCCATCAGCCACTTTCCATGCGGTACCGGCCTGTGTGCTGTTGTAGGTATGCCACCCTTTTGTGGAGCTGCCGTCAAACAACGAAACCCACGGGCTGTTCTGCGCAAGCACTGCGGCAGAGACCAGGCATCCGAACAGCAAGGCACAAGCTTTCATCATTCGATCAATTTAATGAACGGATCTTCAGGTTGCGGTACCACACTTCGTTGCCGTGGTCCTGCAAGGCAATATGTCCATTGCTTACGGTACCATAGCCGGGGAAGTCTTTCCACTTGCTGGAATTTCTGCGGGCGATCCAGTCTTCAGAATCGGTTTCATATTCCACTACCTTCTCACCGTTCAGCCAGTGTTCCACCTTTTTGTTGTTCACCACGATCTTTCCCTCATTCCATTCACCGGCAGGATTAAGCTTTTTGCTTTCGATGCCATGCATATCATAATTACAGGCGCTAAGATTGGAAGATGACACCTGGCCGGGGTAGCCGGAATCATCCAGCACCTGGTACTCCGGTCCGGTTTCGTATGATTCGTTGTAATCTTCACTGCACAGGTAGATTACACCGCTGTTGCCCTGCGCGGAAATTTTCCACTCAAAGGAAAATTCAAAGTTGTCGTATTGTCCTTCTGTGATGAGGTCTGACCGTTGATTATCGGCACCTTCCACAAAGGGTTTGCAATGGAGCGTTCCGTCAAGCACTTCCCATGAATTGTTGGGTTTGTTTTTGAAGATCCGCCAGCCGTTCATGGATTGGCCATCGAACAGGGTGATCCAGCCTTCAGCAGCGGTATTGGTATCCGATGCGGTTTGTTCTTCTTTTTTGGATTGACAGGCTGTCAGCAGCACGACAGCCATGAGGAAAGTGGCAAATGATTTCATGGCATTAAGGATTAAGATAAGCCGGAAGATATCATGCACCGGGGTTATTTGAAAGCAAAAGAATCCCACAGATCGGATTATCGGATCAGCGGTACGATTCTTGGTCAGGAACCGGTCTAAACGGGCAGAGGCTGATCAGAAGATCTTGCCGGGGTTAAGGATGCCGTTCGGATCGAACACTTTTTTGATGCCGCGCATCAGTTCAAGGTTTGCTTCCTTCATGGCGATGGGCATATAGGGGCGTTTGGCAATGCCGATGCCGTGTTCACCGGATAGCGTACCTCCCAGGCTGACGGTGAGCTTGAAGATTTCACCAATACCTTCCGGGATTTTAGTTTCCCAGTCGTGGTCGCTGATGGTTTCCTTCAGAATGTTGACGTGCAGGTTGCCATCACCCAGGTGTCCGAAGCAGACGGTATTGAAACCATAGGCTTTGCCTATTTCCTTGATACCGGAAATCAGCTTCGGCAGGTTGGCGCGCGGCACAACCACATCATCCGATTTGGTCAGTGTGTACCAGTTGACAGCCGGTGAAATATTCTTGCGCACTTTCCAAAGCTCCGCTTTCTGGGCAGCACTTTCGGCAAAGAGAATTTCTCCGGATTCGAATTTTTCGACCACCGTCATCACCCGTTCGGCATCGCGCATCAGCACTTCTTCATCGTTGCCATCGAGTTCACACAGCAAATAGGCGTTCATGTTTTCCGGCAATTGTGTCGTTACCGGGCTTCCCAGCACCTTGTCACAATAGTCGAATGTTTTGATGCCGGCCTCGCGCTCAAAAAACTCCATGCCGGAGGGTTGAATGCCGGCAGTGAAAATGGCGGCAATTGCACGACAAGCTTCTTCGTTGGTAACGAAGGGAATGAGCATGAGCACATTCTTCTGCGGATAGCCGCGCAGTTTGAAGACAATTTTGGTAATGATGCCCAGCGTGCCTTCACTGCCGCACATCAGCTGGGTCAGATTATAACCGGTAGAATTTTTCAATACGTTAGCGCCTGTCCAGATGATTTCACCGGTAGGTAATACTACTTCCATGTTCAGCACATAATCGCGGGTAACTCCGTATTTCACGGCTTTCGGTCCGCCCGAATTTTGCGATACGTTGCCACCAATGAAGCAGGAGCCGCTGCTGGCCGGATCAGGCGGATAAAAGAGACCTTTTTCCTTCACGGCATTTTGAAACACTTCCGTAATAACGCCAGGCTCAACGGTGGCCTGCAGGTTCAGCTCATCAATGGAAATAATTCGATTAAAGCGTTCCATGGAAATCACTACGCCATGATGGGTCGGCAGGGCTGCACCGGCCAGTCCGGTGCCGGCACCGCGGGCTGTCACCGGTAAACGGTGTTCGTTACAAACACGCATGATCCGGGCAACTTCTTCTGCTGTGCCCGGCTTCACCACAATGGCCGGAAGAAAGGAGTAGTCTTCGGTTTTATCCTGTGCGTATTCCTGGCGTTTTTCCTCGTCCAGTATGACATGCTCACGGCCAACAATGTGTTCAAACAGCGTAGCGGTATCAACAGTAACTTCAGGGAATGTCATGGAAAGCGTATATTTGACCGGGTATTTTTTTAACGAGTGATGTTGCTGATTTTTCGCCTCAAAGGTAAGCAACGTTTTCAGATCCTTTTTCTGTTCGCGTTGTTGATTTTCAGTTCCTGTGCTTCTCACAAGGCCCGGGTGCGTGATGAACGCGTAGCCAAAGTCATTGAGACAGCACGTACCTACACGGGCACACCCTATAAATATGGTGGAACAACACGATCGGGTATGGATTGTTCTGCGCTGATGATTCATTCTTTTCGCAGTCTCGAGGTGAACCTGCCCCGCAGCACAGAGGCGCAAAGCAAAGTGGGCACGGAAATAAAGATTAAAAAAGTTCAGCCTGGTGACCTGCTGTTTTTCGCCACCGGTAAGAAGAAAAGGGAGATCACCCATGTAGGATTAGTGACTGAGAAGCGGTCTAGTAAGGATATCAAGTTTATCCATGCCTCTACCAGCCTGGGTGTTGTAGAAGACAACCTGTTTTCTTCTTATTACCGGCCGCGGTTTCGTCAGGCCAGGCGACTGATTGATTGAGTCGTTTGTTGAATCATATCCTCTCGTTTTGAGTATATTTCCCATCGTCAACAAAACAACTATGAATTCATCTGCCTCAAGAAGGAATTTTCTCCGCCTCTCTGCGCTCACTACCGGAATACTGTCGCTCAGTCACATCAAAGTCTGGGCAAACACAGAGGGCAAAAAGCCGGTGGTAGTATCAACCTGGAACAACACACTGGCAAATACAGCGGCCTGGAACATCCTCAGCAGTCAGGGCTATGCGCTGGATGCCGTTGAGCAGGGTGCGCGTGTACCGGAAGGGAATCCGAAAGAAACTTCGGTAGGCTATGGAGGCCTTCCGGACAGGGATGGAAAGGTTACCCTTGATGCGTGCATCATGGATGAAAAGAGCAACTGCGGATCGGTTGCGTTTGTGCAGGGTTATAAGCACCCGATTTCCATTGCTCGGGCTGTGATGGAAAAAACGCCCCACGTGATGCTCGCGGGAAAGGGCGCTGAGCAGTTCGCTGCCGCGCAAGGTTTCAAGAAGGAAAACCTGCTGACGAAAGAATCAGAAAAAGCCTGGAAGGAGTGGCTTAAGAAATCAGAATACAAACCTTATCACAACCCCGGGCAACACGACACTATTGGCATGCTGGCACTCGATCTGCAGGGCAGACTTTCCGGTGCCTGCACCACCAGCGGCATGGCCTACAAGATGCACGGGCGCGTTGGTGATTCACCCATCATCGGTGCCGGGTTATACGTGGACGGGGAAATAGGCGCAGCGACAGCTACCGGTGTTGGTGAAGAGATGATCCGCATTGCGGGAAGTCATACGATTGTTGAACTGATGCGTCAGGGCAGAAGCCCGCAGGAAGCCTGTGAAGAAGCGGTGAAGCGTGTTATCCGAAAGCGTGGAGAAGCGAAGGCTAAAGAACTGAATGTCGCTTTTCTGGCCCTGGATATTCACGGTAACATTGGTGCGTATTCAACCACGGATACGTTTATATATACACTGTCTACACCCGATCAGTTACATGTGGTGATCCGCTCCGGAAGTTATTTTAAATAGTCATGACCATCGAAGTAGTAGTGTATACCATTGAATCGGCCATGCACGCGCAAAAGGGCGGTGCTGACCGTATTGAACTGTGCGATAATCCCGGTGATGGCGGAACGACCCCTTCATTCGGTACGCTGGAAATCGTAAGGCAAGCGCTTAGCATTGATGTCTATGCGATGATCCGACCGCGGGGCGGAGACTTTGCCTATTCCGCCTACGAATATCATGCGATGAAGCGCGACATTGAAATGTGCAAGCGCGCCAGCCTGGATGGCGTGGTGCTGGGCATCCTCAAACCCGATGGCACCATCGACAAGGACCGTTGCCGCAAACTGATTGACGCGGCAAGGCCGATGAAAGTCACCTGTCACCGGGCGTTTGATATGACGCGTGATCTGAAGGAAGCGCTGGAAGATTGTATTGAAGTCGGATTTGATTGCATACTTACTTCTGGTGGCCAGGCTACGGCTGAACAGGGTGTTAATGTACTTGCCGGATTGGTGATGCAAGCCAACGGAAGGATTACGATCATGGCCGGCTCTGGAGTGAATGAAAGTAATGTGGAAAGTATCGTTCGTAAAACCGGTGTAGGCGCTATTCATTTTTCTGCCAAGGCTTATCACGACAGCATGATGCAATACCGGAATGCTGCCATTGCAGGCATGGGTGCATCGGGAGGAAGCGAATACCAATGCCGCACCGTTGACGAAGAAGTTGTGAAGCGCATGCGGCAACTCGCTGAGCAAGCTTCCAGAAAATAATTGATTCAATTTCTATCGTATGAAAGGGCAGACATTGTTTCATATCCTCGTGATGGCATTGGCCATCCTGACCGGCTGTAAGAAACAGGAAGCGCCAACAACATCATTACCCCGAAGCACGCCCGAAACAGAAGGCGTTTCATCCGAAGGCATTCTCCGGTTTTTGCAAAGCATAGATACCAGCAGGCACGAGTTCCATAGCTTCATGATGCTGCGTCACGGTAAAGTGATTGCAGAGGGTTGGTGGAATCCATACCGCGCTGACCTCAAGCATACAATGTATTCAGTGAGCAAGAGCTGGACTTCCACCGCAGCCGGATTTGCGGTGAGTGAAGGATTACTCTCCGTTGACGACCCGGTGATTTCTTTTTTCCCGCATCAGTTGCCGGAAAATGTGAGTGAGAACCTGAAAGCACTTCGGGTAAAAGATCTGTTGAGCATGTCAGCCGGGCAGGAGCCTGATCCGTCCTGGAAGGTTACCCGGGAAACGGACTGGATCAAGGCATTTTTCGAAACACCGCTCGTAAGACAACCGGGAACAGAATTTCTCTACAACACGCTGGCCACCTACATGGTCTCGGCTATCCTTCAACAGGTTACCGGTCAGCGGGTGATTGACTACCTGAAGCCGCGCCTCTTTGATCCATTGGGCATTGAAGGTATGGACTGGGAAACTGATCCGAATGGCATCAGTGTTGGCGGCTGGGGGCTTCGTGTGAAGACGGAAGACATGGCCAAGCTCGGGCAGCTTTATTTGCAGCAAGGTGTTTGGAATGGGAAACAACTACTTCCAAAAGATTGGATTGAGGAAGCAACTTCAGCCGTGATGGAAGATTCAGCACCTTATCTGCCCGATTCACTCAAAGCCAAAAGCGACTGGGCACAGGGTTACGGTTATCAGTTCTGGCGTTGCCGTTTTGGTGCTTATCGTGCGGATGGTGCTTACGGCCGAAGGGACCGACCTCAGACACGTCGTCGAAGACGAAATAGAAACGGGATGATCGTGCCTGGGAGGGAGCTGACCTACATCAGAAAAAAGCTGCATTAAATCCAACATTTTTCGGCCGAAAGGCCGTTCTGAGGACTCTCGGCATATAAATAGAAGCGGAAGCCAGGGGTGACCTGGCACACTTCCGGTAAGCCTGAAGGCGGCATCTGGAGCCTTCCTATCGTGACTGTAGCTCGCACGAAGACAGCCCATCCCGGACGGAAGCGGGATAAATGGACAAGGCCAGCAAGGCTGCAATGAGA
>JALOMI010000107.1 GCA_025455465.1 Cyclobacteriaceae bacterium | reverse complement strand
GAGCAGGCGGTTGATTTCATTGGTGCCTTCGAAGATGCGGTTGATGCGCGCATCGCGGTAGGCACGGTCCATCGGACTTTCCGCGGAGAAACCCATGCCACCATAGATCTGCACGCCCTCGTCAACAGTATAATCAAGAATCTCTGAGCCGTGTACCTTAAGGATGGCACATTCGATCGCAAATTCTTCCAGGGACTTTAACCGTGCTGTTCCGGGCTCAACACCGTTGGCTATAAACGCATGGTAAGCATCTTCAATATTTTGGGAGGCACGGTAGTGTGCCGACTCGGACGCGAAAATCCGGGTAGCCATTTCAGCAATTTTGTATTTAATCGCCCCAAAGCTGGAAATGGAGGTGCCGAATTGTTTACGTTCGTTGGCGTATTTAACCGCAGCGGAGACACACATCTTGCTGCCGCCCACCGCAGCCACACCTAACTTGATGCGCCCGATGTTGAGGATGTTCACGGCAATCTTGAAACCGTTTTCGCGCTCACTCAGTAAATTTTCAACCGGCACCTTGCAGTCGTTGAAAAAGATCTGACGGGTGGAAGAGCCTTTAATGCCCATCTTCTTCTCTTCTTCATTCATGGTGACACCGCCAAAAGATTTCTCTACGATGAAGGCGCTGAGGTTTTTGTCGTTATCAATTTTGGCGAACACGGTAAACACATCAGCAAAGCCACCGTTGGTGATCCACATTTTTTGTCCGTTGATGATGTAGTGCTTGCCGTCTGCGCTTAAGGTGGCTTTTGTTTTACCGGAGTTGGCATCGGAGCCGGAGTCAGGCTCGGTTAAGCAGTACGCTGCCTTCCATTCTCCGGAAGCCAGCTTAGGAATGTATTTCTTTTTCTGCGCTTCGTTGCCATAGTATAATATCGGAAGGGTACCAATGCCGGTGTGCGCTGAAATAGCTACTGCGAAGGAATGTCCTGCGCCTAGCACTTCGGCTACCAGCATGGCTGTGTTGAAGTCCATGCCGAAGCCGCCCAGTTCCTGCGGTACGGAGGTGCCCAGCAAGCCAAGCTCACCGGCTTTGTCCAGCAGCGAGGGCATCAGCTCCGGGTGTTTCATCGAATCGATTTCATCCAGCCGCGGATAGATTTCCTTCTTCAGAAAGTCTTCACACTGCTGCTTGATCATCTGTTGTTCTTCATTGAATTCTTCCGGGATGAAGATTTCATGCGCCTGCGTTTCACGTACGAGGAATTCCCCTCCTTTGATTGCGTTTTTGGTTGCTACTTCGGTTGCCATGTTTTTTCAGTTGTCTTTTTTGTTCATTATAAAAGTTTACAGTTGACAATTTTCAATTGACAAAATGTTGTCAACTGCTTACTGTCAATTGTCAATTCATTAATTCATAGATCCCCGCTACTCCCTGGCCACCGCCAACACAAGCCGTTACCATGCCGTACTTTTTGTTTTGCCTGCGGAGTTCGTTAAAGAGCTGCACGGACAGGCGTGCACCGGAGGAACCCAACGGATGCCCTACGGCAATCGCTCCGCCATTCACATTCAGCCTGCTGCGGTCAATACCAAGTTCTTTCACCACGGCCAGTGCCTGTGCCGCGAAGGCTTCGTTCAATTCAATCAGGTCAATATCGTCCAGCTTCAGGTTCGCCAGTTTCAAGGCTTTTGGAATGGCAGCCACCGGACCGATGCCCATGATGCGCGGCTCTACTCCGGCAACTGCATAGCTGACCATTCTTGCGATGGGCTTTACGTTGAGTTGTTTCACCATGCGCTCGCTCATCACACAAACAAAGGCAGCACCATCAGATGTTTGTGATGAATTACCCGCAGTTACCGTTCCGTTCATAGCGAAGACGGGTTTAAGTTTTGAAAGACCTTCCACGGTGGTATCCGTGCGGATACCTTCATCGCTATTCACCACAAACTCACGGGTCTTCTTTTTGTTGTTCTCATCCACGTACACTTCTTTCACGGTAATGGGCACCACTTCCGCGGTAAACTTTCCTTCCTTCCACGCAGCGGCAGCTTTCATGTGCGACTCGTACGAGAACTGATCCTGTTCTTCGCGGGAGATTTTAAACTGTTTGGATACCTCCTCTGCGGTAAGCCCCATGCTGGTATAGTAGGTCGGGTTTTCCGTGGCGATTTTATAGTTAAGTGCCGTCTTGATGCCCATGACCGGCACCAGCGACATGGACTCCGTTCCACCCGCAATGATGATATCGGCCATGCCGGCCTGAATGCGCTGGCTGGCGATGGCGATCGTCTCGACACCGGAGCCGCAATAGCGGTTTACGACCATACCGGGTACATCTTCACCCAGGGCCAGCAGGGAGATCATGCGTCCCATCTGCATGCCTTGTTCCGCTTCGGGAACGGCATTGCCCACAATGAGGTCGTCTACCATTTTGTTTTCCAGCCCGGGAATGGATTTCACCAGGTGTTTGATCACATCCGCTGCCAGGTCATCCGGCCGCACGAAACGAAATCCACCTTTTTTTGCTTTACCTACTCCGGTACGGTAACCGGCTACGATGTATGCGTCCATGTCGTTGTTTTTTTAAGTTATCTCTTACTCGTTTAAGTTGACAGTTGACAATCGGCAATTGACAACATCTTGTGTTAAGTCTTAACAGTCGTTTTCGTATTACTCTTCCGGGTATATTTTTCCGGATTTTCAATCATATGATTCAGTAGTTTTCCGACTTCCTCCGTTTTCATTTCAAGTTCAGCGAAATCAGATAGGGTGATATATCCACACTCAAAGGCAAAATCCAGCCAAACTCTTGTTTCAGTATTCTCCATGTCAGCATCAGATGATTTGCTAACAAAGTGCGCTTGATATTGTCTCTTTCGATAAGCCTCACCGATGCATGTACAGACAGCACGTGACGATCGTCTTATCTGATCGGTCAATGAATACTTCTCTTCTGCAGGAAATTTTTTAGTGATATTGAAAATATCCATTGCTACAGCAAAAGCCTTTTTATACACGGTTAAATCTCTGAAAGTTCCTGCAGCCATTGTCAATTGCCATTTTGTCAACTGTCAATTTCTAAGTGGTTTTCCTCCAGTCAATATGCTCTGTATCCGTTCAAGCGTTTTGCGCTCACCACACAGGGAGACAAAGGCTTCGCGCTCCAGGTCGAGTAAATACTGCTCGCTTACTTCTTGTGGAGAAGTCAGATCACCACCGCACATGATGTTGGCGATCTTCATCGCGATTTTGGCATCGTGCTCGGAGATATAGCCGCCCATCTTCATGCCCTGTACACCCGCTGCAAACAGGGCCATACCGCTACGTCCCTGGACCCGGATATTCTTCGCCTGCACGGGCATGGTGTAGCCGGCATCAGCCAATTCGATCACGGCTGATTTTGCATCTAGGATTTGACGGTCTTTATTGACTGTGATTCTGTCTTGCGGCTTGAGCACTCCGGTTTCGCGGGCTTCTTCGGCCGACAGCGCCACTTTCGCGGTAGCGATGTTCATAAAGGCTGCCTGCAGCGCGTTGAGTTCTGCATCGCCATCCAGGAAGCGGTCGCTGATGCGCTTGGTATATTCTTTTGTTCCTCCACCACCGGGGATTAATCCCACACCAACTTCAACCAGTCCGATATAGGTTTCGGCAGCAGCCACGGCCACATCCGCATGCATGGTCATCTCACAGCCACCGCCCAGAGTTCGGCCCACGGGTGCCACCACGACAGGAACTGATGAATAGCGCAGGCGCATTACCGAATTCTGGAACATACGCACCATGAAGTCGATCTCGTCATAATCCTGTTCGATGGCATACATGAACACCAGGCCCAGGTTCGCGCCCAGGGAGAAATCCGGGCCCTGATGCCCTACTACCAAGCCGCGGAAGTCTTTCTCGGCAAGATCGATGGCTTTGTTCATGCCTTCGATCACGGCACTGCCCAGTGTATAGCTTTTGCTGTGCCAGCTGAAGTTGAGCACGCCATCACCAAGATCTGTGACTTTGCTCTCGGCATTTTTCCACACCACCTTGTCGCTGAGGTTATCCAGGATGATGAAAGCCTCCTTGCCCTGAATGGCTTTGTAGGATTTGGTGGGGATGTCGTAATACGTACGCTGACCGCCTTCTACTTTATAGAATGACTTGTTGCCTGCAGCCAGCATATCGTGCACCCACTGTGCGGGTTTGTAGCCCATGCCCTCCATGTTCTGAACTGTTTTCTCTACACCGAGTGCATCCCACGTTTCAAACGGACCTAACTCCCAGCCGAAGCCGGCACACACAGCGTCATCGATGCGGAAGAGTTCATCACTGATTTCAGGAATGCGGTTCGATGCGTATTGAAACAATCCGTAGAAACAATCACGATAAAAATCTCCGGCTTTGTCTTTGCCGGCCAGCAACACCTTGAACCGATCGCGCAGGTTGTCGATGGTCTTGGTGGTTTCAAGCGTGGCGAATTTTATTTTTTGCTTCGGCTTGTATTCGAGTGTCTTTAAGTCGAGCGTGAGAATTTCTGTTTTGCCCTTGGCATCTTTTGATTTCTTGTAAAAGCCCTGACCGGATTTATCCCCCAGCCAGTTATTCTTTTCCATCGTAGTGACGACATCCGAAAGTTTGAACATCGCACGGCCTTCATCATTGGGCAAACCAGCGTACAGGTTGTTGGCCACTTTCACGAGTGTATCGAGACCAACGACATCCGAAGTACGGAAAGTTGCCGACTTAGGGCGGCCGATCACCGGGCCGGTGAGCTTATCGATTTCATCCACATTCAGGTCGTACTTCTGCATGGAATCGATCACCTTCAGCAGTCCCCATACCCCCACGCGGTTTCCGATGAATGCCGGGGTATCCTTGCAGAGCACAGAAACTTTACCCAGGTACAAATCACCGTAGTGGAGCAGGAAACTGGTTATTTCCGGATCGGTATCGGCTGTTGGAATTACTTCGAACAACCGCAGGTAACGGGGCGGATTGAAGAAGTGTGTACCGGCAAAATGCTTCTTGAAATCATCACTGCGCCCCTCGGCCATCAGGTGAATGGGTATGCCTGACGTATTGGAGGTGATGAGTGTTCCCGGCTTGCGGTACTTCTCCACCTGTTCGTACACTTTCTTTTTGATGACCAGGTTTTCTACCACTACTTCAATGGTCCAGTCGTAGTCTTTAATCTTTGGGAGATCATCATCAAAGTTGCCGAGTGTAATGCGCGAAATAAATTTCTTGCTGTAGAGCGGTCCGGGCGATGACTTGATGCACTTGTCGAAAGACGATTGAACAATCCGGTTCTTCACCAGCTTATGGTCAAGCGAAAGACCTTTAGCTTTTTCTTCTTCAGTCAGTTCTTTCGGTGCGATATCGAGCAGCAACACTTCACAACCGATATTGGCATAGTGACAAGCGATGGAAGAACCCATTACACCGGAACCGAGCACGGCAACTTTGCGGATTGATCGTTTCATAAGTTTTCTATTTCGTTGATATCATGCTTCGACAGGCTTAGCATGAAATAACTTTTTATTAATGGTTAACAGTTTCAAAAATGGTATCGCGTTCGATGATCTTGCTGACGTGCTGAATGACATCGAAAAACACGTTTAATTTTTCCTGTGGAATCTCTTCCCGCACGGCCTCGTTGAATCGCACTACAGTTTCCTTTGCGCGTTCCCTTCCTTTGATTCCCTCTTCCGTTAAAAAGATCCGCACGGAGCGTTTATCGTTTTCATCCACTTTGCGGTAGATCGCTCCGCGCTCTTCCATGGACTTGAGCAGGCGGGTGAGACTCCGCGGCTCAAGGCCCATCAGCGGGGCAATCTTAGTAGCCGGTGTGCCTTCTTCCACATCGATGTTGAGCAGTACAAAGCCTTCGGCCATGGTGGCTTCATGCTTCGCGGCCTGCTGATTATACATGCGGGCGATGGCCAGCCAGGCGGCCCGTATGTGGTAGTCAACAGTCTCTTCTCTGCGCATACAAACGATTGTGGCGTGAAGATAGAAAAACTTAGTATGCATGCATACTAAATGCAAAAAATATTATGCATGCAGCGTAATTATCTTAATAAATGCTTGATTTTGGCCTGGAAAGCCAAATAATCATTAACAGAATGGAGGTTGTATGGGAATTGTCTCAACAAATCCTCGGCAATTGTTCCCCCGGCAGCATGCTCACGATGCGCCTGCCGCCTATGCGGCTGTGGAGAATGACTTGTTTAGGATGTTCGGCTACAACACGGCCTAGAATAGCAGCTGCCGAATCGAAGGATTGAAGAATGTTTAGCGCATTGTCTGCCTTTTCGGGAGAAACTGCCGTGATAAAAATTCCTTCGTTGGCAACATACAGCGGATCGAGGCCGAGCATTTCGCAGGCACCTTCTACCTGCTCGCTGATAGGAATATCACGCTGAAAAATTTCGATGCCGGTACCGGATTGTGCCGCAAGTTCATTGAGTACAGTCGCTACACCACCACGCGTTGGGTCACGCAAAAATTTTACAGCATTCCCCAATTCGTCCAACAACTTCAGCACCGGCTGATGCAACGGCCTGGTATCACTGGTGATGGTGGTTTCAAATTCCAAACCTTGCCGCACTGAAAGTATAGCCACACCATGATTCGCCACGGTACCGCTGATGAGAATCACATCCCCATCCTTCACCCGGTTGGCATGAATGCTCGCCTTCGGATGAATACGACCAAGACCGGTGGTATTGATAAACACTTTATCCCCTTTGCCACGTTCGACCACTTTTGTGTCTCCGGTAACGATGGGCACTCCGGCTTCTTCACTTGTTTTTTTTATCCCGAGCAGCACTTCCCAGAATTCGTCCATGCGCAGGCCTTCTTCGAGAATAAAACTGAGTGAGAGGTACTTCGGAATAGCACCACACATGGCGAGGTCGTTGATGGAACCATTCACGGCCAGTTCACCAATATTTCCACCCGGAAAAAAAATTGGCGTAACCACATAGCTATCGGTAGTGAAGGCTACCGGTCCATCGAATGTTACAACGGCACCGTCATGCTGTTCGTTGAGCAGATCGTTCTTCAGCATGCTGAAGACACCGGTGTCGAGCAAGCGGTGGGTCAGCACACCACCGCTGCCATGCCCCAACGTGATGACGTCAAAGTCGAGTTTGGGTAACGGACAGTTAAGTTGAACAGACAGCTTCGGAGTACTCACGCAGGGAGAAGTTCGGCTTGAGAGAAATGATAGTAGGCTGCGCAGGCGCCCTCGGATGAAACCATCGGTGAGCCCATTGGTTTTTCGGGGGTGCAGCCTTTGCCAAAATGCGGACAGTCGAACGGCTTCTTTTTGCCTTTCATGATTTCACCGGCAATGCAGGTAGTTATGTCTTCGGAGGCAACAGCAATAAGACTGAATTTCTTCCGTGCATCATAGCGCGCATAATCGTCATTCACTTCCCATCCGCTGTGCGGGATTGTACCGATGCCGCGCCATTCACGGTCGGATACAGCGAATACTTCATCGATGGCTTCTTTCGCGCGAAGATTTCCTTCGCGCTGTACGTAGCGGATGTACTGGTTTTCTACTTTAGCTTCTCCGCTTTCCAGCTGTTTTACGGCCATGTAGATTCCCTGCAGTAGATCAATCGGCTCAAAACCGGTGACGACTATAGGCACCTTGTATTTTTCTGCAATCGGATCATATTCGTTAAACCCCATGATGGTGCATACATGTCCGGCTGCCAGGAAGGCATTCACTTTCGTTTCAGGATCTGCAAGGATTGCTTCCATGGCTGGAGGAACGAGTACGTGCGAAGCGAGTATGCTGTAATTGGATACACCTTGTTTCGCAGCCTGAATAACAGACAAGGCATTGGCGGGGGCAGTGGTTTCAAATCCAACGGCAAAGAACACCACTTCTTTATCCGGATTTTCTTTAGCGAGTTTCACCGCCTCGAGCGGAGAATACACCATCCGCACATCGGCACCACCGGCCTTGGCTTCAAGCAAACTGATTTTCGTGCCGGGTACGCGAAGCATATCGCCAAAGGAACAGAGAATCACTTGTGGCTTTTGCGAAAGCGCAATGGCTTCATCAATAATATGTATGGGTGTAACACACACCGGGCATCCGGGCCCGTGCACCATCGTAATTTGTTCCGGCAGCATTTTCAGGATGCCGTTCTTCACCAGGCTGTGCGTTTGTCCGCCACAGACTTCCATCAGCGTCCACGGTCGCGTAACAACTGCATGAATTTGCTCCAGCAGTTGCCGGGTTAATGCTTCATCGCGGTATTCGCTCAGGTGCTTCATGCTGATGCCGGGTTATTGTTCAGCTCATCCAGTTCTCCCATCTGACGAATATACTCAAATGTTTTTTTCGCTTCCTCCTCATCCACGGTGCCGATCGCCACCCCGACATGTACCAGCACATAATCTCCTTCTCTGGCCTCGGGCACCATCGACAAATTCACTTCTTTCATGATGCCACCAAACGACACACGACCGTAGCGGAAGGTTTCATCCAGCTGGTTGGTGATGGCTTCTAATCGTCCGGGGATGGCAAGGCACATAGACTATTGTTGGTTACTGGTTTCGAATTGGTGTAACGGCTGATTTTCAACCGGTATATGTGTAACATAGGCAAGCTGACCGAAGGAAATGCTTTCATCATTCGGAGAAAGTTCCCGATGCAAAAAGATGGTTTTGTCTTTCAGCTGATCGCAGATGAGTTCAACGAGCAAGGCGTTTTGAAAAACACCGCCACTCAAGGTAATCTGCTGGTACCCTTTGGCGTGCACAATGTTGCTGATCACCTCCGCGAGGTAAACATGAAATTTGAAGGCGATCTTCTCAGCTTGAATGCCTTCTTCCACATCGATGGCAACCTGGTTGAGCAGGTTGGCTCCGTCCAGTAACGTGCCTCTCCATTTTACGAGGTAGCGTGCCGGTGTAAAACCAAGCCGGGCTATCTGCTCCAGGTGCATGGCGGCTTCTCCTTCAAAGGAATTGTAGCTGACACAACCGCAGAGGCAGGCTACGGCATCAAATAATCGTCCCATGCTTGACGTATAAATTTCAGGAGTGGTTTGGAGCAACCGGGAATAGTAATGCCAGACTACGTCAGAGAATTTGGGCTTCAGAATTTTTTCAACACGAAGTAAGTTCTTGCCGATGAACAAGGCCGACAAGCGTCCATCACGCGCCATCTTATCCCCCTGCCAAACGGGTGAATAGTCAAGATGCCCGATGCGCGTCAATGCATGATCGCGGTAATCAAAAAATTCTCCGCCCCAGCTGTTGCCATCAGTTCCGTAGCCAGTGCCATCCCAAACGATATTGAGTATGGGTTCCTTGCTGTTCAACAAATTATTTTCCGTGAGCACTGCCAGTGCATGCGCCTGGTGGTGTTGCACAGTGGTTACAGGTATGTTCCATTCCTCCGCCAGTTGTCTGCCCAGTTTGGTGGAGTAGTAATTCGGGTGCGCGTCAGTAATGATTCGTTCCGGCCTGACCTGAACCAGGTCCAGTAAATGATGCAGCGCCTGGCGATAGCTTTGCTGGCTTTCAAAAGTCTCCAGGTCGCCCAGGTATTGGCTGGTATAAATTCTTCCGTTGGCCTGCAGCGAAAAGGCACTCTTTAAATCAGCGCCCATAGCCAGCACGGTTTCATTGGTAAAAGCGTTGAAGGAAATGGTTGGTGCAAAGCCGCGCGATCTGCGCAGCATGATGCGTTGATTGGTAACCGGTGTGTAACGCATCACACTGTCGTCCTGGGCGATAACAATTTCGCGGTTATGCACCAGGAAGCAGTCAGCAATGGTGCTAAGTGCACGAAGCGCATCTTCGTCTTTGTAGATTATGGGGGAGCCACTCACATTGGCGCTGGTAGCAATGATGGGTTTGTTCCAGGCTTTCAGCAACAACTCCATCATACCGGTGTAGGGCTGCATGGCACCAATGGTATCAAGGCCGGGTGCAATCAATCGTGTACATATTCCGGAAGCCGGTGTTTGCCTGACAGGAACCAATACGATCGGACTTGAGAGGCTGCTGAAGGCTTTGGCTTCGTCATCGTTGACAAAAGCATCCAGTTTCAACGCATCCAAATCAGGATACATCAGTGCAAACGGTTTGGTCGGGCGATGTTTGCGTTCGCGTAACTTTTCAATGGCGGAAGCATTGGTGGCATCGGTTAAAAGAAGATATCCGCCAATGCCTTTCATGGCGATGATACTTCCGTTTTGTAGTTGACTCAACAATAATGGA
>JALOMI010000106.1 GCA_025455465.1 Cyclobacteriaceae bacterium | reverse complement strand
GGCTGCCCAGATCATGGTTTTGGAAATGAGTTTATTGCCGGTACTTAATTCAATGGTGTAGCCGTCATAGGATTTTACGGCTGTATTCAGATGCACCTGCACACCCATTTCTTCCAGGTAGAGAAGCGCTTTCGCAGATGCTTCCTCCGACATGCCGTTCAGCAGCCGTGGCCCGGCTTCTACCAGGTGGATATCCATGTGATTCAACTCAAGTTCCTTATAGTCTTTCGGAAAGACATGCTTTTTCAGTTCCACCAGCGCACCGGCCAGTTCCACCCCGGTTGGCCCGCCACCAACAATAACATAGTCCATCAGGCTGTTCATCAATTCAGGGTCATCCGTCAGCAAGGCCATCTCCAGGTTTCGGATGATCTTGTTGCGCAGCTGAATCGAGTCGATGATGGTTTTCATCGGGATGGCATGTTCTTCCACATCCTTCAACCCGTAAAAATTAGTGGTGGCGCCATGGGCAATCACCAGGTAATCATAGCGCACTCCTCCGATGGAGGTTTCGATATAATTTTCTTCCGGCCGGATGGCCGTAACCTCGCCCAGACGAAAGAAAAAATCCGATTGTTTTTCGAAGCGCTTCCGGAAGGGGAATACGATAGAGCTGGTCTCCAGGCCCGAAGTAGCCACCTGGTAGAGCAGGGGTTGAAAAGTATGATGATTATACCGGTCGAACAGTACAACCTGTGCCTTGAAACCTTTCAGGCCGTTGGCAACCTGAAGCCCGGCAAATCCGCCTCCGATAATGATGACTCTTGGCTTGCCCAGGTCGGCAATGCGGGTATGGGTAGTAATCAGTTTACTCATGAGGGGTCTTTAAAAGAGTTTTATCGATTTGCAGGAAATTTATCGGATTGAAGTGTACAATTGTTAAACTTTCCTGAATAAATCTGACATTCATCAGGATATCTTGTACGGCAACATTCTACTTTTGTTTATCCTCTTACAACAAATCAAAAACCTATGAAAAACCTTTTATGGACACTACCGGTGGCGCTGCTCATGGCTGCCTGCGGTGGTAAAGAAAAAGCTGCCATGCAGTATAAGATTGATTCCCTCAGCGTGGAACTCGAAGGAGCCCAGAAAATGGCCAACACACTGGTAGAAGTTGGTGTGCTGATGGATTCAATCGATGCCAGCCGAAACATCCTTCGCCTCGACATGCGGGAGGGAACCACCTATGACGATTATACGTCCCGGATGAATGAACTCAACCGCTACGTTAAGGAGTCAGAAAGAAAAATTGATGACCTGGAAAAAGCGTTGCAAAAATCACAGGGATCGGCTAACACGTACGCTCGCCAGATCAAAAAACTGCGCGAAGACCTGGAAGCCCGCAATAAGGAGATTGTTGCCTTGCAGGAGCAGGTTGAAAAGTATCGCAATGAAAACCGCAACCTGATTGACCTGGCCGAAATGCAGAGCAAGGAAATTTCTGATAAGGAAATTCAGATCCAGCAAAAAGAGCAGGAACTGGCATTGATTGAAGCCCGTATCCAGGAGCTGATGATCCAAAGTAAAATGAGTGAAGCAGATGCTTACTTTGCCCGTGCCGAAGCGGTAGAAGAGGCAGCCAACCGAACCAAGCTGGCCCCGAAGAAGAAAAAGGAAACGTTGCAGGAAGCAATGGAACTCTATAAGAAATCATTATCCCTGGGCAAACAGGAAGCTCAGGCAAAAATCACCGAACTCGAAAAGAAGCTGAAGTAACGTCCTGGTTGAATCATCAAAAAGAAAGGAGCCTTTAACGGCTCCTTTTTTTATGTAGTCAAATAGATCCGCTAAACAGAATGGCAGCTTCCATGCGGTCAAGTTTGCGTTTACTCAGGGTAAACATGAAAATAAGTACGGCAATGGTGGCGGCAACCAGCACGTATAGATCGAAATTGAGATCGGTGTTAAAGGCGATCGGATTGATTAACGAATTGACACCGAGGATCAGTGAAATATTAAAAATATTGGAGCCCACCACATTACCGATCGCGATGTCGGTGTTCCTGCGAAAGGCGGCAACAGCGGAGGTTGCCAGTTCGGGTAATGAAGTGCCGGCTGCCAGGATGGTCAGGCCGATCAGCTTTTCACTCAAGCCCAGGAAACGCGCAATATCAACCGCATTATCAACAGCGAGTTTTCCTCCGCCAATGAGCAAGAGAAGCCCCACCACAATCAGTCCGGCTGCCTTTTTATTGGAATAGATTCGAACCTGTCCTTCTTCATCATCGGTGAAGGCACTTTTCATGGACTGATAAATATAGAACAGGAAAATCCCAAAGGTGAGGAGCAGCACAAATCCCTCCTCGCGGCTAAGAACATTTCCGGGTGTACCGAACAGCAGTTGGTCATTCACCAGGAAATACAACAGTAATGTCATAACCAATGACAGCGGTATTTCCCAGGCAATGGTTTTTTTCTGTACAACCAAGGGATAAATCATTCCGGCAGTTCCCAAAATCATCATCAGGTTGAAATTGTTGCTGCCGATGATGTTGCCGAATGCGGCATCGTTTTTACCGGAGGCTGCGGCAACAAGATTAACGACCATTTCGGGCATGGAAGTGCCTAGCGCAACAATGGTGAGGCCGATGGTGAGATTGGAAATCTGAAAACGTTTGGCAATGGAAGAAGCCCCTGCCACCAGCCAGTCGGCACCTTTGATCAGGATAATAAACCCGACAATAAGCAGGAGTGAATCTAAAGCCACCATAGGTTGTTACCGGTTTCGGTACATTTAAAGATATAGGCTTTGAATAAGATGGAAAAGCCTGCAGCGGATTAATTTCTGTCAATCAGAAAGTAGGTATAGCCGAGGTACATGATGAGTAGGATAAGGGCTTCCCAGCGGTCGATTTTATTGCGGGTGAGGGTAAACATTGAAATTAATAACAATACCGTGCCGATGGCCAGCATGTATAAGTCAGTATTCAGAATGGCAGGCTCCACATAAGTTTCATACTGATGTTCGGGATAGTGGACGGGGCGGATCATGCCGTTGACAGACAGAATCAAAAAGATGTTGAAGATGTTGGAGCCTATTACATTGCCGATGGCAATATCCGTACGCTTCTTGAATGCCGCTACAACGGTAGTGGCCAGTTCAGGCAGTGAAGTGCCCACCGCCAAAATGGTCAGGCCGATCAGCTTTTCACTCAGCCCGAAATAATAAGCAATCTTCACTGCGTTTTCGGTAACCAGATAGCCCCCGCCCACGAGCATGCCGATGCCGGCTATGACCATCAGCAGGGAAACGGGAACGGTGTATTCGGTTATCGGTTCTTCATCGGCTTCGGTCTTGGTTTGTAACGAACGGTAGATGTAAAAAAGAAATACCAGAAAGCCAGTGAAAAGCAGGAAGGCATCACTGCGGCTCAGGATGTTTTTCTCAGCCCCGTGCAACAACTGATCGTTGACGAGTATCCACAGCAGCGCAATGCCGAACAGGGAATAAGGCACTTCATAGCGTACGGTAGATTTCTGCACCACCAGCGGGTAAATAACCCCGGTCACACCCAGAATAAGCAACAGGTTGAACATGTTGCTGCCGATGATGTTACCAAAAATGGCCTCGTTTCTGCCGTGGAGGGAATTGATGATATTAACCGTCATCTCCGGTGCGGAGGTACCAAACGCAACGATGGTCAGACCGATGATCAGTGAAGAGACATTGAACTGTTTTGCCAGGGAGGATGCACCGCCCACCATCAAGTCTGCGCCTTTAATGAGCACAATAAAGCCGAGGACTAATAGAAGAAAATTCAGCAGCATGAAGGCGTATTCATATGTCGCTCAAATTAAAACCAATTTTTATATCGGAAATAGACTAACATCGAAACAGACATCACAATCATGATGGTCCATACCACCGGGTAACCATAAACCCAGTCGATCTCCGGCATATGTTTGAAGTTCATTCCGTAAACGCCAACAATGAATGTCAGGGGTATAAAGATGGTGGAGATGATGGTCAGCACCTTGATGACTTTATTCAGCTGATTGTTCTGGGTGTTGAAATGAATATCCATCAGACTTGCTGTCAGGTCTTTATAGGTATCAAGGGAATCGATCAGGTGGATAACATGGTCATAGACATCGGCAAAAAACCGGTCGTTTTCCTCATCCAGAAATCCGGCCTTTTCTTTCAGCAAGCCCGAAAGTGCATCGCGTAGCGGAAATACCGCTTTTGCCAGGTAGATCAGCTCCTTCTTTAATCGCTGAATCCTGGCAAAGGTATGACTGGATTGATTTTCATTGAGGGAATCTTCAATTTCCTCAATCTGGTCTCCAATGTTTTCAAGGATGTTGTAATAATTATCGATAACAATATCGATCAGCCGGTACAAGAGGTAATCCGCTTTGCGTTTGCGAACACGCCCCTGGTCGAGCCGGATTCGCTCCCGGAAGGCGTTGAATAAATCACCTTCCTTCTCCTGGAAAGTAATCAGGTAATTATCGCCCAGTACAAAGCTGATTCGTTCATATTCAATCTGCCCGCTGTTCAGGCTGTACAGCATTTTCATGGAGAAAAACAGGTAATCATCGTATTCTTCGTACTTGGGCCGCTGATCATTGAGCACATCGTCAATCAGCAAGGTGTGAAGATTGAAGTGCTGCTGGATTTTTTCGATGACGGACGTGTCGTACAAACCATCGATATTAATCCAGTTGACACAGTTGGGTTTAAGCTGACTGATAATTTCGTCAATATGATTGGCATCGATTTTCTCATAGTCATTCGGGTTATAAGCAATCAACTCTATGATTGCCCCCTGTTTGGCAGGTATTTCAGCTGAAGGAGAGGGATGGGTCATAACAATATCAATTCGGCTGCAATCCGGAAAATCCAAGATAAACTGAAGTTGGGATTAAACCATAATCAACCGGATGATTTATCATTTTGAAACCGTATACCCGGGTTGTATAATTGTGCCGCATGTCAGCATACAACCTGGAGACGATCAAACAGCCTATCCGGCAGGAGATGGAAGATTTTGAGCGAAAGTTCAGGGATTCCATGAAGACAAAGGTCATGCTGCTTGACCGCATCATGAACTATATCGTGAAGCGAAAAGGAAAACAGATGCGCCCTATGTTTGTCTTCCTCAGCGCGGGCACATGCGGCTCGATCACCGAGTCGACTTTTCGCGGTGCGGCACTGATCGAGTTGCTTCATACCGCCACCCTGGTTCATGATGATGTGGTAGATGAGGCGAACTACCGCAGAGGGTTTTTCTCCATCAATGCATTATGGAAAAACAAAGTAGCCGTATTGGTAGGCGATTTCCTGCTCTCCCGCGGCCTGCTCCTTTCAGTAGAGCATAAGGAGTTCCGGTTGCTGGAGATTGTCTCTAATGCGGTTCGCGAAATGAGCGAAGGCGAACTGCTGCAAATGGAAAAGTCGCGCCAGCTCAACATCACCGAAGAAATTTACTACGACATCATACGAAAGAAAACGGCATCCCTTATCGCATCCTGCTGTGCCGTTGGTGCCAGTTCATCCGGAGCCGATGAAAACACCGTAAGCACCATGCGCTTGTTCGGTGAAAAAATCGGTATGGCCTTCCAGATCAAAGACGATCTGTTTGATTACGGAGAAGAGGAAATCGGCAAGCCCCTCGGAATTGATATCAGGGAAAAGAAGATGACGCTGCCGCTGATCTATGCCCTCAATAAAACCGGCTGGCTCGAAAGGCGCAGATTACTGGGTATCGTGAAGAGCGAAAATGAAAATCCGAAAAAGGTTCGCGAAGTGATCGATTTTGTGAAGAAGTCTGGCGGGCTGGAGTATGCCATCAGTGTGATGAACCGTTTCCATCAGGAAGCCCTTGAACTGATCCGCGATTATCCGGAATCTGCCTATAAGGAATCCCTCAAACAGTTGGTGCAATTCACCATCGACCGCACCAATTGACTGCTGCCTCTTTTTAAGCTTGGAGAATAGATTGCGTTTGTGGTAAAGGGTCAGGCTGCCTGTACGCGGTGCCGTCCGGCCTCGAGTACGGCATAATCTTTCAACTGCTGGTATACCGATGGCTCCAGCTTGTCGAGCGCAGCACCGGCTTCTTCCGGCATGTAGTTTCCTTCCGATTGCCACCATTGCTGTGCGCGCGTGCGTGCTTGGTTGCGGTCGATTTCAAAAAGACTGATACACGAATCAGAGATGATCCATGGCTTATCAATCGAACTGTATTTCTCGAAGATAAGGTTGCGCATCTGTGTGCCGCTGGGCTGATTGTTGAAATGCGAAAGGGTATACGACATGGTTTCAGGTTCGGTCATCACCAGGTCCCAGTACTTGCGGGAAGTAACCACTTGCACGGTGGTGAGCAGGTATCCGTAACCCTGTTCTATCGGCTCGCGGGTTATCGGACAACGAGGCTTGAGCACTTTTTTCGGGCTTTTGCCCAGAATTTTGTCGAAGAATGTCATGGTTTCTGCCGGTTACACTGTAATAGATACTCCAACGCCCAGGAATAGTTGCACGTAGGACGCTAAAAAATCCTTAAATGTTACAGGTGGCCTGCTTCGACTGAAAGAAAAGGCCCTCAGGCTTTCCGTTTCAGCGATTTCTCATAGTTCACAAAGAACTCTTCAAGTTTATCAGTCGGGATCTTCTTGGCGATGATTTTTTTCTTTTCATCGATGATGTACAGGGAAGGCGTGGTCATCGCATCGTAGAGGTCGTGATAAGAGCCGACATAGGTACGGGGGCCGTTCACCGTGATCCATTTCATGTTATACTGCTTGATGTATTCGCGCATTTTTTTCATGGAGGTATCGGCACTCACGGCAAATACTTCGACATCAAAACGGGCTTTATTCTGGTTATAGAAATTTACGAGTTTCGGTGTTTCTGTTTTGCAGAAGCCGCAATCCGGATCGAAGATGAAGAGGATGGTGTATTTGCTCTTGATATCATACATCGAACGCGGCTTCAGGTTCTCATCCTGCATGATCAGGTTCGGTGCAGTATTTCCGATGAGGCTTTTCCGAAGACGGTCAGCATGCTCTTTAATATTCTTGCGATAACGGTCGTTGGCCCAGAAGTTCATCTCTCCGGTGGCGTAGTACTTGTCGTTGATGAAAACAAACACATCGTCCAGACCCATGATCTCAGGATTCTGAAACTTGATGGTTAGCGTGAAGACCATGTACTTATAGGTTTCCTGGTTTTTCTTTGCTCGGTTCACCAGGTCTTCCACAGCTTTCTTCAATGTGTCGGCCTGCGGAGGAAAGAGCTTATCGAGATATTCGTTTACTTTCTGGCTGTAAATAGGCTGCGGCAGGCGGATGAGGGCGTCATCACTCAGATCAAAATTATCGAAGAAGTGCTGGCGGT
The DNA here is from genome assembly GCA_025455465.1 of Cyclobacteriaceae bacterium. Lineage (GTDB taxonomy): Bacteria > Bacteroidota > Bacteroidia > Cytophagales > Cyclobacteriaceae > UBA2336. Next base: position 4,657 of record JALOMI010000106.1, on the reverse strand, counting down.
AATAACGCAATTGATACGTGGAGTCAATAGTTCCATCGGCACGCTTGGGCGGCTGCGGTACATCAATGCGTTTGGTTGACTTGAGCAGCCGGGCCGTCATGGTGTTCGGGTTGGCGGCAATCAGTTTGTTCTGGTAGTCGATCACCTTGTCATTGATTTTTGAAAAACCATCGCGGGCCTCCTTCTTTTTAACTTCATCGCGAAGGGTGGTGTCTTGGAACACCTTAATAAATGGCTCTGCTTCTTTGTTGCGGTCCATGTTGAAGCGGAGGTTTTCAAAGAACAGTTTATTGTCGGCATCATTCTTAACCACCATATTTTTCACAAAATCATCCTTGGCAGTCTCCATGGTGAAATGCTGGTTGGCACTGATCACAAAACCGGGATCGAAGAGGCGGGTTTTATCAAGTACAAGGAAATACACACCATGGGGAAGGGCTTCTTTGCCGTCAAAGAAAAATTCACCGTTGGTATTAACGCGTGCCGTATCGCGGACATAGGTGCCTTCGGCATAATAATAACCGAGGTAGACGGTGGTGTCTTTTAAACCGGTAATCCTGAATTTGATGTCATAACCCGGTTTGGGAGGTTGCTGGGCACAGGCATGAAATGAAACCGAAATAATTACTAAAAGAAAAATGCTGAAACGCGTCATGATCCCTGAATTTTCGTGTCAATATTATCACTAAATCGGCAACACGGCAATTACTGTGCCGCAGGCCGAACGGGAATATATGGTGTTGACCCCATGGATGTAACAGCCCAAACTTGTCGATAGGTTAGCCGAATGGTAAATTTTTTAGTTTTGTGCGCCTTTAGTCATGACGCTCGTTGTTAAAAACCTTACGAAAGTGTACGGCCCGCAAAAAGCGGTCGATGATGTTTCGTTTTCAGTCGGGCACGGAGAGATAGTCGGTTTTCTCGGTCCGAACGGGGCGGGCAAATCCACCACCATGAAAATTGCTACCACCTACCTGCCTCCAACGAAAGGCGAGGTTTGGGTGGACGGACATGAAGTTACCCGGCAACCGATGGCGGTGAAACGAATCATCGGCTACCTGCCTGAACACAACCCGCTTTATCAGGATATGTATGTGCGTGAATACCTGCGTTTCATCGGAGGCCTGTATGGTTTACAGGGCAGTACACTCCGGCAGCGGGTTAGTGACATGATCGGACAATGCGGACTGGAGCGGGAACAGCATAAAAAGATAGAAGCTTTGTCAAAAGGATATCGGCAACGCGTAGGATTGGCACAGGCCTTCATCCACAATCCACAGGTGTTGATCCTGGATGAACCGACATCCGGCCTCGACCCGAACCAGCTGGTGGAGATTCGCCAGCTCATCAAGACCATCAGCAAAGACAAGACGGTAATTTTTTCTACACACATTTTGCAGGAGGTGCAGGCCCTGTGCGACCGCGTGGTGGTGATTAATAAAGGAAAGATCGTAGCCGACAATCCCCTGGATGAATTCGTCCGTACAGGCAACGGTGGTCACGTCATCGTTATTGAATTTAACCAGCCGGTGGCTGTTATTGAGCTCACGCAAGTGGAAGGCGTGCAGCGTGTTGAAGAATTGAGCAACTTCAGCTTTCGGATTACCGCTACGAGCGATGTACGACCCGCCTTGTTTGCCTTTGCCGCTGCCAAGGGTATTTCCCTCATTGGCCTTCGCCAGGAAGAAAGTTCACTGGAAGAGGTGTTCCGTGTATTGACCACCAACCCAAAAGAGGCATGAGGCATATTTTCATTCGTGAGTTCAGTGCCTTTCTCCATTCCCTCATCGCGTATGTAGTGATCGGAGTTTTTCTCACGGCCATGGGCCTGCTGGTGTGGGTGTTTCCGGAGACCTCGGTGCTGGATTACGGGTATGCTGATCTCGGAACGTTTTTTTCACTGGCACCGTATGTTTTTATCTTTCTTATTCCGGCCATCACCATGCGCAGCTTCGCGGAAGAAAAGCGGGCCGGCACGATGGAGTTGCTGCTGACAAGGCCATTAACGGACGGGGATATTATTGGCGGAAAATACCTGGCCAGCCTCATGCTGGTGGTCGTATCGGTGTTGCCAACATGGGTCTATTATTTCTCCCTGCGTGTATTGGGCGACCCGCCCGGAAACATTGATACTTCCGGAGTGGCCGGTTCATACATCGGGTTGCTGCTGCTGGGCAGCGTTTTCTGCGCCATCGGTTTGATAGCTTCGGCTATCACGACCAACCAGATCGTAGCGTTCATTCTGGCAGCATTTCTTTGCTTCCTCATGTTCAGCGGCTTTGAGTCCGTATCGAACCTTAACCTGTGGTCAACGCAGGTCATCATCATCAAACAATTCGGCATTCAGTACCATTACGAATCCCTCGGCCGCGGACTGGTCGACAGCCGCGACCTGGTGTACTTCCTTTCGGCCAGCGCTTTCTTTTTGCTGATCACCAAAACCATAATCGGCTCCCGCTCATGGTAACATTCAGCAGCAAAAGAACTGGTGATATACTACTGCTCGCCAACGCCCTGGTATTGATGATACTCATCAACATGCTGGCAGCGGATTATTTTTTTCGCATCGATCTCACAGAAGACAAGCGCTATTCCATCAATGACCAGACAAAAGATTTGCTGCGTTCACTGGATGATGATGTGTATGTGGAAGTGTACCTCGAAGGCGAACTGAATGCCGGCTTCAGGAGGCTGCGCAATGCCATTGCTGAAACGCTGGATGAATTCAGAATTTATTCGGACAATAAAGTAAAAGTTTCCTTTGTGGATCCCACCAGCGCACTAAGCCCGCAGGCACAACGTGAGTTCATGGAAGCCTTGACAGCGAAAGGCGTAACACCTACACGTGTGGTTGAGCGACAAGACGGACAAACACTGGAGAAACTGATCTTCCCCGGTGCGGTTGTTTCGTACGGAGGCATGGAAACCGGAGTGATGTTGCTGAAAGGAAACAAGGCACAGACACCGGAACAGGAAATCAACCAGTCGATCGAAGGATTGGAATATGCCCTGGCAAGCGCAGTCTATCAGCTCACGAATATCGAGCGCAACCGCATCGGCTTCATTTACGGACACGGTGAACTCGACAGCCTGTCGGTGGCCAGTTGGAACAATGCCCTGCTGGACTATTATGATGTGTACAAAGTCAATCTCCAGCGTAAAGCGGCACTTAACGATTATGATGCGCTGATTATCGCCAAGCCTACACGACCATTTACGGAACCGGAGAAATATAAACTCGATCAATACCTGATGCAGGGCGGCCGGTTGATGCTGTTGATTGACAAACTGGAAGCCACAATGGACAGCGCCTCACGGGCCGATTACTTTGCATTTCCCTATAATCTGAATATCGAAGATCAGCTTTTCCGGTACGGAATCCGCATCAATCCGGAATTGCTGCAGGATCGCAACGCTGGATTATACCCCGTGGTTACCGGGCAGCAGGGAGGCAAGCCCCAGCTGCAGTTAATGGACTGGCCCTACTTTCCGCTGATCAACCGCTATGCTGATCATCCGGTCACACGAAATCTTGATGCGGTAATTACCCGCTTCGTCAGCAGCATTGATACGGTGAAGGCAGATGGTGTCATTAAAACACCGCTGGCATTTACCTCATCTTTTTCCCGTAAGGTAGCTGCCCCCGTGCCGGTGAGCATCAATGAAATCAGGCGCAATGTCAAGCCGGAAAGTTTTAACCAGGGGCCCGTTACTGTTGGGATTTTGCTGGAAGGAAATTTCACCTCGTTATACAAGAACCGTTTCCTGCCTGAAGGTGCTGATCAACATACTTTTCTGCAAGAAGGAAAAGGTGGCAAAGTGATTGTCTTTGCCGATGGGGATTTGGCCCGCAATGAAATCAATCTGCGCACAGGCAACCCGCAGCAACTGGGGCTTGATCCATTCACCAACTATACCTTCGCTAACGAAGAATTGCTGATGAATGCCATGGCCTACCTGACGGATGAAGGCGGTTTGATTCAGTCGCGTTCACGCGAAGTGCGCATCAGGCCGCTGAATAAGGAACTGGTTCGCACCGGCAAAATCCGCTGGCAAAGCATCAATGTGGCGCTGCCGCTGGTGGTATTGATCCTCTTCGGCTTGATCAGTGTGTATGTTCGTAACCAACGTTTTGCCCGGGTATGAATCACTTCGAAAAGCGAAACCGGCAATATCTTCTTTCACTGGTGGTGATCATCGCGGTGACGATCGCTTATGCGTGGTATCGTTCGGTTGAGAAAACTCCAGTGGATGTTAACCACTTTCAGATCAGTGACTGGAAGGCGGTTGATCGGGTTACGCTGACGCGCGGCAACCAAACCATCGAACTGCGCTATGACGGTACACGCTGGCGGGTAGGGGATGAACCGGCCGATCGCGATATGATTGATGTACTATTCGCTGCCCTGCAGCAGGCACGCCCGGCCCGGCCGGTGGCGAAAAACCAGCGCGACTCTATTGCATACTTATTAAAAGGAGATGGTGTGCAGGTGAGTGTTTATACCGGTGGTCAGCAACAACTGCAGTTTTATGCAGGCGGCAATAACCGGAAGACACAAGCATATTTTCTGAAGGCAGGGGAGGAGCAGCCTTACGTGATGACCATACCCGGATACCGCGTATATGTGTCAGGCATACTGGAGCTCGACCGGGGCGG
>JALOMI010000105.1 GCA_025455465.1 Cyclobacteriaceae bacterium | reverse complement strand
TATTTACGGGCGGGAATAATCAGCACCAGCAAACCGGCACCAAGCAGGTAGAATATCCAGTTACCGACAACAGCAAAAATGCCAGCGATTGCGATGAAAACGATGGTCACAGCAGTGGCTGACATCCGGGAATACTTTTCGAGGTGTTGGATATCTTCGTTCGATAACGGCTCCGTACGATTAACATGTAGGTCCTGGCCACGCTTACGCAGTTCACTGATTTTTTCCTTCATCGCTTCATCCTGCTTGTTCTCCTTCCGGCCAAGCCAAACAATCAGGAAGAACACAACAACAATGAGGATAAAAAAGCCAATGAAGTAAACGACCATGATGCTGTCTTCGTCCATATCTTCAGCTTCATCCTGAGCTCTGGTAACAAGATGAAACAGGAATAATAAAAAGAGCACCAACCAGCTATATCGTAGACGGTAAAACATTGCAGAATACTTGTGAAGTTATACCAGCGTGCATCCTGTATACAATGATACTCAAAACACGTTGATGATGCAGCAAACGATGAACAAATCGCAGGCTGATCACTCCACCGTTACCGGACGGCTGATGATGGATTGGGCCGTGGCTTCCAGAATTTCAAAGCCGCTTTCAGCCATGCTGTTTTGCGAATCCAGCGTGGGGTTCACTTCCACGATTTCCCAGGCCACCAGTTTGGGGCTTTTTGCAAGTTCTACATTCAGCACCTTAGCCTCCTCTACGGTGAGACCGTTTGGAACCGGTGTGCCCGTGCCTGAAGATATCCGGCTGTCAAGGCTGTCGACATCAAAGGAAACATAAATCATGTCGCAATGGTCGAGCATCTGCAGTGCTTTGTGTGCAATGACAGCAGCGCCAAGCTTTTTAACTTCCTCGGTTTCAATGAAGTTGATGTTGTATTTGTTGATCAGGTAATTCTCAGGCTTTTCCAGATCACGTACTGCGATATAAACAATATCTTCCGGATAGATCTTAGCTCCGGGCATGCCCACATTCTTGATCTGCTCCCAATACTCCAGCGTTTCGCCCCGCGGGTCATTGACCTTGCATTCGAAATTATCAATACCGGTTGCCATCGACAGCGGCATGCCGTGCATGTTACCGGAAGGTGTTGTAAACGGGGTGTGGATATCGGCATGGGCATCAATCCAGATCACCCCCAGCCGGGAACCGGGGCTGGATTTTTTGATGCCGGCTATGGTACCGTAAGCGGTGCTGTGGTCACCGGCCATGATCAGCGGGAAGTAGTCATCCCAGATGGTTTCATACACCTCCAGGCATACCCGCTCTTCCATGATCATGACACCGTCAATGAACTTGGCGTAGGCATGCTTGGCGCCATCAAACAGTAATTCGTTGACATGTTCAACCTCCACCGACTCATGCTGACGGAAGAAGTCGGACTTCAGGTCGAGGCTGGCAATCTTCATGGCCTCCACGCCCAGACTGGCACCGCGGGTACCGGCACCGATTTCAGACTTTACTTCAATAATTTTTATCGCTTTCACAGAAATGCAGGATTAGATTTTAAAACAGCTGACAGACCAGAACAAAAAGGAAACCGGCAGGCAGCCCGTCAGCAGTCGGGCAGGGCACGTAACCCGATGTAAATCAGGGCGAAAAGGATGATTTTGCCGGAAATGGTCATAGCATCAGAGCATTGCAAAGATGGCAAAATTATCCCATTATTGCACTCTTTTTACGCTGGCAGCCCCGCAAGAAGAGCAACCGCTGGAGGTTGAAACCGGTACTGCTGACACCTGATAGAATACCTGAAACGAACAACGACTACACCGGATGAAGAGTTACCGCGAACTGATCGAGCAAACTTTTGAGTTCCCCCAGAAAGAATTTAAAGTACGCGATCATGAATTACTGTTCAATGATGTTCCGTTGATGGAGATCATTAAACAATACGGTACTCCGCTCAAGCTAACCTACCTGCCCCGCATCAGTGAAAACATCCGCTATGCGCAGGCCACCTTCAAAAACGCCATGGAGCGTTTTCGTTACAAGGGCAGCTACACCTATTGCTATTGCACCAAGTCATCGCACTTTTCATTCATCCTGGAGGAGGCGCTGAAGAACGATATCCACCTGGAAACGTCATCCTCTTACGACATCCCGATTGTGCGCAGCATGTTCAACCAGGGTAAAATCAACAAAGACACCTACATTATCTGCAACGGTTTTAAGATGCCGTTGTACCGGCAGTATATCACCGAAATGCTGAATGACGGTTTCCGCAACTGCGTACCGATACTGGACAACCTGAGTGAAATCGACCATTACGAAGCCCATGTGAACACGCCTTACCAGGTGGGCATACGGGTGGCGGCCGATGAAGAACCGAAATTTGAGTTTTACACCTCACGGCTGGGGGTACGATACAGCGACATCAATAATCTGTACAAAGAAAAAATAGAACGTAGCAGCAAGGCATCTCTTAAAATGCTACACTTCTTTATCAATACCGGCATCAAAGACACAGCTTACTACTGGAGTGAACTGAGCCGATTCGTGTTCAAGTACTGCGAACTGAAGAAAGTCTGCCCTACCCTGGATTCCATTGATATCGGTGGCGGCTTCCCGATCAAGCAATCACTCACTTTTCATTATGATTATAAGTACATGATTGAACAGATCGTAGAGAACATCAAGTGGATTTGTGAGAAGAATAACGTAGAGACCCCGAACATTTTCACCGAGTTCGGGAGCTATACCGTAGGAGAAAGCGGAGCTGTTTTGTACCAGGTGGTGGATCAGAAATTACAGAATGATAAGGAACTCTGGTACATGATCGATGGCTCCTTCATCACCCACCTGCCTGATGCCTGGGGCCTGAACCAGAAATATATTCTGCTTGCGGTAAATAAGTGGGATGATCCTTTCCACAAGGTGAACATGGGCGGCCTTACGTGCGACAGTCACGATTACTATAATTCTGAAGCACATACCGGTGAAGTATTTTTGCCGATGATCAACGATGAAGAGCCTTTATACATCGGCTTCTTCCATACCGGTGCGTACCAGGAATCGCTGGGTGGTTATGGCGGCATTCAGCATTGTTTAATTCCTGCACCGAAGCATGTTTTAATTGACCGGAATGAAGATGGTGAGATTTCCACCAAACTCTTCGCACCGGAGCAAAGCCAGGAGAGCATGCTTCAATTGCTCGGATTTCCTACAACAGCAAAATAAGCTGTATCAGAACACCCTTCTTTCCGTAAAGCCAATTGAAATTTACCGGATAAAAAAAAGAGGCTGCCATCACCTGGCAGCCTCTTCAGTTTATAGGTAAGCTCTTGTTGTATTAGAAGGAAATGGCACCCTGAATAACAACGCCTTTGAAATTACCATCAAAGAAGCGGTTGTTGGGTCCGTTATCCGGGAAACCAGAATAATTCTGGTTAACATATTCGCCTTTCAGCAATACGTTCTTGGTAATAAACCAGCCACCACCGAATGCAGTGCGATCGATCTCCACATCATACTGACGGCCGGCATTGGTCGCTGTTCTGCCTTCACCAACGGTTGCATCAACTTTAACATAACGGAATCCAATATAAAATTGATCGGTGCCGCCAAAGCGGTAGAGTGCATCAAAGGCAGTCTGATTGGCTTTGCGGTTTCCGGTGGCTGCCCAGTTGGTTCCTTCACCGTTTTCAAACTGGCTGGCGCCTTCGGCAAATTCAAAGTTACCAAACACTTCAAGTCCTCCGAATTTCACGAATGGGTTGATCACGAAGGAAGTAACGTTATCACGGAAGCCGGGGTTGAAACGGCCTGAAGTATAGTTACCGGTTACAGTAACAGGTGCATTATCCATCACAAACTGGTAGTTGGAACCTGTGCGGTCGCCACCAAACAGGGTGCTGTTTACAGAAGATTTGGTGGTGTAGAAAGAACCGGTGAGTCGAACGCGGAGGTTATCCTGCAGCTGCTTGTCGAAACCGACTTTACCATAGAACGCGGGCTTGCGTTTGGCACCGGCAGGTGTGGAAGGAGCAGCCACGTTACCCTGAATTTCACCATCGGTCATGGCAACCATGGCAATGAAGCCTTTTTTCTGCCAATATAATTCAGCACCGATCTCAGTTGTGAATGCATCCATCACATTGTTTTCAATCCAGGGGTTTTGGAGGGTATGACCGCCATCGCTTCTGCGGAAGTGCTGATCACCGTAGTTGATTTCCATGTGACCCACTTTCAGGGTGAGGTTCTTCCACAGGTTGTCCATGAATTCACTCTTTAAAAAGCTCACTTTGTCAATTTGCAGATAGCCTCCTTTAACCCAGAATTCGTTGTGGTGGTGAGACGACATGTAGGAAACCAGGTTAAGCCGTACACCGTCATAAAGTTGCACATCCAGATTCAGGTTGGCTTGTGCCAGCGGAAAGCCACCACCCATTTCATACAGGTTGGCAGCCGGAACAGAAGATGCTGTAAGGCCGTTGCTGTGACTAAGGTTCTGATAACCTTGTGTGAAGCCGGCACCGATTCTTACTTTGAAACCATCGTAAACAACGGTGTCTTCTTTGGATGTTTCAAATACGTTAATACCTGTCTTGTCATACGGGCGGAAGTACTGGATGGCGGGTTGCTGAGCAACCGCACTACTCATGAAGACCATCAGCATAATCGCGCCTAACAGTCTTGCTTTGATAGAAGTTGTCATAAAATTTAATTGTTTAAGTCTGATTTATTGTTTGTTAAAATTGGTTTCTGTTTTAATTGTTGGGAGTGAGGGTCAGGTCAAAATTCACGGTCACTTCTTCGCCTACCTTAATCGTTCCCATCATGGCGGTGGGGGGCACCATGTTGAAATCCTTCATGTTGATTTTGTGCGATCCGGTGATCTGCACTTCTCCGTTACCCAGCACTTTAGCCTTGGTGTTCAGTTCCACAGGCTTGGTGGTGCCGGCCATGGTGAGGTTACCGCTGGCAACCACGGTGTATTCCGGACCTGATCCGGAGATTTTTGCTGTAGTCAGACGGTACTGGATGTTTGGATTTTTCTCGGAATTGAATGCCTCGTAGGTTTTGTTGTCCATGGTTTTACCCTTGGTGCTTTTAATGCTGGTCACGGGTATGGTTACCTGCACATTTTTTATCTCGGTTAACTGATTGCCGGCAACGGTAAACGATCCCTTGCAATCCACTGATGTCACGTCCGACTCCCACTCGTGAAGGGTGGAGGATCCTGTAACGGACATTTTCGTTGTTTTATTCTTATAAGGTGCCTGGGCCAAAACAGTTACAATGGCGAAGGCCAGGAAGACGATGAGTAAATGCTGGTGAGTTTTCATTTGACTTTGGTTCTGTTTGTCGGGGGTAAAAGTATACGTCATGGTAAGTGAGCATCATGACGGTTATCATTATTCGATGTGATTTATGTCAGGAACAAATCACGTCCTAACGCTCAAAATAGCAGGTGGATTAACCGGGGAGAATTGAGTAATTCTTCTTAATTTAAAATCCCTATCCTATAAAACATACAACAACCTTGCTGACAAATGCTGCTCATGAAAAAGAAGAAAGTCTGCTCTTTTTCAATGCAGTTGGCATCTGTCTGCCTTAAACCCATTGCGTTATGAAAGTTTATGACGAAAAACACCTGAAAAACATTGTACTGCTGGGCGCCCCAAAAAGCGGCAAGACTCTGCTTGCCGAAGACATGATCTTTGAGGCCGGTATCACCCATCGCAGAGGCACGATCGAGGGGAAAAATACCGTGTCGGATTATCACGAAATTGAACAGGAACGCGGCAACTCTATATTTGCCACACCCCTGCACACGGAATGGCACGATTACAAAATCAACATTATCGATACACCGGGCTTTGACGACTTTGTCGGTGAGATGGTTTCTTCCATCCGCGTGGCCGATACCTGCGTGGTAGTGATCAACGCACAAAACGGTGTTGAAGTCAGCACCGAACTGATCTGGAAATATGTCGACCAGTTCAACAAACCGGTGATGTTTGCCATCAACCAGGTAGACCATGCGAAATCAAACTTTGATGAAGCACTGGAATCCATTAAAGCCGAGTTCGGCAATGCTGTTACCCAGATGCAATACCCCGTTAACCAGGGTGAGGGCTTCGATGCCATCATCGATCTGCTAAAGATGGTGATGTACAAGTTTCCGGCCGAGGGCGGCAAGCCTGAAAAACTGCCCATCCCCGCCAGCGAAAAAGAAAAAGCGGAACGCCTGCACAACGAGCTGGTGGAAAAAGCCGCGGAGAATGATGAGAAGCTCATGGAAAAATATTTCGAGAAAGGAACGCTCGATGAAGATGAAATGCGCGAAGGGCTAAAACTCGGCATGATCCATCATGATGTATTTCCGGTATTTGTTACCTCCGCGAAAAAGAATATGGGCAGCGGCCGCATGATGGGCTTCATCGATAACGTTGCACCGTTACCACGCGAAGCCAAACCAGAAATCACGACTGACGGAAAAGAAATTCCCTATGATATCAACCAACCGGCCTGCTTATTTGTCTTTAAAACCCACCTCGAGCCTAACGTGGGTAAACTCACCTTCTTTAAAGTGATCAGCGGAGAGGTAAACTCAAATTCTGAACTGATCAACAGCCAGACCGGTGCGGTAGAAAAATTCCACCAGCTGTTCATCATGGACGGCAAAACGCGCAACCCGGTCGACAAACTCGTAGCCGGTGACATTGGTGCAACGCTGAAACTGAAAGACACCTATACCAACCAGACCCTGCACGCCAAAGGATTTGAGGTTACCATCGCCCCGATTGACTATCCGGAACCACGCATTCGTGCTGCCGTGGTGGCCTCCAGCAAGGGGGAGGATGAAAAGCTTGGCGAAATGCTGAACAAGATTCACCAGGAAGACCCTACCGTTGAAGTGGGCTATTCCCGAGAATTGCGCCAGCTCATCATTGCTGCGCAGGGTGAAATGCATCTGGCGGTCTGCAAATGGTATCTCGAAAATGTGTACAAACTGCATGTTGACTTCAAGACACCGCGTGTCAGCTACCGCGAAACCATCCGCAAGCCGGCATCGGCCATGTACCGGCATAAAAAACAATCAGGCGGTGCCGGCCAATTTGGCGAAGTTCACCTGAAGATAGAACCCTATGTAGAAGGTATGCCCGAGCCCACCGAATTTTCCGTGCGCGGAAAAGAAGTCATCGAGCTGGAGTGGGGTGGCAAGCTGGTATTCTACAACTGCATTGTCGGTGGTGTGATTGACGCCCGTTTTATACCATCCATCCAAAAAGGCGTGATGGAAAAAATGGAGCAGGGCCCCATTACCGGTTCGTACGTGCGCGATGTGCGCGTGATGGTCTATGACGGCAAGATGCACCCGGTAGATTCAAATGATATCTCCTTCAAAATTGCCGGAATGATGGCCTTCAGGGAAGCCTTTATGAATGCTGAGCCTACCTTGCTGGAGCCGCTTTACGATATTGAGATCTTGCTGCCCGAAGAAATTATGGGCGAAGTGATGGGCGATCTGCAAACCCGCAGGTCAATCATCATGGGCATTGACTCCAAGGGAAAATACCAGGTAATCAAGGCCCGCACACCACTGAATGAACTCGACCGGTATTCCACCACACTGCGCTCGTTATCACAGGGCCGCGCCAGCTTCTCACAGAAGTTTGCCGAATACGCCCAGGTGCCGTATGAAGTACAGCAGAAACTGGCGAAAGAACTGCATGAGGAAGAAGTGGTTTAACGTTCCGCTCAGTAAAGTTTTCTTTCAAAGACCATCCCCTGCGGATGGTCTTTGCATTTTAGCTGCACTGGTGTAAAAGATTAAATACGAAAAAAGCATTTTTAGTACCTTGCCCGTTCAATACCGTACCCTTGAGTAAATCCATCGTCATCATTCCTACCTACAATGAGGTAGAGAACATCGAAGACATTATCCATGCCGTCTTTTCGCTTCCCCGGCAACTGGATATACTTATCGTTGACGATAATTCCCCGGACGGAACAGCCTCAGTCGTGGAAATCATGCAGTTGCATTATAACGAAAACCAACCGCGGCTGCACCTGCTGAAACGCTCCGGCAAACAGGGCCTCGGTACCGCCTACATTGAAGGCTTTCGCTTTGCCCTGGAAAAAGGATACACCTACATCCTGGAAATGGATGCCGATTTCTCCCACGACCCGAAGGATCTGATACGCCTGATTGATGCCTGCGAAAAAGACGGCAACGATGTGGCCATCGGTTCGCGTTATGTTACCGGGGTTAATGTCGTGAACTGGCCGATGGGACGCGTCTTGCTCTCATGGCTGGCCAGCCGCTATGTGCGCCTGATTACCGGACTGCCGGTGTTTGATACCACGGCAGGATTTATCTGTTACCGAAGCAAGGTGCTGAAAGCTATCATGCTGGACGATATCCGTTTTGTAGGCTATGCTTTTCAGATCGAATTGAAATTCAAAGCATGGAAACACGGCTTCCGGCTTAAAGAAGTGCCTATCATCTTCACCGATCGTACGCGCGGTCAATCAAAAATGTCGGCCCGTATTTTCAAGGAAGCATTCTTTGGCGTGATCCGCCTGGAGATGGAAAGCTGGTTCACTGACTACGAAACGGTACATTAGTACCCAAAGACTTTTTATGAGATCACTGAAATACATGGTTCTGAGTGCAGTGATCATTTATCTCTTGCTGCTCATCCCGGATCGTAATCCAGCACCGTTTCACGCAGCTCCGTCCAATCCGTTTGCCTGGAACATGGATGATCACTGGCAGGAACTGGAAACGATTTTTCAGCAGGCACGAAGCCTTGATAGCGAACGTCTTGACTCCCTGCTGAAACAATCATCGGCAGAGGCCAATTACGTACTCGCCTCTGTTCAGCGTGACAGTGTTGTTTCATACGATGACGCACGCTATGAAGACCTGCTGAAACATTTTTTTGTCATGGCATCGCTTCATGCTGCAGCCCGGGAATCGGATTGGATCGTATCGTATTACAATGCCGTACGGGATCAGGTAAAAAAACATTCCCATCATTGGGATCTGAATGATGAAGCGCAGCGAGCCACCCTGTACCGGCTGTTGTACGGGCTGCGTGCCGGCATGGAGGAAGTATTGCTGCAAGCCGACACTATCAATTTTAATCCGGTGCAGCTCGTTACGAATGAACCCTCGTCAACACCTTCCGCTATACTGCAGGGTATACGTGTACACAGCGGTGACCTGCTGGTATCGCGGGGCGGTGCCGAAGTATCGGCCTTCATTTCCCGTGGTAATGATTATCCGGGAAATTTTTCTCATGTAGCCTTGCTGTATGTCGATGCCGATACAAGGAAACCCTACTTCATCGAAGCACATATTGAAAAAGGTGTAGCCATTGCCACCGCTGAAGAATACCTGAAAGACAAAAAACTGCGGTTCATGGTGCTACGCCCAAGGGCTGATCTGCCCGCACTGCAACAACATCCTGAACTACCGCATGCTGCTGCAGCACTTGCCCTGCAGGAGGCAAACCAGCGCCACATTCCGTACGATTTCAAAATGAACTTCCACGACACCACCGCCATGTTTTGTTCGGAAGTTGGATCGTACGCCTACGGTAAAAAAGGCATTCAGTTATGGCAGTCAACTTCTACCATTTCAGCACAAGGCACCGTCAACTGGCTGAACGCTTTCGGTGTCGAAAACTTTATCACGCAGATGCCTTCCGATCTGGAATACGATCCGCAGTTATCCATTGTAGCCGAGTGGTGCGATCCGCAGACGCTGATGAAGGACCATATTGATAATGCCGTGATGGACGCGCTGCTGGAGCGTGCCAACGAAGGACTGGAGATCGGCTACAACCACTGGCTGCTGCCGCTGGCGCGCATTGTGAAAGGTTTTTCCCTGATTCAAAATGCCTTGGGCAAACCGGGCATTATACCGGAAGGAATGAGTGCTACACGGGGATTAAAGAACAATGACTTTGTTGCATTGTATAACACTGTCAGGAAAAAGACAGAAGCCGAGATTGAAAACTTCATCCGTGAAAACGGTTATCGCCCACCCTACTGGCAACTGGTGGCCATCGCCAATCGCGCCAGCAAAGAATGACTAATCAAACCGAATCGCCTTGATCGGATCGATGCGGGAGATAATGGCCGTAGGCAGCAACAGCACCAACGTCACAATCACAAACGTGATCACATTGAGCAGCGCCACCAGCTCCCAGTGCCAGCTGATGGGCACAAAACTCATGTAATAATCCTGCGCATTGAG
>JALOMI010000104.1 GCA_025455465.1 Cyclobacteriaceae bacterium | reverse complement strand
AAGCCTGGTGAGCAGTATGAAAAATGAAGTGATCTGCCGGGATAACCGGATTCAGGCGATCGTGCCCATCCGCTTACTCAACTACGAAGAAACATTGCGCATAGCACTGGATCGCATCCAGCAACGCCTGGTTATCTCCAGCTGGAAAGATGCCATTCAACCGAACACCATCGATCAGCATTTTCTGAACTATGCCGAAGTACCCACGCACGGATGCTTCCAGGATAAACGCTCCGTCACCTTCAACCGGCCCAAAGAAGAAATCATCGAAAACATCTGGTGCATCGGTGGGGACCGGGGTTGGTACTACGGTAACTGGATGTGGCGCATCCGTGGCATCCTGGACAAACTGGTAGGTGGTGTGGGATTAAGGCGCGGAAGGCGCAGCCCCAATGACCTGAAAGCCGGTGATGCCCTCGACTTTTGGCGCGTTTTGCTGGCCGATAAAAAATCAGGCCGCCTGTTGCTTTATGCCGAAATGAAATTGCCCGGTGATGCCTGGCTGGAATTCCGGATGACTGACAACACCCTCTACCAAACGGCTACGTTTCGCCCGCTGGGATTATGGGGCAGAATCTACTGGTATACCATATTGCCTTTCCACGGATTTATTTTCCCGGGCATGATCCGGAACATCGCCCGGTTTTAATTGTTGTTCAGTTGTATGAAAATTTACAACCTGAAAAGAACGCAGTTTCTGCCCATTTCCATTGAAGAAGCCTGGGATTTCTTCTCCAGTCCGGCTAACCTTTCGAAAATCACACCGGAACACATGGGGTTTAAAATCCTGTATATGTCGGGTGGCCCGAAAATGTATCCCGGACAGGTAATCCGGTACATCGTTTACGGATTGCCGGGCATCCCTATGAACTGGATGACGGAAATTACCCATGTTCATGAACCATATTACTTTGTGGATGAGCAGCGCTTCGGCCCTTACGCCCTGTGGCATCACCAGCACCACTTCAAGGTTGTGGACGGGGGCATTGAAATGACCGATGAAGTCAACTATGCCATTCCTTTCGGCATCATCGGCCGCCTGGCCAACTGGTTGTTTGTGGGGCGTGAGGTAAATCGTATTTTTGACCATCGTTTCCAGGTACTGGAAAACTACTTCACGGAAAAGAAAGCGGAGTTTGTATGAGCCTCACCACCATTATTATCTGTTCACTGATTACTATCGGCACCTTTTTATTCTGGGAGGGTGTTGCCTGGTTTACCCATAAATACATCATGCACGGTGTGCTCTGGGTATGGCATAAATCCCACCACACCGTACACGATCACACGTTGGAGAAGAACGACTGGTTTGCCGTAGTGTTCAGCCTCCCTTCCATCTTCTTATTCTGGTATTCATCCACCACGTCCAATCCGTACCTGTTTGCCGTTGCCCTCGGCATCCTTTGCTACGGATTGTTCTACCTCATTTTCCACGACATCATCGTCCATCAGCGCCTCAAGTGGCGCCCGGCCAATCGTAGTAGATATTTGCAGCGCATGATCAACGCCCACTACGTTCATCACGCCAAGCATACCAAAGAAAACTGCGAGGCTTTCGGCTTCCTGTACGCTCCGAAAAAATACGAGCCGAAAAAATTCTCGTTCCGAAAAGACCGCCAGGCAACCCAATAAGCCGTGTTCAGCGAAAACTATTTGTACCTCTGGCTGGACATCCTGTCGATCAGCTTGCCGCTGATCTACAGCTTTTATTCAGCAGCTCCGTTTTACAAGCGATGGAAACACTTGTGGATTGCCATCGCCATACCGGCTGCCTTTTTCATTGTATGGGATGAGTGGTTCACCCAAATGGGTGTCTGGGGCTTTAATCCGCGTTACCTTAGCGGTATCTATATCGGAAGTCTGCCCATCGAAGAAATCCTGTTCTTTATCTGCATACCCTATGCCTGTGTCTTCACCTATCATGCGATGAACTACCTCGTCAAGAAAGACTGGTTTGGTCCTTACGCAAAATCCATCAGCTGGGTGTTGATCATCATGCTGATGACGGTGGGCGTATTGAATATCACCAAATGGTATACGGGGGTAACGTTCATCCTGCTCGCAGTTTACCTGCTTGTGCTGCAGTTCGTCATCAAGCCTGCCTATCTCGGACGGTTCTATTTTGCCTACTTCTTTATCCTTATTCCGTTCTTTATTGTCAACGGCATACTGACAGGATCCTTCATTGATGAGCAGGTAGTATGGTATAATGACAGTGTGAACCTGGGCATACGTATGGGCACAATACCTTTTGAGGATACTTTCTACGGTATGCTGCTTATCCTAATGAACGTATCCATACTTGAGTGGCTCGAAAAAAGAAAACCCATCGCGGCAAGCGATGGGCATTAATCAGTTCGGTTATTTTGCTGAGCTTAATCAGCTACCACGATTATTTCCTTCTCCTCTTTCTTCACTTTTTGCTGCTTCTTAGCCTTCTTCTCCTTCTTGCTGCCGTTGAGTGCAGCTTTCTTTTCGGCTTTGACGGCTTTCTTTTCAGCCTTGACAGCCTTCTTTTGTGACTTCTTTGAATCATCCAGAACGGCCGATGCAAGTTTTTTGGATGACTTCTTGATCAGCTTCTTCACCTTCTTTGAAGGCTGAGGATCTTCCTGCGTAACAACCTGGTTGATGGTACCTTCAAACTTATTGGTGAGGTCTTTCTTAACGGCTTTTTTCTTGTTCATAAATAAATCATTGAGCCATTGAAGGTACTGATTGTTGCCAAAAAGTTAACCCACTTAACAATAATTTAACATTAGATACCTTATCTATTTGTAATTCAGATAATTACAAAACACCGAGAATTCATTCCATTGTATATAAAAACTGCCCGTACAGGCTCATTCGTACCTAAGTGACTTTACCGGATTAAGCCTTGCTGCCTTCAGGGACTGTACGCTTACCGTAATCCAGGCGATAAGTATGGCGATTATTCCGCTGGCAGCGATAATCACCGGACTAACCTCAATCCGGTAGGCAAATTCCTGTAACCAGCTGTCAGCAATATACCAGCCCGCCAGCGCAGCCGGTATAAAGGCGATAATCACCAGGCGGGTAAATTCCCTGGAAAGCAGCAGCAGCACACTCGTTGCTGAGGCACCCATGGCTTTGCGGATACCGATTTCCTTTGTTCGCTGTTCAGCTGTGAATGCAGCCAGGGCAAACAACCCCAGGCTTGCCACCAGAATGGCGAGACCGGAAAAAATGCCGAAGATAGTCCCCATGCGCTGCTCTGCCCGGAACAGGCGGTCGAAACTTTCATCCATAAACTGGTATTCGAAAGGCTCACCGGCCGCATATTCCTTCCACAACTTTTCCACCTGTGACAGTGCTTCCGCGCTGTTGCCGTGATAACGGATCATCAGATTACCGAGATCCTTGCCCAGCATGATGGCCAGCGGCCGCACCTCATTTTTAAACGACTCAAAGTTGAAGTTTTTCATCACCCCGATAACTTTATAGCGCGTGAAGGAATCTCCTCCATCATTATAAAGTATTTCAGCATTCAGGGCTTCATCAAAATTGAATTCACGTACGGCTGCTTCGTTCAGAATGATGGCTACGGAATCGGAAGGAAAATCCCGTGAAAAATAACGCCCTTCTTTTATCTCGAATTTCATTACCTCCTGGTGATCATAATCGGCATAGTATAATCCCATAATATGGTCCTGCTCGGAAGCTGCCTCCCTGAAAATGGTAGTGCTATTAACACCAGGAAAATTGTTGTTGGAGTAACTCACCTTTTCGATGCCGGTCTGTTGTGTCAGGGCGTTCCGAAAGGCTTCCTTATTGGTCTTTAATCGCCCGGTATTGTTCAGTACAATAACATTGTTCTTATCAATGCCCAGATTTTGCTGCTGCATGTACTGCACCTGCTGAAAAATGACAGCCGTAAAAATCATAAGGAAAATTGACAGGGCGAACTGAAACACCACCAACGTGCTGCGTACACCGCTGCTCTTCATACCTGAGCGCACCTTTCCCTTTAATACTTCCACAGCACTGAACGAGGTGAGATAAAAGGCAGGATAACTGCCTGCGATCATTCCCACGACTATAATCAACGCCACTAATCCCACCAAATAGATTGGGGTAGTCAGTATGGAAAACTCCAGTGTTTTACCAGACAATGTATTGAACTGCGGTAACAGAATAAAGGCAAGAACCAGGGACATCGCTACTGCCAGAAAACTGTAAATGGTTGACTCAGCCAGAAACTGCCGAACCATCTGTCCGCGCAATGAGCCCAGTGTTTTACGTAAACCAACTTCTTTGGCACGACCAGCAGACTGAGCAGTCGACAGATTCATGAAGTTGATGCAGGCAATGACAAGAATAAACAGGCCGATACCACCAAAGAAATACACATACATCAAATTCCCTGCAGGTTCCAGTCCCCCTTGTGCATCCGAACGCAGGTGTATGTCTGTTAATGGTGTTGAAAAATAGCCGTACTCTGCACCCTGCTCACGGAACTGCTGGATGTTGACACCCATGAAACGCTCAATCTCGGGACCCACATATTTTTCAACCAAAGTGCTGTATTTGGCATTTACTTCTTCTACCGATGTATTCGGATACAACTTGAAGTAGGTGAACATGAAATTATTCAGCCAGGCGCTACTCTTCAGGTTATCGTTTGAGCCTGCTGAAAACACCATGTTGTATTTGATATGGGAATTAGACGGTGCTTCTTCGATAATACCGGTTACGGTATAGGTCTGATTGCCGGAGCCGATCGTGAGCAGTTTACCAACAGCTGGTTCACTACCAAAATATTTTTCAGCCATGCCCGGTGTCATCACCAGTGTATAGGGTTCCTTTAACGCCTTTTCCGGATCTCCTTCCAATAGGTTGAAGCTGAAGAACCGGAAAAAGTTCGAGTCAGCAAAAATCACTTCCTCTTCAGCAAATACTTTATCCTCGTATTTAATGGCGGGTTTTCCAAAAAACTGGGCGATGCGGGTAGCATCTTCAATTTCCGGTATATCCGCTATTAATGCTGCAGCCATGGGAGGACACGTACTGGCAACGCGCAAATCCTGCCCTCCGATCTTACCCCGCAAGCCAACCTGGTAAATGCGTTCAGCATCGCGATGAAAGCGGTCGTAACCCAGTTCATCGGTAACATACAACACAATAAACAGGCAGGCAGTCAGACCAATGGTCATACCGAGAATATTGATGACCGAGAACATCTTGTGTTTGGCCATGTTACGAACAGCAATGGTGAAATAGTTTTTAAGCATTGAATAACGGATTAAGGAAATGATATATTCTACGCATTAGTTCATCTTTATCTGCAGATGGATGAACCTTTCATTATTCATAACGCAGTGAGTTCACCGGATTGGACCTCGCTGCTTTCAACGACTGAAAGCCAATCGTCAATGTTGCTACTATAAAAGCCACTAGCCCGGCAAATACAAAGACCAGTACATTCAATTCTATACGGTAAGCAAAACCCTCCAGCCAGAGATTCATAAAATACCAGGCCGGCACCACGGCAAGTACAAAGGATAGTCCTACCAGGATCATAAACTCACGAGAGAGCGTCAGGGTAAGTCCTTCTACGGAAGCACCCATGGCTTTACGTATACCAATTTCTTTCGTTCGCTGCTCGGTCAGAAAAGCAGCCAGTGCAAAAAGACCCAGGCAGGCAATGAAGATGGCAAGGCCAGAAAATACCGTAAACAAATCACGCAGGCGCATCTCGGCACGGAAAAGCGCATCAAAGTCTTCATCCAGGAAACTGTACTCCAGCGGAATACCGGGCGCAAACTCCTTCCATAAATTATCAAGAGAAGAAACCGCTTCACGCGGATCACCGTCATAGCGCACAATCAGCTGCCGGTGAAAATCAGACAACTGAATGACCAGCGGACGTACCTGATTTTTCAGGGATTCATAGTTGAAGTCTTCCGTAACCCCGATGATTCTTAACTTTTTTGGATTCTCTCCACTGAAATCATATATCTCTCCTTCCAGGGCATTATCCATCGTCCAGCCCAGTTCACGCACGGCCGCTTCATTAATAATGCAAGCTGAAGAATCGGTGGCCATATCACGGTTGAAAAACCGGCCTGCTTTCATCGTAAACTTCATCACTTCCTGATGATCCCAGTCAGCAGCATACGAGGCCAGCAATCGGTCCTGTTCTGAACCTGCTATTCGAAAAACATTGATGTTATAAATGCCCGGAAAAATATTGCTGGTATACGAACTGGACACTACACCGGCCTGACGATCCAGTTGTTGTTTAAAAGCAATTCGCTTGTCACCAATATTGCGCATGTTCTGTAACGTGATTACCCGATTCTTATCAATACCCAGGTTCTTTTGCTGCATATAGGTAAGTTGCTGATAGACGATCATTGTAGCGGATATCAGGATGATTGACACGGTAAACTGCACCACCACCAGCACACTGCGGACACCTTTTGACTTCATGCCTGAACGAAGCTTGCCCTTCAGTACATCAACCGGGTTGAAGGCCGTTAAGTACAAAGCGGGATAGCTTCCCGCCAGCAAGCCAATCAACACAACTAGCAATAAAGCGCCACCGATGAATACAGGATCGACCAGACTGGAAAATGCCAGCTGCTTTCCCGACAGAAAATTAAACGAGGGTAATGCGCCATAGGCTATGACCATGGCAAACACCATCGCTACGGTACTGTAGATAAACGATTCAGCCAGAAACTGCCCGATCAGTTGCCCGCGTGCCGAGCCCAGTGTTTTACGCAGGCCAACTTCTTTGGCCCTTCCGGCCGATTTGGCCGTTGACAGGTTCATGAAATTGATGCAGGCAATCAGCAGCAAGAAAACACCAACCGCCACAAAGGTGTAGACATACTTAATGTCACTGGATGGCTCATGATCATCAGTAAACGGGTTACGCAGGTGGGAATCAACCAGCGGATAAACCGTATAGCTGTATTTACCTCCTTGCGCCTTGAACTCTTCGAAAGTAAAACCAAGTTGTTCGATTTCCGGACCGACATGTTTTACAACCAGTTCCTCGAGCTTTTCATCAATTATGCGGGCGGATGTATTCGCATCCTTACGAACATAGGTAAAAAGTGAATTACCCGTCCATCCCTTGAATACCCATGGATCAGCGGTACTGTAGGAAATCAGTGCATTGTATTTAAAATGAGAATTATCCGGTGCCCTGCGTGCCACGCCCGTCACTTTAAATGACTGTCGTTCCGGACCAATAATCAGCAATTTACCTACCGCATTCTCCTGACCGAAGTACTTCACCGACAGTTCTTCGGTAAGCACTACAGAATTCGGCTCTCGTAAAACCGCAGCTGGATCACCATCTATCAGTTCAAATGAAAAGAAGCTGAAGAAGTTCGAGTCGACATAGAATACTTTCTTCTCACTGAAGGATTTATCCTCATAGCTAAAAACCAATGTGTTGGCTGCCGGAAAGATGCGCGTATAGTCGGTAATGCCTGGTATCCCCTCTTTCATAGCCAACCCCACGGGATAACAACTGCTGTTGGTGTTAAACTCCTGCCCCGCAATCCGGCCCTGCAATCCAATGCGATACATATTCTCCGCATCACGGTGAAACCGGTCGAAGCTCAGTTCATCTTTCACATAAATGAAGATAAAGAGACAGGAGGCTATGCCCACGGTTAACCCGGCAATATTGATGGCAGAAAACAGTTTTTGCTTGCGAATATTCCGGATGGCGATCAGCAGGTAATTGCGAAACATGGCTATTTCTTTATTGGTTGAAGGCTACTTTTTTATTGATTAATAAAATGCAGTAAAGGTTGCATGTCATTCATTTTTTAAATTATCAGCCGGATTGATCAGGACAGCCTGCAGGGTCTGTGACCCAACCGTGAACAAGGCGAAAAAGGAAATGATGAGAGTTCCCAGCAGGACAGTCCAACCATCCACTGAAACATGAAAGGCAAAATTTTCCAGCCACAGCTGGTTGATAAAATAAGCAGCCGGCACAGCGGCAATAATGGCCATCACCAGAATAGACAGATATCCTTTCGATAACGCAAATACCAATGACTGATTGCTGCTTCCCAGCACTTTTCGTAAGGCAATTTCCTTCTTTCGCGACTCTACGGTATAGGTAGCCATACCGAGCAAACCCAGGCACGATATGACGATGGCCAACACAGTTACAAAACCCAACACCGTAACCAGTGTGCCAAACAGCATTTCATAGAGTTCACCCATATGCTTCCGGAAGTCTTTGAGATCAATACGAACGCCCGGATATACTCCTGCCCAGATTTTTTCTACGTGTTCTGCCGCGCTGGAATAACTTCCGGTATAAGATATCTGAAGCATGCGGTATTCATCCGGATTATACATGAGTGCCATGGGCCTTAGACGGGAGGCCGCCATTTCGTGTGTATAATCTCGCACTACACCGATTATCTTCTTTTCAGTTGAATCCGCAACGAAGACAAGTGTTTGCCCGAGGGCATCATGCGGTGAATCAAAATGAAACTCACGAACAGCGGTTTCATTGATTACAATGGTATTGCGGTTTCCTTCCCCTGCTGACGAAGAAAAAAATTCACCGGCCACCAGTGGTATTTCCATGGAGGCCAGGTAATCTTCATCTACCGAGAAGTAATTCAATGTTATCCAGTCCTTATCACTCAGCGACTTCTTGAATCCATTACCATAGACTACACCGGCTGACGGAATATGAGACACTGCTGATACCTGTGTAATAGCCGCATCTTTCAATAATTCAGTCTTCAGTGTCTGCATATCTCCGCTGCCTTTTTGAATGAGTATTTTCTGTTCAGGATTGAAGCCAAAGTCGCTGTGGAGAAACAGGTTGAGTTGGTTGTAAACTACAATTACCGTCAGGATAAAAATCATGGAAAACGTAAACTGCAGTACCAGCAGTCCTTTGCGCAATCCTAAGCGCGACATCACTTTAGCCTGATGAAGGTTTTTTAAAACACGCACAGGCTGAAAACCAGAGAGCACACCGGCCGGAAAAAGTCCTGCGAGGAAACCAACAACCAGGGCGAATACAACAAACACAGCATAGACCCCGATATTGGCGGATAAATCCCAACGTAAAGCTCTTGCAAAAGGCAGGTCGATGATCAATGGTTTAAGCATGACAAGCATGACCATTGCCACAAACAGCGCCAGCAAAGCCACAACAACCGACTCGCTTATAAACTGGTTAAAGATCTGCATGCGCAATGCACCTGTTACCTTGCGCACCCCGATTTCACGCGCCCGGCTGAGGGATCGGGCGATTGATAAGTTGGTAAAATTGAAACAGGAAGTAATCAACACCACCAGCGCCAGTGCGCTCATGAAGTAAATGATTACCCAGGGCATAAAGGGACCGATTGGATTGTTGATCATCGGGCCGGGTGTAATGTCCATCAGGTTCTGCAAGGTATACGTAACACCTGTTGATTCCGGTGTTGGAAGTTCAGCAAAATGGTCTTGATGAATATTGTCAAGATGTGCCTGGATTATTTCAGGTTCAGTGCCTTCTTCCAATAAAATATAGACCCATCCTTGCGTATAGTTATACCAGCTCTCCAGGTCTTTCTTCTTGCCGGCAGAAATCCCGGCAGCTGCGAGGCTGGGGATGGTAGATATACTGGCAAACGCTTCGGTCTCGATGTGCGACTTGCTTTCGGTTTCGCGGATGACCCCCGTCACTTTATAGGTACCGATATCACCTATTTTCAGCAACTCTCCCACAGGGTTCTCCATCTGAAATAATTTATTGGCCGCTTTGCGCGTAAGCACCACCGAATAGGGCTCGGTCAGGGCCGTACGCGCATCGCCATACTGAAGGTCGTAATGAAACATTGACAACACTTCCGGATCGGCAAAGAAGCCGCTCACCGGAATATTGATATCATAGCCCGGCTCCAGTTCCAGCCAGCCGTTTCCGAATCCGCGCATCAGGCGTGCTGCTTTAGCCACACCGGTATAATGATTCAACAGCTCATCGCGTACCGGAAGCGTAGTCGTTGCTGTCTCGTTGCCGCGGTGCTCACGTTTTCCTTCAAAGAACGGAACGGAGTTCACCCGATAAATGCGATGTCTCTCCGGGTTATGCCTGTCATTCATCATCTGATCGGCCACCAGCATCATAATGGCCATACAAACGGCCATACCAACGGCTAGTCCGAAAATGTTGATGAATGAAAATGCTCTGTGCTTGAGCATATTCCGGACGGCAATAGTTACATAGTTTCTCAGCATGATATA
>JALOMI010000103.1 GCA_025455465.1 Cyclobacteriaceae bacterium | reverse complement strand
TGCACAGATTCACCTGGCAGGAAGCCGGAAGCCTGGAGGCATGGATGCGTAAGATTCTCATCAACGAAGCATTGATGGCATTGCGAAAGAAGCATAACTTTTATTTAACGGAAACACTTGATGTTGAGAATCCGACACATGATACAGAGATCGTTCAACAGGCAGACGCTGAGCACCTTTATGAATTGATTTTGGAATTACCGGACGGCTACCGAACCGTGTTTAACCTGTATGCCATCGAAGGGTATGATCATGCCGAAATAGCTAAACTGTTAAGCATTACAGAAAGCACATCGCGATCACAGTTGTATAAGGCCAGGCAGTTATTAATACGAAACATTACACGCGAGGGACATCATTATGGAACCTGAAATGATTTTGACTCGAAAGATCAGAGCGGTAGAACGTAAACCTGTTCACTGGAAAAAGGCCGAAGTCTGGTTTGCAATCCATGAGCAGATTTCAACCGCGAAAAAAAGCTACAGGTTTTATTATTACGCTGCAGCCGTAGTCTTTTTTATGTTTTTTAACATATACCAGTTAACGGTTGGTAATGAATTGACTCTGGATACCAACAAGCCGTTAACCATTACAACGGTGAACGAACATCAACAAGAAGTACCGGAAGTAAGCTTGGTTGACTACATAGAAATGGCTGATACGCAACCTGAACGCACCAGGCATGAACGTCAGGTTCCTGCAGTAGAAAACAGTACGAGTGAAGCCCTGGTCTTTGAGCATGAAACTATCGAAACAGCCATCCAACCTATACATGAAGCCACGATTGTTAGCAAGGTTGATGCTGTTGGTGCAAGTCAAAAAGTTGCGCCAATCATTGGCGTCATGCTGGCTCCGGTAAATACTGCGGTCTCCGTGAAGCCTAAGCGAAAGAGACTGTTTCATAAACTTGAATCCGGTGAAAGTGAATTTGACGGGACTCATCAAGATGCAATCATCATTGCCCGAATAAAATAATCTATCCATTCAAAAAAGATACACGATGAAGCTGCTGTTAAACTGCATCACACTATTGGTATGGCTTTGTTCAATTGGCGTAACAGCCCAACCCAAACCGCTGCCTGACTCTATCCGGGTTGAACTTCCCGATCAGCAATCCATTATTACGTTTGAGCTGAGGCAGTATACTGTGAACAAATCGGTGATAAAGGATTTTCCTTCACAGCTCAATGATTTACTTGATCATGTTGAAAACAGCTTACCTGAAGCCGGGAGGGATTTGCCAAAACGTATCTCTTTTGTTTATGCAACAGATGGGGATGATGATGAACGTCATACATTAACCATCACTGATGTGACAATTCCTGAAACGAAGGCCATCATCAGTCAGCATGTTATGGTTGAATTGTTGCCACCGGGTTGGGAGATCAACATTAAAATGAAAGAGGCAGAGATTCATGTGTATGCGCCCGGTCTTGCACAGTTAAAGGAACTTACGAAGATCAATCTTGAACCGGTGCTTCAAAAACTTGATGCCCACCCCGAAATGCAACGTCAGAAGCGGTTTGGAGACATCTCAAGAATAGTTGTTAGCAATGGCACTGTGGTTATCGATAAAGTCACGCATCGCTTACCTTATGATATGCTTGGATTACATGCCGGTGCAGGCATTGGGTTATTGCAGAATAAGTTTTATCCGGAGTTCAATGTTATGACAGCCTTTTACCTGGCTAACCGGTACAGAAAAAATTTTCAACGCATTTCGGCACACTATGAACTTAAGCTATTTACGGGCAAATCGCCTGAAGGTGAATACCTGTCATGGCCGTCAAGCTTTGTGTCGGTTTCGTATGCGTTGAATTTCAGAAATGACCGGCCCCGGTGGACGGGTATTGGTGCCGGATTGCTGGTGAACAATCGTTCTGATATGTTTACAGGAAAGACGCTGAAGTTATTTATTGAATCGGATATAGGAAGTTCAAAGCTCAATATTATACCTGAATTATTCCTTACAAACGATTTTAAGCAAACGCTTTTCGGACTTAAGCTGAATTATAAATTTTAACCGCTAAGGCAACAGCACAGGCTACAGTTGCAAAAGTATGTGCCCTTTCCATCAAGCAACATGGTCAAATCGTTCGGTTGACTGCACAGGGCTGGTTAACCGGACTCCCTTCATTTGAAAATGTTTCCCGGTCAATAGCTTACGATAACCTGGTTGAAGTGTATGCTTCGCGCCATCGCCTGGCTGCAGGTTAACAGTGGGCGCTGCCATCGTCTGGAGGGACCGGCAAAGAAAATCGGCTTGCATTTGCTGGCGAGCACAGGAAGTCCCAGTGCGTTTGTCTTCAGAAGAGTCCCTGTGGCGGCAGAACGCAGTCCAGACGGACGTAATTATGATATTCTGCATTGGTTATCGTAATTCAAGCACAACCACGCTGAATGGGGGTATCTTTAGGGTAACCGTATTATCTTTCAATCGTGCCTCTGAAAAAATCCGGGGCTGAATACGATCGGGCTTATCGAACGAATTGAAGTCTTGCAGTTTTGCCGACTGCAGGATGCGCCCGGATACAGCTGAGAATTTTTTACCGGTCAGGTCAATGGTAATTTCCTGTGCGCTGCGCGCATCGATATTGACCAGGGAGATGTGAACCAGGCCGCTGGCATTCACCGAGGCCGATGCAGATACAGCGGGTAGCTTCTCCTGCTCAAGTGTATAGTCAGGTGACTGAAGCCGGATCGGCAACAGCGTGGCATCCTGATGCACGTTATACATCTCCATCACATGATAGGTGGGTGTAAGAATCATCTTCTCTTCGTCCGTGAGGATAACGGCTTGCAGTACATTAATGGTCTGGGCCAGGTTGGCCATCTTCACACGATCGGCATGGTTGTTAAAGATGTTCAGCGTCATGCCGGCAATCATGGCATCACGCATGGTGTTCTGCTGAAACAAAAATCCGGGATTAGTGCCAGGCTCAACATCGTACCAGCCGCCCCATTCATCCACCACGAGCGCGACTTTCTTTTGGGGATCGTATTTGTCCATAATGATGGAGTGCCGTGTTACCAGTTCTTCCATCTTCCATGCACGCTGCAGGGTGGTGAAGTATTCTTTTTCAGAGAAGGCTGTAGCTGAGCCCTTCTTGTTCCAATCAATGACCGAGTAGTGATGCAGCGCTACACCTTCCAGCATCCAGTGCGGGATGTCGCGCATCAGCACTTCCGTCCAGTGATAATCACCGGAGTTGGCGCCTGAAGCGATCCTGAACAGTTTACCATTCATGAAGGTGGCATACTGGCGGTAGATGTTCGCATAATATTCGGCCGTCATGTTACCGCCACAACCCCACGTTTCATTACCCACACCCCAGTATTTCACATTCCACGGTTTTTCACGGCCGTTAGCCCTGCGCCAGTCCGACATCGGGCTCACGCCATCAAAGTTGGTATACTGCACCCAGTCGGCAACTTCCTGCACGGTGCCGCTGCCCACATTGGCTGAGAGATAGGGCTCTGCTCCGATGCGTTCACACATATCCAGAAAGTCATGCGTACCGAAACTGTTGTCTTCGGTTACGCCACCCCACCAGGTGTTGACTATGGTGGGTCGTTTTTCTTTCGGACCAACGCCATCCTTCCAATGGTACGTATCGGCAAAACAGCCACCGGGCCAGCGCAGGTTAGGCACTTTCAGTTTGATGAGGGCATCGATGACATCGTTGCGCACACCGTTGGTGTTTTTGATTTTCGTATTGTTATCTCCTACATAGAAGCCACCGTAAATGCATCGGCCGAGATGCTCGGCAAAATGCCCGTAGATATGCCGGCTGATGGTGTGTTGTCCTTCTTGTGTATGTATTATGATGCTGGCTTTGGATTGGGCATTAACAAGGCCGGAGAAGAACAGTAGGGTAAAAATTGTTGCAAAGAATTGCTGCTGATGGCGTTTCATGTTGGTTTAGTGTAAGATAAAAGATTGGTCGCTGACTAAATTACCAATAACTTCCGACAATCATTACGCACCAATCAAAGACCGGATGAAGTATTTGTTGAATGGTTATGAAACCGAACGACTCCGATTCCGGCTGGTTCAGCTTCAGGATGCGCAAGCGTGGCTTTCGTTTGTTTCTACACCGGAAGCGATAAAATTTCTTGGCCTGAAGCCGGAAGACACTCCGGAAGAACGGTGCCGTAAATGGTTTGTCCGCGTAGAAGAGCGCTATGCCAATGATCTGGGCGGATTTAATGCGCTCGTTAGTAAACTTACGGGTGAGTTTGTTGGTATGGCCGGCTTGCTGGTACAGGAAGTAGACGGAATCACCGAACTGGAAGTTTCCTATTCAATCATGCCTGAACATTGGCATAAAGGTTATGCTTCAGAAGCTGCCCGCTTGTGTCGCGATGTGGCGTTTCAACAGAACTACGCTGCATCACTTATATCCATTATTCATCCTGAGAATGTGGCTTCGCAGCGTGTTGCCATTCAAAATGGCATGCACCTGAGCAAGCATGCCATGTTCAGAGAAATGCCGGTGCTGATTTATCAAATGGATTACAGCAACTGGCAATACAACAAATCAAATCATCTGAACGATTGATGGTTTTGTTGCGTGCAATTACCACTGGCTGGGATTTATTCCGAAGTGTTTCTTGAACGCAGCGGAAAAATGGTTGGGATACTTATACCCGACCATGGAACTTATTTCTTCGATCGTTTTTGTGCGCGAGCGCAGCAATTCACAGGCGTGTTCCATCCGCTTGTTCAGCAGGTAATCAAAAACGGTGGTATTGAAGTGCTCAC
Source organism: Cyclobacteriaceae bacterium (assembly GCA_025455465.1). Lineage (GTDB taxonomy): Bacteria > Bacteroidota > Bacteroidia > Cytophagales > Cyclobacteriaceae > UBA2336. Next base: position 14,696 of record JALOMI010000103.1, on the reverse strand, counting down.
GGAAGCCTTTCTTCAAAGCGTATTCATTAATCCCGAAATGGCGCACCAGGCTGCCGAGTGAATGCGCTTCCAGGAAAGTTTGATCAAGGTATTCGCGGATATGAATGAATTGATCGCGGTTGCTTTTTTGCCGCACGGGCAGTTCGGGTTGTATGGTGCGGTCCAGCTGCAGGGCAATCAGCTCCTGGATGCGCGCCTCGATCAGCAATTTTTTCAGTGATCCGCTCAACGAACTGCTAAACACCGAATGGATAATGCGCACCATTTCCGGTGTGAGCGTAACCTTGCCGGTGTAGTAGGTGTCGTAGTGTGCCAGTCTTGTCTTTAATTCAGCCGACCAGGATTCATTGTCTGATAACAGTTCGGTGTATTTCTCGCGGAGAACTTCCACGTGAATATTGGTGAACTCGGTAGCCAGGCTTAAGCGGTAATCGCGAAAAGGCAAAAAGAGATGATGATATGACTGTGGGGTGAGAATGGCATCCAAGTCACGTTCCTGAAAATGCGCACCTATCTTTCCGTCCAGCGAGATGCAATGGTGTACAAACTTTCCGGAATCAGTATTCGAGAAATCCACATTCAGCGGATTGTTCAGCCTTGCCACATGTTCATAAATTCGGATATACCCCAGGTCGAGCATACGTTCCTGCCACATGCCCCATTGCGGGTGATGGCGCTTGCAGACCACCAGACCGTCTTCCGCTGATTGCGTTACCGTGTAGGCGGAAAATTCTTCAAACGATACGGTGGGGGCCTTCGTCATAAACTCCGGAAAGGGTAAAACATGCTCCGTTTAACGTAGTCTTTCGGGCAAGGTTTCCCGTTCAGTGACCCTAAGAACGAATTATTGGTATGATCAATCGAATACTTAAACTGATCGGCTGGATTGTTACGGGTGTGCTGCTGTTGATAACCGCAGCCTTTGCCTTCTTTTATTTTCAGGTTGAAGCGAGGTTAGCGAAACACTATCAGGTGATCCCGCAGTATCTGGAAGTTTCTTATGATTCAGCGCAACTCGCCTATGGGGAGCGTCTTACTCTCGTGAAAGGCTGCCGTGATTGTCACGGTGATAATCTAAGCGGGCGAATTTTTCTGGATGATCCTGCCCTCGGAAGAATTATCGGAAAGAACCTGACACGGGGAAAAGGCGGACTGCCGGATGATTACAGCACCGATGACTGGGTGCTGGCGATGAAACACGGTATTCGCAGAGATGGCAAGTCGTTGCTGTTCATGCCTTCTTATGAATTCACCCTGTTGAGTGAAGAAGACATGGCTGCCATTATCGCCTATGCACGGCAACTGCCTCCGGTCGATAATCAACTGCCCGATCATGCATTACGCCCGTTGGGGTATGTGCTCACGGCCCTGGATCAATTTCCGTTGATACCGGCTGAGCGGATTGATCACAGCTCCACACTGGTCAGGAAGGTGAAAGCGGAGGTGACGGTTGATTTCGGAAAATACCTGGCCAATTCGTGCATAGGCTGCCATCGCCCGGATATGAAAGGCGGAGACCCGATTGCTCCCGGTTTCCCGCCTGTGCCGGACATCACCTCCGCGGGTAATCCGGGAAAGTGGACGGAATCCCAATTCATGGAAGTGCTTCGCACCGGTAAAACACCGGAGGGTAAAACGTTAGACCCGGCCAATATGCCCTGGAACATGACAGCAGCCTACACCGACACTGAGTTGAAAGCCCTCTACACATACATCAAGAGCCTTTAACTAAATATTTCATCCGTTACTCTAAACTTTTAAAGCCATGCGTTACAACAGTTTTAATCAGATCCACAAAGGATTGCGGGCCATGCTGTATGAGGCAGCGCTCGCCTTGCAACATGCCGATTTATCCGATGCTGCTGAAGGGGAAGAAGCCCTGCAGCGACTGGAAGAGGTGCTGTATTTGTTCGACAGTCATGCCCACCATGAAGACCAGTTTTTTAATGAGCCGTTAGAACAAATCAACCCGGAAGTGGCCACACTCTTTGAACAGGAGCATAAGGAAGATCATCGCCTGGCTACCGTTTTATACGACCTCATCAGTCAGTGGCGGGAAGAAAAAACCGCAGCCGGACGCGGTATCACCGGGCGTAATCTTTTTTATGCGTTCAATGAATTCATTGCGTTCAATCTCTGCCACATGAATAAGGAAGAGCTGGTATTGAATGAAGCGCTCTGGAAAGTGTATTCTGATGAAGAGATCAAAGCCACGGAGCAGGCTCTCGTCAGGCAGACACCGCCTGATAAAATGATGCGTTATGCCAAATGGATGATTCGCGGATGCAACCGCGTTGAGTTGGCGAACTGGCTGACAGAAGTGAAACTAGGTGCACCGCCAGAATTGCTGATGGTCTTGCTGAAACTGGCTGAAGAGCAACTTACGCCACACCGCTTTGCAGCCGTTAAGGAGTCTGTTAACGCGGCTGCTGTGCCTGCTGACTGACTTCATGATTTCATAATGGACAAAAAAGCGAGGAGACGGATTAGGTCCGTCTCCTCGTTTTCTTTTGAATTTGTCGGGTTACTGTCTTGCCCGTGCAATGCCCTGCTCCAGGACAGGGTCTTTCCCGGCCAGCAGATCTTCTTTGTCTGTGCGAACAAACTGATCTGGCGGTATGCCCTTTCCTTCATAGCTTGTACCGTCAGCGGCACGGTAATCACCCACCGATACACTAAAGATCCAGCCGTTGGGCATTTCAAAATTCGGATTGTCGGATAATCCACCCGCAGTAGTGTCACCGATGAACGTTACCTGACTGAGTTCTTTCAAGGCCAGGCTTAATGTTTCACCGGCACTTTGTGTGAAACGTGAAGTGAGTACATAAACCGGTTTCGTGTACGGTGCAGCGCCTGCGGGGCGAACATACCATTCATTCACCGAAGTGAAGTCATTATGTCCCGGTCCGTTGCGCTTGCGGGACGTCATGTATAATTTGGTCTCCTGCGAAAAATAGCCAGCCACAAGTTGCGAAACGGCATCCATGCCTCCGTAATGTCCGCGCAAATCGATGATGAGGGCTTGTGTGTTCTGAAGTTCACTGAGAATTTTATCGAGTGCACGTTGAGTGTCTTTTTGTGAATCTGTGCCCTGGATGTTCAGGTAGCCGATATTGTCCGACAACCATCCGTAGCGGATGAATTCAGTTTGTTGCTTAAGGTTCGGTACATAATTCTTAACCACATTCAGGGAATAATCTTTCTGTACTTTCAGAATCGTCAGCTGTTCGTTTTCATAGCGAATCACTCCTCCGGGAAATACCGGCAGTTCACTATTGGTCGGGTAGAGGTTAACGTGGTTATCGTTTAACTGTACGATGAGGTTGGTGAGCACCACGTACAGTTCAGCGTCTGTCATCTGGTCGTTGACTTGCTTGCGATACTGATTATACAACCCGTTCCAGTCAATTTGCTTGACTTCAAACAGTCCGTAATGGTTGTCAAACGTCTTCCAGAAGTAATCAAAGTTATTGACGGGTGTATTGACCGGTTCGGTACCGATCAGCTCCTCTTCACAGGAGGCCATGATAAAAAGTCCGGGTATGGCGAACATAATTAGTTTGCGCAGGCAGTTTGTTAAGATAGTTTTCATGATGCCGTATGTTAAAAGTTGTGATAAACGTTGGCCAACAAAGTTTGATTGAGGCTTCGGAACGGCTGCGGAGAAGTGATGCTGTGCCATCCGGCCTCGTAGTTAATGCCTGCGCCCCATCGCTGGTTGAACTGGTAGTCATAGCGCAGGCCGATTGCCGGTGCGAGGAACTGATCCACACTTACCCATCTGGCGTTGGAAAAGAATCCGCCCACCATCGTTTTATCCGGTGCGGATGCCGTGTTGTCATACGGAGGGCGCGTCAGCCAGGCTGCTACCGGAATGCGGGCAGAGGCTGTGATGGAATGGTGTTCATTGACGCGATGCTGTACCAAACCCTCCGGACTGAAACTTAATGCATTGAACATGCCGGCTACTGTCCAGCCTTGGGGGTAGAAAAGTTCATTGCTGATGCGTCCGCCCACGGCCACTTTAAACGTTGATTCCTGGGTGGATGGAATTTTATAATAGGTGCCCAGCGATATCCTGCCGGCCATGAAACTTCCGCCAGCCGGAAACTTCTTGTCCTCAGTTTTCCCGGTGTAATCTTCTTCGCGGAAATACAACGTGCGGTTCGGATGGTATTTGGGCTGGTTGCTGCCGATCCGGAAATCGATATCCAGGGAGAATAAAAAGGTGTTGCTCTCCAGGTTATAGAACAACCGCACATTGGCGGGCTTGCTCCGGTAGATCAGCGGTGACGTGTTTTTGTCAAGGTAAGTCACTGTGCCGATGCCGAGGGCCAGGCCGATACGGTTTTCCAGGGGCATCCAGGGGCGTTTTTCATAATCCTGTGCCTGCGCAGTCATCAGCACCGTGCAGATGACGAGGGGGTAAAGCAGTTTTTTCATGTTCGAATGGTTATAGGCGAATGAACGGAAATGCCCAGCGAAGTTGCTTTTTCCGTCATCGTTGAGGTCTTAAACTATCCTTTCAGACTTCTGCTTGCTGTTTTCGATGCCTGGCGAGATATTCCGAAGGCGTTAACCCGGTCTTTTTCTTAAAAATAGCATAGAAGGATGCCTTCGAGTTGAAACCGGATTCCAGGGCGATGCCCAGCTGGGAGAGGTGCTTGTTTTCCGGATCCCTGCACTTTTTCAGGAACTCATCAATCCGGTACTGGTTAACGAGGTCGAAAAAATTTCCTTCCGTCTGCTGATTGATGGCCTGGGAAACGAGGTTGCGCGGATGCCCGGCCCGTGCAGCCAGTTCGGTCAGGGTCAGGTCATTTTTCAGGTAGAGTTGTTCTTCCTGAAGAGCCGCCTGCACAGCTGCGAAGACAGTGCCTAAAGATTCATTAACGGATGCTTCTTTTGCCGGGGTTTTTTCCGGTGGCTCAGAATCCGGTGAAGACATTTCTTTTTGCTTCTGGATAATGCCGAACAGCACAGGCTGGGTGAGCGCTTTGTAGGAGAGCCAGTAAAATAGAAAGACTACACCAATAAAGTGATAACGGTACCAGTCACCGAGTACAGACAATCCGAAAATGCGTGCGAAGAAAACAGCCACACCAAAGACAATCACGGCCAGTTGAAAATACAGAAACTGCCGCAGCCACCTGACCTGGATATTTTCCAGGGATGAATATTCTTCCGTTCGCTGGTGCTCCCACCGGAGGTACAAGCCCAGGTTGATCAGCGCAAAGACAATGTGCAGCAGGGCGACCAGCTGATTGATCCAGCCGAAATCGTCCTGTTGCGCAACAGCAAAGGCATCGAGGTAGGCGCGTTTTTCATCAGCCGACTGGTTTAAGTTGTAGTTGAAGAAGGTGCCGAACAAACAGCAGGGTCAGCGGTCCGTATAAGACTCCGATGATCCAGGAGATGCGGCTGAGGTGCGGAAACCGCAGAAAGAATTCACGTTCATCAAAGCCGATAAGCACCAGGTGAAAGGAAATGAGCAGCAGCAAGGCAGCCAAAAGTTTATTGGCCGGCTGATTGATCCGGGTGCGCATCAGCAACAAGCCGAGAAACACACCCTGAATAGAGGTTGCCCCGTATAGGATTTTGATCAGCAGCAGGGTGTCCAACAATCAACACAGTTTAGAGTTCACGGATCTCGAAATCTCTTCCTTTGCCGAAACGGATCAGGTCCTTCAGCAGGAAGCGTTCGAGCGTGTGAATATTTTTCACACGAAAATCTCCGTCAGCCTGAATGTACTCAATTTCAAACTCGTGTACTTCACCAAAGTTGATTAAGCGGTAACGCTTGCCCACACGCAGCACATCGAAAGATAGCCCTTTCATCCCCGGTTTATAATTCTTCCTCGCGTTCAAGCATCAGAATGGATGACTGGGGAACGATGAAATATTTTTCGTTTTCGTAAATTACTTCGATCGCGCCTTTTTGCAGAAAGATAGCGAGGTCTCCTTCCTGGGCCTGCAAGGGCAGGTATTTCACCTGGTCTTCCTTGCCTTTCCACATATCGTCTTCATCGGCCGGCAGGGGCAGGGGATAGCCCGGCCCGACCTTAATCACGTAACCGCTCTGAATTTTTTCTTTCTCCTGAACACCGGGAGGTAAGTACAGCCCGCTTTCCGTTTTGTCATTTTGTTTGGTCGGCTTAATCAGAACGCGGTCGCCCACCACAATCAGTTTCTTCAGTTTGTTATCGGCCGTCAGTTTCATAGTTAATCGATTAAACAAAAATGTCACGCCAAGAGGAACTCAGCGTGACAAGGATACTTTTCTGTTAAAAATTATTTTTTCCGGGTAGCAAGGAAAGGAAACTCCATACCACCGGCAGAAACGGTACCCTTCATTTCATCACCTTCCAGTTTGGCAGAGAAGAAAACGCTTACTCCGCTGTAGTAAAATTCACCGGTAGCCGATTTGTTAGCTTCATCCCATGAAAATTTATCGAAAGCGAGGTCGTAGCCGTTGGCATTCATCTTCGCGGTATAGGCATTCTCCTGGTGGGTTACGGTCATGTCTCCTGAAAAGTCGCCTTCCGGGGTTTCTTTAATGGAGTATGTCCACTCACCGGCCGGGGTTACTTTAGGAGTTTTGGAAGATGCCTTGCTGGTGGTTTTGGTCGTGGAACAGGATGCCAGAATCAGCAGTCCGAAAAACAAGGTGATGATATATTTCATAAGATTTAAATGATTTGTGTTTCTGCTGCAAAGGTATAGCAACTACCCGAATAAATCGGCCTGCTCCTCCGACTTATCGATCAGCCGCTGGTCAATGTTCTTTGACGGCTTGATGCCTAATTTTTTAAAATCTTCAACCCGCTTCACCAGGTTGCCGCTGCCGGTAGATAATTTTTTCATGGCCTCTTCGTAGGATTTCTGTGAGCGCTGCATCTGCACACCCAGTTCAACCAGGTCGTCCGTAAAGCCCTTGAATTTTTCGTAGAGTGCGGTTGCCTGACGGGCGATCTCCAGCGTATTCCGGTTTTGATGCTCCTGTTTCCATATGGAGGCAATGGTGCGCAATGTGGCGATCAGCGTAGAAGGACTGACAATCACAATATTTTTATCGTAAGCATCCGTGAAAATCTCCCGGTCGTGTTGAATAGCTGTACTGAATGCCGGCTCGATCGGCACAAACAACAGCACAAAATCCAGGCTGCCGATGCTGTACAGTGTCTGGTAATTTTTTTCGCTCAGTAATTTGATGTGCTGCCGTAACGACTGCACATGAAGTTTCAATTGCAGCATGCGCTCGTCATCGGTCTCTGCGCTGACGAAGCGTTCATAGGCAACGAGACTGACTTTTGAGTCGATGATCAGGTTTTTGTTGTCGGGTAGTTTTATCACCACATCGGGTTGAAGGCGTTTGCCGTCTTCACTCGTAATCGATTCCTGCACGAGGTATTCATCTCCTTTTTTCAACCCGGATTTTTCAAGGATGCTTTCCAGGATGAATTCACCCCAGGTTCCCTGTGCTTTGGAGTCTCCCTTCAACGCTTTGGTGAGGTTGCTGGCTTCGCGTGTAATCTGCTGGTTTAATTCCTTCAGGTTATTGAGTTGCTCATTGAGTGCGGAGTGCCGCATCAACGATTCTTTGTGCGTGTCTTCCACCTTGGTCTGGAATTCGGCTATTTTCTCTTTCAGCGGACTGAGCAGATCGCTGATGGTGGTTTTATTCAGGTCAGTGAATTTTTTGGATTTTTCTTCCAGGATGCGGTTAGCGAGGTTTTCAAAATCGCGGGTGAATTTCGACTGCAGTTCTTCCAGTTCCTGTTTGCGCTCCTCCAGCTTTTGCTCGAGGTTACGGTAATCAGCACGAACTGTGGAGAGGGATACATTTAATAACTCAGCCCGTTGCCGTTCATCATTGAGTTTTGACTCAATGTCTTTCAGTTGTTGTTGCAGCGTAGCATTTTTTTCCTGGTGTACACGAAGTTCCGTCTGTACATCCTGCGTTTCACGGGATGCCCGGCTTTTACCAGCCAGCCAGCCAACAGCTGCCACGGCCAGCAATCCAATCACTAAGAGAATAATTTCCATGGTGTAAAATTACAGGTAATGAATACAGGATCAGTCAATGCGGCCGAAATCTACTTCCCTGCGCTGACAGGCTCTGTCAGCATTACTCAAGGTATCGTTTTTCATTGGCTTTGAGGGGCTTTCTTGGTACCTTGTAAACGTTTTAACGAATTAATAATCAGGCATATGGTAGAGGAAGTAACGAACAGCCGGGAGGCGATTTTACTGGAAGATCAGTACGGGGCACACAACTATCATCCCATTCCGGTGGTATTGACCCGCGGGGAAGGTGTTTTCATGTGGGATGTGGAGGGCAAACGTTACTACGACTTCCTCAGTGCCTACAGTGCAGTGAACCAGGGCCATTGCCATCCGCGAATTATTCAGGCGCTGACCGACCAGGCAAAAGAGCTAACACTAACCTCACGGGCATTTTATAACGACAAATTAGGACTGGCAGAAAAATATGTTTGTGAAACATTCGGCTACCAGAAGGCACTCTTCATGAACAGCGGTGCGGAAGCCAACGAGACGGCCATTAAACTGGCACGCAAATGGGGCTACACCAAAAAGGGTATTCCGGATAATGAGGCAGTGATTGTCGCGGTGAAAAAAAACTTCCACGGTAGAACCACCACCATAATTTCAGCATCTACTGATCCTTCAGCCCGCAAAGGGTTTGGTCCGTTTATGCCGGGTTTTGAGATCATCAGTTATGATGATATAGCTGCCATGGAGCATGCCTTGTCCAATTCCAACGTTTGTGCCTTGTGGATTGAACCCATCCAGGGTGAAGCTGGAGTTTACGTGCCGCAGGAAGGTTACCTGAAAGCGGCTGAATCCATTTGCCGTAAGCATAACGTGTTGCTGATGATGGATGAGATTCAAACCGGCATTGCCCGTACCGGAAAAATGCTGGCCAGCGACCATGAAAATGTTCGCCCCGATCTGCTGATTTTAGGAAAGGCATTAAGCGGTGGTGTATTGCCGGTATCAGTTGTGCTTGCTGATGATGACATCATGCTGGTGATCCAGCCGGGTGAACATGGCTCCACGTTTGGCGGCAATCCGCTGGCGGCTGTAGTGTGCATGGAAGCCTTGCAGGTGGTGAAAGATGAACGCCTCGCAGAAAATGCGGAACGATTAGGTGAGATTTTCCGTGCACGCATGAAGGCACTGATTCAAAAAACAGACCTGGTTACACTGGTGCGCGGCAAAGGCTTGCTGAATGCCATTGTGATCAACGATTCTCCGAAGAGTGATACCGCCTGGAAAATCTGCATGGCCTTTAAAGAGAACGGTTTGCTGGCCAAGCCTACACACGGCAACATCATTCGCCTCGCCCCTCCGCTCGTGATTACGGAAGAGCAGTTACATGAATGCTGCGATATTATTGAGAAGAGCATCCTTGAGTATAGAAGATCCTAAAACGCGGGATTGGTTAACTCAGAAGACCGCATTACCGCTGCCTTTTTCGTTGATAAAAGAATAACGCATGAGAATCATTCTGATCGGCTCCAACGGCACCATCGGCAGGCATGTGGCCGAGGAACTGGAGAAACGGCATGAAGTGATCCGCGCCAGCGCCAACAAAGGTCCGCTGAAAGTTAATATTACTTCGGCTTCGTCTATCCGGAGCATGTACAAGTTTGTCGGGAAGTACGATGCCGTGGTATGTACTGCCGGAACAGCTTATTTCGGCCCGTTTCATTCCATGAAGGAAAAGGATTTTTACACGGGTATCAAAAGCAAACTGATGGGCCAGGTCAACCTGGTGATGCTGGGCAAAAACAAAATCAGCGAAGGCGGATCGTTTACACTCACCACCGGAATATTATACCGCGATCCGGTTCGGCAGGGTGCTGCATTGTCCATGGTGAACAATGCGGTGCACGGTTTTGTACTGGGTGCTTCCATTGAACTGAAACGGGGTGTTCGTATTAACGCGGTGAGCCCGGGATTGGTGGAAGACTCTGCCGGACAACTCGGTGCTTTCTTTCCGGGTCATGTGCCCGTGCCCATGTGGAAAGTGGTACAGGCCTATTTAAAAAGTATAGAAGGATTTGGTACCGGGCAGGTTATTGAGGCGCTGTAATAACAAATGTCAGCCCTGGTTGCGGGCTGACATTTCTGGTAAGCATCAGGTGCGCTTAGTTTTTATTCGCCATGAATTTTTCCATCAGGTCTGGCACTTTTTCAAATACAGCCGATAATCCTTTGCTGTGCTGCGCGCTGATGAAGGTGATCTGATCGCCACGCGTCACTAAAAATCCGATCGGGTCTATGCCTATGCCGGCACCGGCTCCTCCGCCTTCGCCTTGTCCTTCTTTCGGGGAGTTGCCGCCACCGCCACCACTGCCAAAGCCCAAGCCGATGCGCACTATGGGTACACAGGTAAATTCGCCCAGTTGAAACGATTCACCCACTACGGTTTCTGTTCTTGCCTCCTGCCGGATGAACTCCGTCAGTCGCTGGAGCATGTTTTCAAAATTCATTTCCATAGTTTTTATTTTTTGGTGAGAAATAAAATGAAGATCCATAGTAGCCGGCCGGGTGTAAGGCTCGCTTCAAGGGTGCAATACATCCGTCCGTTGTAATTGGTTTGTAAAGTACATGGTCCCTGGGATGCCAATAGGAAAAGCGGTGTGAGTTGCGCATTCCATACCACATCATCAGTGTCAACCAATACTACAAACCGTTTGACGCGAAAACTTTCTACTGCCCTTGTGACCAGGAATTTCCACGCACGCCACGATTTTGAAAAGCCTTTTCTGTTGGATTTCTTAACCGCTTGTTTTTCTTTTTCGATGGAACCCTCTTTACTTTTTTGACTGTTCCACTTGATGGGAATAGGAATACCGAGCAGCTTCAACTGCGGACTTAACTTTTTGATATCAAACGATATCCGAAAGGCCGGAAGCTGACGTACTTCATACCGGTTTTGATCGGTATCGATGAAGAGAACAATGGGAGTAATCAATACGCCCAGGAGCAGTAACAACAGGATCAGACCGATGGTTAATACAATCCACATCATTAACCGTCAGAAGTGAAGAATTTGGAGTGGGAAAGGTCGGTCAGAACAGCGTTAGGCTACAATGATGAAAGCACGGCAGGGGGATGACTTTCATCATCTCACCGGTGATCATTTCATTATCAACGCTGCCGCACGACTTACTACATCCTGCACCTGAATTTGCGTTAAGCAGGCAAAGTCACCGCGATGACAGGTTTTTGTGCCAAAAACCGAGCACGGCCTGCACGGCAGTTGTTCCCGGCTGATCTGAATGATATTGTCGGCCGATTGCGCGTAGGGAGCAAACCCCACATCAGGATGGGTGCCTCCCCAGATGGAGAGCACCGGTGTTCCGCTCAAGGCAGCCAGGTGCATATTTGACGAGTCCGTGCAGATCATCAGGTTCAGCCGGTGCATCAGCGCAATCTCTTCCGGCATTTTTAACTTGCCGGCAACGACAACACAATGGTCAGGAAATTTTTCCTGCAGGCGTTTAAAGAAACTGATCTCGGCTTCTCCGCCACCAAACAAAAAGAACCTCGGATTATGTTGTCGGATAAGTTCTTCAATCAGCGAAGCATAATTTTTCAGGGGCCATATTTTGGAGGCATGCATGGCAAAGGGTGCGATGCCGATCCAGGCTTCATTTTTTACCAGATGCCTGTCTGCCAGCCAGGTATTTAGTTTTTCGGTTGATTCGATGGAGGGCAGCAGGTATGGTCCGGGTACGAGCTTTATCGGAAAACCTGCACGGTCTAGCGCTTCAGCATACCGCTGGACCGTGTGCGTAAGGGGCTGTGTGATTTTATTGTGCTTTCGCGTGAAGGCTTTTTTCTCTTTTCGGCCTTTGTGAAAGACAACCACACGTTTTCCGGCCAGTCGGAAAAGATTTCGTAATACCAAGGTGCGCACATGATCGTGCATGTCAATCACCACCTCATAATTGGCCCGTGCCAGCAGGGAAAGAAATAACCTGCGCAATCCGAAGAACCCGGTGTAGTGATGATCGACATCAGCTTCGTAAACTTTTACGCGGTCAGTCGAATGAAAGAACGCGGCAAATTTCGGGCGGGTAACCACTTTTACTTCAACATCGGTATACGTGGTAACTAGCGAGCGCACCACCGGCACGAGCAGCATGACATCCCCCATGGCGGAGAAGCGCAGGATCAGCAATTTCTTCATCGCACTGCTGAGTTCCGTTATTTATTTCTTCTGATAGAGCATCGGGTTGAGGGATGCATCGTTGTACATTTTCATCTGTCGGTACACCTTCATCCTTCGTGCACCCTTGCCGATGTCTTCCAGCAACTGGTCGTAAGCCAGGTGCATGTCCATTTTTTGTTCCAGCAAGATATGAAGCTTGGCTTCGCAGCGGGCAATGTGATCAGGGGATGCATCGGTGCGTTCGGTCTGTTCCTTCATGTGGTAAATCTTCAGCATAAGGATACTCATGCGGTCAAGCAGCCAGGCGGGTGTTTCGGAATTAATCCGTGCCATCGGGTCCGGCTCCACATGACGGAACTGTTCCATGAAATAGTCATCCAGTTTTTCTACCGTGTCGGTGCGGTCCTGGTTGGATTTGTCGATGCGTCTCTTGATCTGAAGCGCTTCTTTGGGATCGATCTCCGGCAGACGGATGATGTCTTCCAGGTGCCACTGCACCGTATCAATCCAGTTTTTCTGAAACAAAAGGTATTCGAATGAAGTTGGAGGATACGGATTTTTTATGGGTGTGTCCACATGATCGTGCACATGGTAATCGTCAATACTTTGTTGAAAGATAGCGTAGCAGGCAGCGGCATCAAGCATAGTCAACTGTTTAGTCGGTGCAATTTAGTTATTTTGCCTTACCCGCCTGATACCATACGCCCAGACTATTCGGATAGGATGCAATCGTGCGGGAAACATCTATGTCGTCACATCACTTTGTTAAGGAAGACCAGGAACCCGCGGTGCTGATTGCCGATGCTTCGGCCATACCGTTTGCAGTCGTTGAACAATTACTGGAATGGAGTCCGACCGTTGTTGTATTAGAACAAGCATTGGATAGCGTGATTGCGTGGGGAATTAAACTGGATGTGGTGGTTGGGCATCTTCAGCATGAAGAGGAACTCCGTGAAAAAGTTAACGATCAGGCACCGGTAAAAATACTGAACCATAAGCCCGGTGACGACCCGTTGGCAACAGCCATATATTTTTTAAGGGCTGGCCGTTACCGCGCAGTCAATGTGATTGGAGCATCACCATCCGATCTGGTCACGTTTATCGAAGGTATGGATGTTGTCTGTTTTCATGAACTGAAACGTTGGTCCTTCGCACGTACCGGCATTTTTGAGAAATGGTATGCGCGGGGACATTCACTCCACATCAGTATCAACAGGTTTTCTTCCACCGGACTTACTGATGATTTGGTTACTGCACAGGATGGATTGGTAAAAATCGAAGCGTCCATTCCTTTCTGGATTGGTGAAGATTATTCCTGAAAGAAAGACATCAGCAAATCAAGGTTGACTTTTTCAATCGGGTGGGTTGTATTATCCAGCAAGTGAAAGGCTGCGTTGGGCAGCGTATTTGCGACTATCCTGGTGTAATCACGATCGGCCATATCATCCCTGTCCCCCAAACAGACTTCCACGCGATTCGTAATGGTACGGAGCACCTCTGGTGTGAGCAAGGGCTGGTGCCCGAGATGAAGCATCATGCCGGCAGTTTTTCGGAGCAGAACTTTCCAGTCGTTAGGCGCGTGGCGGTGTTCCAGGATGCGGGCAAAGGCCGGAACCTTCTGCTGAATTTTTTCCGGATCCAGTTTGGCCACTTCACGGATCGCTGAATCGGGAGACCAGTCGAACTTGGTGCCAAGCGTGATGATTTTACCCACGCGTTCCGAATGCTGATGAGCCAGCCACAAGGCCACGTAGCCGCCCATGCTGTAACCGAAGAAGTCGGCTGTGGAAATCTTATGCTCGTCAAGAAAGTGAAGGATGTCTTCCGTGAAGGTTTCAATCCCGAACGTGCTTTGAAAGAGTTCACCACTGTGACCGGAAAAGTTCATCCGGTAAACGTTTCGGCCATGCTGTTCCAGCAATTGCATCACGGGAAGCAGCTGTGACGAAGAGCCCAGGGCTCCATGAAGCAGAACAATAGGATTCATGACGGCTTCCAGGTTGCTGTTACGATGCGTTGTTTGCCGGATACATCGCGGACAATGCGAATGTCGGAATATCCTTCGTGCCTGAAAATTTCCGCTGTCTCCTCGCCAAAACGTTCGTTGATTTCTACGACTACATATCCAGCTGGTCTCAGCGCTTTCTTTGCTTTTCGTGCAATATTCAGGTAAAAGATGAGGGGGTCTTCCCCAACGGCAAAAAGCGCCAGATGAGGCTCATGTTTCCGTACATTATCGGCCAGGGTATGTTCTTCCGCTGGTGCGATATAGGGCGGATTACTGCCAATCAGGTCAAGGCTGGTGAACGGAATTTCTTCCGTCAGAATATCATGCCTGATGAAGTTTACGACTGCCTTCCACTCACGGGCATTGGCGCGTGCAACGTGGAGGGCGTCTTCACTGATATCCGTGGCATAAACATTTGCTTTAGGATATAACAGTTGCAACGTGATGGGGATGCATCCGCTACCGGTGCCAATTTCCAGC
>JALOMI010000322.1 GCA_025455465.1 Cyclobacteriaceae bacterium | reverse complement strand
CCAAATAGAGATGGCAGTGTCAGAATTGTTCTGTTCAACGATTCCATTTGAATGATATTTGTATATGTAGGATTACCATTGGCATCAGTCAGAACAGTTTGATTTCGGTTGAAGCCGGTTTCTGTCCGCCAGTTCAAATCCAAAACTGCTCCGGGCCAGATGGGTCTGGATGTCCTCATATCAAATGTGGTCTTTTGGTTGTAGTTATCTTGTAAAACAGAACCAATCAAATACAACTATGTTAGAGATTATTCGTCAACCCTGGCCCTGGTATGTTGCCGGTGCCATGATCGGACTTACGGTACCAGCGTTGCTTTTACTCGGCAATAAGCACTTTGGTATTTCATCGTCACTGCGCCACATCTGTGCCGCCTGTTTGCCGGCCAATATTCCGTTCTTCAAGTACAACTGGCGCAGGGAGATCTGGAATTTATTCTTTGTATCGGGTGTCTTGCTGGGCGGCCTGATCGCCACGCAATTGCTGAGTAACCCGGATCCCATTCAAGTAGCACCGGCTACGGTTGCTGCGCTGGAAGCCTACAACGTAGAAGTAGACAGTAACCTGATGCCTGCCTCCATCTTCAGTTTTGAAAACCTCTTCAGCCTGAAGGGGCTGATCTTCTTTGTGATTGGCGGTTTTATGGTGGGCTTCGGCACGCGTTATGCCGGTGGTTGCACGTCAGGTCACTCCATCATGGGTCTCTCCACACTGCAGTGGCCATCACTGATTGCTACCTGCTGCTTTATGATCGGTGGCTTCGCCATGGTTCACCTGTTCTTTCCTTACATCATGAAATTATTCTAACCGATTAAAGACCTTATTATGCAGACGACAGAAGAATTTGTAACCAATCCGCTGGTCGCTGAGCACCCGATTGAATGCGAAGCACCCAACGATCAGCTCACCCGCGAAACGACCATAACGTCAAATATTAAATACCTCATCGTAGGTGTGATTTTCGGAATCGTATTCGTTAAGGCTGAAATTATTTCCTGGTACCGCATCCAGGAGATGTTCCGGCTTCACTCCTTCCACATGTATGGAGTTATCGGCACCGCGGTGGTGGTGGGCATGATCTCTGTGTGGCTGATCAAGAAATTCAAGATCAGAACCATGCAGGGTGAAGAAGTGGTATTCCATAAGAAAGATTTTCACTGGGGTAATGTGATTGGCGCATTGATGTTCGGTTTAGGCTGGGCCATCACCGGTGCGTGTCCGGGTCCGCTGTTTGCACAGATCGGCAGCGGTTTTCTCGTGGTACTCGTTACGCTGGTCAGCGCCATCGCAGGTACCTGGGTGTACGGATTAGTGCGGGAAAAACTCCCTCATTGATCAGTTGAAATGAACGGTAATTGAAAAACCAGACGGATGAAGAACAAGACAGACCAAAATGAATCACTGGTTCGCTTAACCAGCATGCTGTTGTCACTGATTCTGACGATGGTGGTGATCATTGTGCTGCTGGCCGGTTCCTTGTTCTTCGCTCCGCAGCTCACTGCCTGGTGGAACAGACCCGTAGAAGTCAAAGCTCCGGTTATAGAAAAGGTATCCCTGATTCCCGATGCCTGGCAGGCGCCTGATGAAGCAGCAATTCCTTCCGGTGCAGAAGGTGAGTTGGTTCGTTATGGCAAAGAACTTATCGCCCATACAGCCGAGTATCTTGGCCCTAACGGAAAAGTAATGTCCATCAGCAACGGCATGAATTGCCAGAACTGCCATCTTGATGCAGGCACTCGCCCCTTTGGTAATAATTACAGTGCAGTAGCTGCCACCTATCCGAAATTCCGGGCACGTTCCGGAACAAAAGAGACCATTGAGAAGCGGGTGAACGACTGCTTTGAGCGCAGTCTCAATGGCCATCCGCTGGAGAATGAAAGCCGCGAAATGAAAGCCATTGTGGCCTACATCAATTGGCTGGGCAAGAATGTGCCTAAAGGACAGACACCCAAGGGTGCCGGCCTGGTTGAACTGGCCTACCTCGATCGTCCGGCCAGCCCGGAAAAAGGACTGATCATTTATGAAGAGAAGTGTTTGCTGTGTCACGGCAAAGGCGGTGAAGGTGTTATGAATGATGCCGGTACCGAATTTATCTATCCGCCACTGTGGGGAGAAAAAAGTTATAACCATGGCGCAGGCCTGTACCGCTTATCGCGATTTGCCGGTTACGTAAAAGCCAACATGCCGCTGGGGGCCACCTACTTCGAACCGCAGCTGACCGATGCGGAAGCCTGGGATGTTGCAGCCTATGTCAACTCCTTGCCGCGTCCGAAAAAAGATTTATCCAACGACTGGCCGGATATCAGCAAGAAGCCGGTGGATCATCCCTTTGGTCCGTTCTCCGATGAATTTCCGGAGGAGCAGCACAAGTACGGCCCCTTTAAGCCGATCCAGGAAAAACACAAAGCAGATACTAAACGCATAGCCGGGATGTGATTATGTTGAACCGATTCATAACAGCGTTTCTCATAATGGCTGGTGCCTCTGCGTTTGCACAGCATCAGGATCCCAGCTGGTCGGCCCGCAGGGCAATCATTAATCAACAGTGCCTTGAGAATGACAGTCTCTGCAACGTACTCCACAAACTGGGAACGTTCGAAGGACATGTGCGCTCATTCAACATGGCCACTGTCAACCAGGCTGATTTTCCGGATTACTATGCCATCGGAATGGGCGGTGGGCTCGCTTATTTTTCTCCCGTTATCAAGAATTTCCAGGTGGGCATGTCGGGATTTATCATTTACAACCTGGCCTCTACCCACCTCGGGCCACAACCACCCTTTGCCAACCGCTACGAGATTGGTTTGTTCGATGTGGAGGATCCGGATAACCACGGTGACCTCGACCGGCTGGAGGACCTTTATGTGCGGTACTATTTTTCACAGGCCACGCACTCGCACATCCAGGTGGGCAAGTTTCACCTGAAAACACCGCTGGTAAACCTGCAGGACGGGCGGATGCGGCCGAACCTTCAGGAAGGTGCGTGGATGGAACTGAATCAACTGCAGGCCATCAAGGTAAGGGGCGGAGTGATTTGGAAAACTTCACCGCGCGGTACTACCAAGTGGTATACCATTGGTGAATCGATTGGTGTATATCCCGGAGGCCGGGCTACCAACGGGGAGCGTGCCGAATATGCCGGTCATGTTCATACCCGCTATCTTGGAATCGGAAATATCGAAGTGAATCCGTCAAAGCAGTTGAATTATCAGTTGTGGAATTATTATGCCGGAGACCTCTTTAACATGATGCTTAATCAGCTGGAGTGGAAGAAAAAACAGGAGACGCATACCTGGAAGATCAGCGCACAATACCTGTGGCAGCGTTCCTTATTTACCGATGAGAATCTGCCGGAGGCTAACCGTTACATCAACCC
>JALOMI010000102.1 GCA_025455465.1 Cyclobacteriaceae bacterium | reverse complement strand
CGTGACCAGTCGTGGCGGCTGGCACCGGTAGCCATCATTTCGATGGCGCAGCAGCTGGTACCAAATACCAATGGCCATAAGGAATT
This sequence comes from Cyclobacteriaceae bacterium, assembly GCA_025455465.1. Taxonomy (GTDB): domain Bacteria; phylum Bacteroidota; class Bacteroidia; order Cytophagales; family Cyclobacteriaceae; genus UBA2336. The sequence goes on along the minus strand of JALOMI010000102.1, from coordinate 10,262 downwards.
AGAGCGCGCCCAATTCACGACACTGTCCAGTGAAGTAACGACAATGTTACTTCCCGGACCGCGGACTATCTCTCCGGGAAAATCCTTTAACAGTTCAGCATGCTGCTGCGGACTTATTGTATTCTGATTTACTCCCATGTTAATGCTTTCTTTTTCCAGGCGTACAACAATCCCAATCCCAAAACAAAAAAGAAAATCAAAATCTCAATGAAGGCCGCCAGCCCCATTTGTTTCATTACCACGGCCCATGGAAAAATGAAGACGGTTTCCACATCAAAGATCAGGAAGATGATGGCAAACAGGTAATAGCCTACACGGAACTGAATCCATGAGGTTCCCTGCGTAGGGATTCCGCATTCGTACGGTTCTTCTTTCTGCGCGTTGGCTGATCGCGGTGCCAGCAGGTTAGATGCCAGTATGCCGGCACCTACCATCACCACGCCTCCGAGAAAGAAAATAATCAGTGCTTCGCTGCTCATAGGCGGTGAATCAATATGCATTCAAAGTTAATCAAAGTCATGACTTTGCCACCGACACGCACCGGCATAAACGGGTAATTGTCATTGTTATCCGGATCAGTCGTCATGCGAATGATGATTGGATTAAACCGAGTGCTGTCAATGGCTATTTGATTTCCCAGACTTCGCCACTCTTTAACAAATCATCGACTGAATGGTATTGCGATTTCGCTGAAATTTTTTCGCGTTCAGCTTTCAGTGCCTGTTCGTAGGTGATGGCCTTTACTTTGCGGATAACACCCAGCGCCATGGGGAAATGCGGAGGGGCCATCCGTACCAGCATCAGGTGCAGCGTAGGGTCATCATTTTCAGCATCATGCACCAGGATGTCCTGCTCGGTAATACCATTTTCACCGAGGGTAACAACTTCCAGCTTCAGGCCGTTGAGCCGGATGCCTTTGCTGTTGTCCTTGCCGAACAACATGGGCTGCCCGTGTTTTAATACTATCTGGTTATCATCCCGGGTAGCCTTTTCGGTCACTGCAGCATGGGCACCGTCATTAAAGATGACGCAGTTTTGCAGCACCTCCACCAGGGAGGTGCCAGTATGCTTAACCGCCTGAACGAAAATGTCCGTCATCAGTTTTGGGTTGGCGTCAACGGTGCGTGCATAGAATGTACCCTGTGCACCAATTACCAGTTCAGCGGCATGGAATGGCCGTTCAATCGAACCGTAGGGTGTTGATTTGGTTACAAGTCCCTGCGGTGATGTGGGCGAATACTGTCCCTTGGTCAGGCCATAGATTTCGTTGTTGAACAGCACAATGTTGATGTCAATATTTCTTCGCAGGGCGTGTATGAAGTGGTTGCCGCCAATGGCAAGGGCATCTCCGTCACCCTGAATTTCCCATACACTCAGTTCCGGATTAGCCAGCTTCACACCGGTAGCGATGGCTGGTCCCCGTCCGTGGATGGTATGAAACCCGTAGGTGTTAAGGTAATAGGGAAAGCGCGAGGCACAGCCGATGCCCGAGACGAATACAAAATTCTCGCGCGGTATTCCCATCTGCGGCAACGCGTTCGTCATGGCAGAAAGAATAGCATAGTCGCCACAACCCGGGCACCAGCGTACCATCTGGTCGCTTTCAAAATCTTTTCTGGTCAGGGTTTTTTGCTGAGGTATATCAATGGTGTTTTCCATAATGGCTTAGTCTTTTAAATTTTCGAGGATGACTTCTTTCAATTCCGTTACCAGGAAGGGTTGACCCTGAATCTTGGTATGGCTGATGATATTTCTTCCGGGGAATTTGCTGCGCAGTAAGGAAGCAAACTGACCAAGGTTCAGTTCGCACACCAGAATCTTTTCATAGCGCGCGAGTAATTCACCGGTATTCTTCGGTAACGGGTTGATATAATTGAAGTGCGCAAAGTCGATTTTGCGGTTGGCATGCTGCAGTTCGGTTACCGCGGTACGCATGCTGCCAAAGGTTCCTCCCCAGCCAATAACCAGCAACTGGCCATCTCCGTGGCCGATAATTTCCTGGTCAGGGATGTAATTGGCCACCCGCTCTACTTTTTCAGCACGGGTGCGCACCATCTTGTCGTGGTTCAGCGGATCGTAGGAGACGTTACCTGTCTTTTCCTGCTTTTCCAGTCCACCGATGCGGTGTTCGAATCCGGGTGTTCCCGGCACTGCCCAGCCCCGGGCCAGTTTTTCGGCATCGCGCACATAGGCATAGTACACTCCATTTTCCTTTTTCGGCTCAGGTATGGTTATCGAAGGCATATCGGCCGTATGCGGAAATTTCCAGGGCTCTGAACCGTTCGCCAGGTAACCATCGGTTAACAGAATTACCGGGGTCATATGCTCAACAGCAATTTTCGCGGCCATGTAGGCAAAGTCGAAGCAGTTGGCCGGTGTGCTCGCTGCAAGGACCACGGCTGGGCTCTCGCTGTTTCTGCCATATACCGCAATGTTGATGTCGGCTTGTTCGGTTTTAGTAGGCAGACCAGTGGACGGGCCACCGCGTTGTACATCAACAATGACTAATGGCAACTCTGCCATCACGGCTAAACCGATGGCCTCACCTTTTAAGGCCAGGCCGGGGCCTGAAGACGTAGTTACGCCCATGAGACCGGCATAGCTGGCGCCAATGGATGAACAAACAGCAGCGATTTCGTCTTCCATCTGCATGGTGATTACGCCCAGATTTTTGTGGCGCGACAGTTCATGCAATATTTCCGATGCCGGTGTGATCGGGTAGGAACCCAAAAAGAGTTTGCGCCCCATACGCTCACTGGCCGCCATCAGACCCCAGGCTGTTGCTACGTTGCCCGATACGTGGCGGTATAGTCCTTTTTCAATTTGTGCCGGAGGCACTTTATACATGGCCGGAAGCGCTTCAATAGTTTCGGCATAGTGGAAGCCGGCATTGAGCGCACGCTTATTGCCTTCGGCCAGGGCGGGTGATTTTTTGAACTTATCTTCAATATACTTTTCCGTTTCCTTCAACGAACGATCGAACAGCCAGTACATCATGCCGAGCGCAAACATATTTTTCGATCGCATGATGCTTTTGTTATCGAGCTGTAGTCCTTCCAGCGCAGTTTTGGTCAGGGAAGATATCGGAGCCTCAACTACGTTGTAGTCGGTGAGTGTTCCGTCTTCAAGGGGGTTAATGACAAAGCCGGCCTTTTGAATGTTGCGGTCATCAAAAGAATCAAGGTCTACCACGATGTTTCCTCCCTTGCGAACAAACTTCAGGTTTGATTTAAGGGCTGCCGGGTTCATAGCCACCAGCACATCGGCTTCATCCCCCGGAGTATAAATGTCGATCTTACCGATCTGCACCTGGAATCCGGAAACGCCTTCCACGGTTCCCTGTGGTGCCCGGATTTCAGCGGGGTAGTCGGGGAAGGTGGCGAGGTCGTTACCCCACAGGGCGGAGGTAAAACTGAATTGCGAGCCGGTCAGCTGCATTCCGTCACCGGAGTCGCCAGCGAACCGGATAACCACTTTCTCCAGTTCCTGCGTAGTTTTTTTAGGTTGTTCTAAGGTTGTACTCATAATCAGATCGGATAATAATCGTGTTTAAGATTGAAGAAAAGGGCCTTGCATGAGAGGATGGCAAGGGTCAACAATCGGGATGATATTACTACCTTTTCATTCGCAGCAAAATGATTAATATCAGGTTTGCGACTGCCAAAAGATTCATGGGAATAGCGAAATTTCGATTAACGATGCCTTCGATGAAAACCTGTTGCGCATGATCCGGATACTGAATACCATACAAATCCGTGCACTCGACCAGTATACCATTCAACACGAACCGGTGGCTTCTATTGACCTGATGGAACGCGCCTGCAAAGCGTTTTGCAGCTGGTTTACGGGTGCAATCGATCCGTCAGAAACGGTCGGCATTATCTGCGGCACAGGAAACAACGGTGGAGACGGATTGGGCATTGCGCGCCTGCTGGCCGGCTGGGATTATACTGTGAAGGTCTGGATTGTACGGGGAGGTGCACCTGAATCGGAAGACTTTGCATTAAACCTTAATCGTTTGCCGGAGCGCATTGTTCCGGTTGAAATCTCTTCATCAGTTAACGAGGATGCATTCAATGACTGCACCGTACTGGTTGATGCTTTATTTGGTTCCGGTTTATCACGCTCTTTAGAAGGAATTTATCAGCAGGTTATTGAGTGTTTGAACCGGTCTCAAGCCTTGCGCATCGCAGTAGATATCCCTTCCGGTTTGCTCGCTGATGCACCCTCATCCGGTTCAATTCTGAGAGCAAATCATACAGTAACTTTTCATGCACCCAAACTGGCTTTTTTACTAGCAGAGAATGTGGAGTATGTGGGTGAATGGCATGTAGTGGACATCGGGTTGAGCCGGGAAGGAGCCATTGCCATGGAAACTGAAAATTTTATGCTGACCCGCAAGAGCATCAGCAGGCTCATCAAGCCCTTGCACAAGTTTGATCACAAGGGTATCCGTGGCAAGGCATTACTTATTGCCGGCAGTTACGGCAAGATGGGTGCGGCCGTGCTGGCGGCCCGGGGGGCTTTACGAACGGGCACCGGTTTGCTTACAGTGCATGTGCCGCAATGCGGTTACACCATTTTACAATCGGCTGTGCCGGAAGCCATGGTGTCGGTGGATCCATCGTACGCCTGCTTCACCGGTGCACCGCTGCTGCAAGCTTTTAATGCGGTTGGTATCGGTCCTGGTTTAGGGCAGGATCCGGATACTTTAAAAGCACTACGTACCATGCTGGAAAACTGTAATGATGCCGTTGTCCTCGATGCGGATGCGCTGAACCTGATAGCAGCAAACCGCGAGCTGCTGCACATCATCCCACCGCAAAGTATTCTCACGCCTCATCCGGGTGAATTCGCACGACTGGCCGGAGAATGGACAAATGATTTCGAAAAACTGGAGATGCAGCGGGCATTTGCTAAAGCACATCAGGTTAATGTTGTCCTGAAAGGAGCATACACATCCATTGCTACGCCCGATGGTACTATCTGTTTCAATAACACGGGCAATCCAGGCATGGCTACCGGAGGCATGGGGGATATACTGACCGGCATACTGACGGCTTTGCTGGCACAGGGCTATGAACCGGCAGAAGCAGCCCGGCTGGGGGTATGGCTTCATGGCATGGCCGGTGATGCTGTAGCCCGACAACAAGGCATACGGGGCATGACTGCCTCTGATCTTATTGTGCAGCTAAACGACTGTTTCCGTCAACTCACCTGATTTTTTGCCCGGTTTTTAAACTTTTTGCCTCGTTTTTGCATCTAATGGTAGCAGCGTCCGAACATTTGGTTCGGGTTTTGCGTAATCTGAATGTATGCGTTTCATTACTTCCTTCTTTATTCTGCTGTTTGCTGCCTCTGCCGTGCTGGCACAGGTGCGTGAAGAGGGAGTTATGCTGCAGGAACGGACGCTGGCTCAATCCGTTTCAGTTTATCCCAATCCGGCTTTTGATTACATCGATATCAACCTCGACCACCTGCGGGCCAATAAAGTTAAGGTGGCACTCTATAATATCATTGGCAACGAAGTTTATGTTGAACCGGAAATTATTGATGAACACCACATCCGCATTCGCGTAAAAGATTTTTCCTCCGGCTACTATCTGGTTGCTCTTCGTGATGAACAAAGCAATTTCAGGGGAACATATAAGTTTTTGAAGCGTTGATCAGGCTTCAAGAAGTTGTTTTGCTTTCCTGATAAAATTCGCAATCTCTTCCTCCTTCGAATCAAATGAGCACATTAAGCGGCATTCATTGGTGTGCTCGTTCCAGACATAGAAATACATTTCTTCCTGCAGGGCTTCGGTGATTTTTTTCGGGATGATGGCAAATACACCATTGCCGTCTACTTGTTGGGTTATTTTGATTTGGGGTATTTGCCGAAGGCCGTGTTCCAGCAATTTGGCCATACGGTTGCTGTGTTCCGCATTACGTTTCCATAAATCATTAGATAGCAGGGCTTCAAACTGGGCACTGATGAAGCGCATCTTGGAGTGAAGCTGCATGCCTTGCTTGCGCTGGAAATAAAAATACCGCGCCAGGTCGCGGTTGAAGAAAATCACTGCTTCCCCGAACATCATCCCGTTTTTGGTGCCGCCAAAGGACAGTATATCTACACCGGCATCGACCGTAAATTCATGGAATGATTTTCCGAGACTCACCGCTGCATTGCTGATGCGGGCGCCATCCATGTGCAGGTAGAGGTTATACTTTTTAGCTACAACAGATAATGCTTTCACTTCTTCAACAGAATACACAGTGCTGTATTCTGTGGACTGAGAAATGGAAATCACTTTTGCTTGCGGATGATGCTGGTCGCCCATGCGCTGTATCCGATGCTCCACTTGTTCGGGATAGATTTTACCATCTATGGTTGGAAGGGTTACGAGTTTGCATCCTGTGAATTTTTCCGGTGCTGTGGATTCATCCACGTTGATATGGGCAAGGTCGGAGCAGATAATAGAATTGAACGATTGCGTGGCTGCGTTGAGTGCGAGCACATTGGCGCCTGTGCCATTGTAAACAAAAAAAACCTCGATATCATTGCCAAAATAATCTCTGAATTTTTTAACGGCTCGATCCGTTACCGGATCTGATCCGTAAGATCCCATATGTTCTGTATTAGCCCGGTGAAGGGCTTCCATAATGGCAGGGTGAACACCCGAGTAATTATCGCTGGCAAAAGCTTTCATGTGAATACAAAAATCTGAGGCGCAAGATACGCTGCATGTAATTACTTCCTGTCAATGGTGACAATTTCAATAGTCTGAAGTTGTATACCTTCCGATTGGCAAATTACGTATTCAGAAAAACTTCGGAATATTACCCTTACCTCAAGGCCATCTTGCTGAAAGGCCTGGGCTAGTTCAGATGGGTTGTATTCGTCTTTGTCTACTAACAGCGTAAATCCGCAATCCGGAGTATGGTCGCGGATGACGCCATCGCGCATGATCGGGCATGTTCCCTCGGTAAATTTCCTGATTCCGTTCTGTTTCGCGTAGCAGCTGTTTCCATACGTTTTGCCATCGCTTCCGCAAACTGGTTCATAATTATCCGGGCAGGCAAAGAAAGGTGAACTGCAGGATGTGATTATCATCACGGCTGCAAAGAACATCCATGTTGCCCTGTGATCATTCATAGCAAGCGTTCAGGATTCAGTTCCCGATGATTTAAAGGGATTGTAACTTTTCGTTAGTCTAAAAGTAAGCAACAGGCGAATTGTCTGCTGCTTTTTTGCCTAGTGCCTGCTTTAAAATAGATGAATTCAATGAGTCAGACAGGAACAGGTCAGATATCTAATCCAATCATCATAAAGGCGCCCCAGTAATAAGGATCTGGATATTCTTCCCGCAATTCCTTTTTAGCATCGGTGAAACTCTGCCGCAGGTTGTTGGTATTGAGCCATTTCTGGTAAAACTTCAGCATGAGTTTCTGTGTGGCTTCATCATCTACTTTAAACATACTCATCACCAACACTCTTGCTCCGGCAACGAGGAAAGCACGCTGCAGACCGTACACACCCTCACCGGATTCCAGGTCGCCCAAGCCGGTTTCACAGGCGCTCAGCACCACCAGGTCGGTCTGGTCGAGGTTCAGGTTCATCGCTTCATAAGCAGTGAGGATACCGTTTTCCATATTGAAGTTGAATTCGGTTTTCTCCAGCAGGTCGCCAGCGCCCTTCAGCAGAAGGCCGTTACGCATTAATGGGTTTTTGGATAGCTCTGCTTCGTTTCCTTTCATTTCATCTTCCAGGCGTATCGTGTAGCTTGGGCGGTAAAAGCCGTGCGTGGCGATGTGAAAAATCCGCGGACTGTTGACTTCCTTGATCTGCTCTTCGGTTGCTTTCTGTTCCAGGAATTGCTCAGTTTTCCATCCTTTTTGACTAAGCAGGTATTGCAGCTGGTTTACTTCGCGTTCCGTGCCTGGTAGGGGAGGAATGGATCTCCTGCCTGATGGAGTTAAATAGAAGGCGGGGTTGCCAAACATGGCTGCGTTGTTCTGAGCCATGGCGCGTGATTTTACCCGTTGCAGGTAAAGGTCTTTGGTGTTGCTGATGTAGACAATATTGGCGTTATCCATAATGTATCGTCCGTCAGGAGCAGCAATTGACTCCAGGTTGATCTGGTTATACACGCCATCAGCCGAGAGGTAGATGGTTGTAGGGTTACCGATTTTTTGCTGAATGGGCTCCCAGTAAACCCGGTAGGAGTTTTCGTCTTTAACCCGGGCCTGAATGGTATTGTTGAAATAGCGGAAATAGCGTCCTTCCAGATGCTTGCCGTTAGCCATCAGTATGACTTCCGGCCTGCGGGAATCATTCTTTATCGCAAGCACGGCATAGATTACGGAGTCTGTAAACACATGATCGAAGTGGCGGTAACGCACAATCTCCAGAGCGACCTCATTTGCCTTAAGTGATTTTTTCACCTCTTCAAAGGTGATGCGCTTGTTTTCAAAACTCTGGCCGAAGAGTTCCGAGCGCTGGCTAAGGTCTTTTTCCAGCCGTTCTACTTCTGTACGGAGGGCATTCTGATCAATACCGTTCTCCATTAACTGGGCAGGGCTGAGTGATAAAGCGAGGGTGAGCATTTCCTTCTTTTCCACCCACTGGTTGAACTGGAATTTCAGGTTGTCATCGGTGCTGTTCATGATGCGCTCACGAATCTTGATCGATGAACTTAACAGCAAAGCTTTGGTGAGTAACTGGTAGTTGTATACCTTGATGCCCAGGTCGCGAAAATCTTCCAACTGACTGAATGCAAGCGTGTTGTAAAATTCGAAATCGCTCTTGATGGTATTCCAGTATTTGGCTTTTTCACGTTCGCTGAGTGCCGGGAAGAATTGCTTGATGAAGCTTTCATAGTTGTTTAAGGCTTCCTCAATGCGCTGCTTGGCTTTCTTGTAATCTTTCTGCATGTAGTGCACTTTACTGAGACGGGAAACAGCGCGCACATATTCCGGATGGGTGATGCTGAAGTTCTTTTCGTAAAGTGTACGTGATTTGTTGTAAAATTCTTCTGCTTTCGAATAGTTTTTCATCTGATAGTATACATCACCGGTGAGCATGTAGATGCTCGCCAGGTTGATGTTGTTCTTGGCACCGGCTTTCTGCACCCAAATACTTTCTGCAATGGCCAGTGAATTGAAGGCAAGATCGTAACGTTTATCGCTGATATACAGCTGTGCGAAGTTTTTAAGTATTTCTGCGTATTGCGGATTATCTTTTCCTAACCGGCTGGCGATGATATCGCGTGCTTCGATCATTAGCTGTTCAATGAGTTTCCTGTCATCACCATCATAAAATTTAATCAGTGCCAGTTGTGATAACGAACGTGCTACTTCTACGTGGTTACGCCCAAATTGTTTCTCCTGGCTGCTCAATGCTTTACGGATGTTATCTTCGGCCTTATCATAATCCCCGAGGCTGTAGTAAATGTCGCTAAGCAGGCGCTGTGTGCCGGCCGTTTTGGTGGACAGCTCTCCGTAGGTAAGCAAGGCTATTTGATTAGCCTGAATAGCCGTTCGCTCGGCTTCAGTATAGTCACCGCGCGCAAGCAGAATTTTCCCCCGGTTTACGTACGGATCAATTAACCGAACGGAGTTGTTGCCATAAATACGAACGTATTCTGGAATCAGCTTATCCAGCAACAGATTGGTTCTGGAATAAGCCCCCAGTTGAATCAGTAGACTTGAAAGTTCTTCTGCAGTGGAAAGTTCATTATCAATTTTGGTTTTTGATTTGGCAATCATTTTGGCCGTGCGGTCGAGGTTGGCCTGTGCTTCATCGAATAGACCTTTAATGCCATATAACTTCGCCTGGGTTTCAATGGTGTTGATGTAGTCCTGTTGCCAGCGCGGTTGCTGATTTTTCTTCAGTTCGAAAACGGTGATGGCCCGGTTGATGTCTGCCTCGGCTTTTTCATAATCACCCAGCTTGATGCGCAGTTTGGCCTGTTGGTTCAAGGCGATGGCAAAGGCCGGGTCTTCACTGTCGAATTTAACACGGGCAGCATCCGAAGCTTTAGACAGTGTTTCAGAAGCCGTGTTGAACCGGTCTGTTAATTCGTAGTAATTGGCCAGGTGGCTAAGAATGATCAGGTGGTCTTTGTGTTTTAGGTGAATTTCTTTAGATACTTTATTTACATAGCTGTCGGTGTAGATTTTGCCGGCTTCTTCAATCTTGTTGGTATAATCCAGAAAGAAGTTGGCTTGTTCGATGCGAGCCAGGTGATACATAGGCGCTTCTTCACCGTATAATTCTT
>JALOMI010000101.1 GCA_025455465.1 Cyclobacteriaceae bacterium | reverse complement strand
CACTGGCCTGCTGTATGGATAAAAGGGTTACAGCCTCTGCCATCTTCGAAACGGTTGTTGCTTTCATGATATCATCTACAAAAACGGAAGCATAAAGACCAGATAGCGTAACGGTGGTCTGCTGCTCCGGCCACTGAATAACAGCGGTGGCATCCGTCAGGGTGAAGACTTCCATCTGCAAAAGTTTGTGAAGGGCTTCCAATTCTACGCCTTTGTCTTCATCCTGTTTGGGTTTGATGGTTAACCGCAGCACCGGAGATTTCACGATTGCCTCCCTGGCAACCAACCTTCTTTCTTCTAGCAAGGTGTTCCAGTCCAGTGCCTTCAGTTCAAAAGCAGGTGTCTCCAGCATGGGTTCTTTGCTACCCTCCTCCTCCAGCCGGAAATTCAATAATGACAAGCCCTGCTTTTGCAGGCGGATGGTATCAAAACTCACCCGTCTGTGCTGCTCGCTAAGGAACGTGCTGTATCGGGCTACACGCACATCGAAATCTTCTGCTGAAAATACACGGGTTGAGTCTGGCTGATGTACCAACCGGTCGATGTGCATGTAAGCATCACCCAGATGAAATGTATTTTCGCTGTCAGCATTTCGCAGGATTAAATCGGATGCTAGCTGGTTCACCAGCACGTTGTTAATACGAAAGCCCACAAGGGCCGATTTCTCTTTTTCATTTTCCGCCTGATCCGGGTCGCGGGATTTTAAGTTCCAGGCAACATCCACACGGGTATTTGTTAAAATAACCGAGTCGATGATCACCACGCCTTTCGTGTACAACGATTCAAAATCCGCACGGGCAATACGTGCTTTTTCGGAATGGATGCGGATGGAGTTACTGGTGCCGGGAGGTGAATGCTGAATGTCCAGGTTGTTCACCTGGAAGGCATTCTCCCGGGTAGTGAAAAAAACCGTATCGAATGACAGGTTGATGTCTTTGCTGAATTCTATGGCCTGTTTTGGAAAACTAAATTCAATCAGCGGCTTGCGCTGCAACAGGGTGTCTGCGCTGAGGTAGAGTTCATGCGCGCGAAAATTCATCCCGGTAATGGAGGTGGCCGGCTTGTCTTTACCGTGCAGCAGGTGGAGTGAAATATCGGCCAGGATGATATCACGTATGTTGAAGCGGCCAGCATCATTTTTCAGCTTTTCAAAGATCTCCGCCAACGTAATGGAAATACCCTGTTCGGTATCGTCAACAGCCTGTGCTTCCTTGAAAATGATAATCTCCCCACCCCGGCATTCGAGCATTTCAACTTCCAGTGTTCCCCCTGAAAGGAAATCCTTCAGTGAGGCCACATCAATGAAAAGGCTGTTGAATTTTGTTTTCTTGTAGCTTGTACCGGATGGGTCGGTAAACAGCACTTCGATATTCTTCAGGCTGATGCTGTTCTTGTGCGGCAACAGCCACATGCTGCCGATACTGATCTTTACCTTTCCGTCCGTGCCGGACTCAATCAGGCTGATGAGGATATTCCTTGCCTGAAAATGAATGAGTGTCGTTGCTCCGGCAAGAACAACAAAAACACCGATCAGGATTTTATAACTTAGCTTCAAGCAAGCGCAGCAATTCACAGAAAGCTACAGCGTTCTTTGGAATTATTTGACGAAGAGGGCAGTGATCTTTATCAGGCTCTTCTGGTCATCAGGCGCTACTTATACCGCTTACCTTTCTTGATCACCATATCCACGCGCTGCAGTAATGCCATGTGGCGCAGCACATCCCCTTTCACGGCAATGATATCGGCATACTTGCCTTCGCTGATGGTGCCGAAATCTTTTTCCACACCCATGGCCACGGCCGGCCAGTAAGTGGCTGCGCGGATGGTGTACATCGGGTCGAAGCCGAACTTATTCACCCATACATCCAGTTCGTTCCAGGTGCTCTGGCTGTGGAACTTCATCGGTATGCCGCTGTCGGTGCCGATGAGCAACACCACACCGGCTTCCTTCAGCTGGTTGATTTTTTTCTCGAGCGTTGGCTTGCGCAACGGATTGAGTCCGAAGTAAGAAAGCCTGCCGGGATACTTAATCGATTCCTTGATGTCGCGGATAATGGAGTCGGGCAGGCCGAGATGCCAGCTGGTGTTGTCGAGGTGCTCGGGATTGTCGCGCACATATTCATAATTATAAAGCCCTTCCACGGTAGGTGTCCAGAACAACGGGCCGAGGTTCATCTTGGCCGTACGCTCTTTTACCATGGCGATGATATCAGCCGGATATTCCGGTGCTGCCGCAAGACCGGTGTGTTCAAAACAATCCACTCCGGCTTTTAAACCTCTGCGGATTTCATCGGGCCGGTGTGCATGGGCCACCACTTTCAGTTTCCATTTATGAGCTTCATCGACAACAGCCAGGTATTCCGCTTCGGTCATTTCATCCTGGTCGATGAGTTTGATGCAGTTCACCCCCGCTTTGGCCAGGCGCTGTACTTTGGCGCGCGCATCCGCTTCCCCCTTCACGCCCCAGCGGAATTCTGCCGTGCCGGGATAGGGTTCATGTTGTATGAAGGGTCCGCTCATGTACATGGTGGGTCCCGGTATTTCTCCGTTGTTGATGCGATCACGTACCGATAAGCTGGGTTCCAGCGGGCCACCGAGGTCACGCGCGCTGGTTACTCCGGCCAAAAGTAACTGGTGGGCCGAAGCGGGCATGATCACATCCTTCGCCTGCTTGAGATACGTTTTATCCCAATGCGTATAATCGCTGTGCCCGTTGATCATCAGGTGCACGTGCATATCCCATAAACCCGGCATCACACTCATGCCCTCAGTAGAAATAACTTCTGCGTTTTTGGGGATTTCAATGGCGCCAACTGTGCCGATTGCCTTGATGCGCTCTCCTTCAATAAGGACTACCGAATTCTGGAGAGGCTTTCCGCCATAGCCGTCAATAAGAGTTCCGCCCACGAGGGCTTTGATGCTGGATTGCGCCAGGGAAATAACCGGCAGTAAAACCATGAGGATGGCGAATCGGATCATACGGTTCAGGTAATGTGTCAGGAAATGTAACCATTTCCTTCTACAAGAATCAATCGTGTTATACCAGGGGGGATTTATACAATCTGCTTGGCTGTGCGGTGCTGGTCTGTTATCTTTTGGAATACAACCTAATTACATTATGCCTTTCGTTAACTGCAACAATGCCAGCCTTCATTATATTGATGAGGGCAGCGGTCCGGAGACGATTGTATTTTCACACGGCCTCCTCATGTCTTCCGAAATGTTCCGGGCACAGATTGATTTTTTCAAATCCCGTTACCGGTGCATTGCTTACGACCACCGCGGACAAGGGCAAAGCGAAGTGACTGAAGGTGGTTACGACATGGACAGTCTGTACCTCGATGCAGCAGCACTGATTGAAAACCTTCAGCTCGGGCCGGTACATTTTGTGGGGCTGAGCATGGGCGGGTTCATCGGCATGCGCCTGGCAGCACGCAAACCACAACTCCTGAAGAGTGTGACGCTGATGGACACTTCGGCCGACCCGGAGCCGAACAAACTCAAATACAAAATTCTGAACCTTATTTTCAGCATGGCGGGCAGCAAACCCATCATCAACAAAATTATGCCCATCATGTTCGGGCAAACCTTCCTGAATGATCCTGAACGGGAATCTGAGCGAAACCAATGGCGCAATCATATCCTCAACCTGAAAAAAACAATTACTCGTTGTGTAGATGGTGTCATTAACCGCAACAGTGTATTTCCTGAGCTGAAGGATATTACTATTCCTGCTTTAATCATCGTGGGGGATGAAGACCTGGCTACGGTGCCTGAAAAATCACACCGCATTCATAAGCAGATTAACGGATCCGTGCTGGAGGTTATACACAGTGCGGGGCACAGCTCCAGCATTGAACAGCCGGAGGCGGTGAACCATGCCATAAATCAGTTTATTAATCCGTCTGCAGGGTGATGGATATCATGGTATTCATGCCTTGACTGTTGTTACTTCAAGTCATGAAGTATTCCCTTTCCCTTGGCCGCGTAGCCGGCATACAGATTTTTGTTCACTGGACGTTTCTCATCCTCATCGGCTGGATTGTCTACATCAATCTTCGTCAGGGCATGGGCGCCATCGATATTATCTGGAGCGTGCTTTTTATCCTCACGTTGTTTGCCTGTGTTACTTTTCATGAACTGGGGCATGCGCTTGCGGCCAAACGTTACCACATCAAAACGCGAAACATCACCCTGCTGCCGATTGGAGGCCTCGCTCAGCTGGAAAGTATCCCGGAAAAACCGAAAGAAGAATTGGTGGTTGCCCTGGCCGGCCCGCTGGTAAACATTGTTATCTCCTCCGTCATCTTTGTGATCATCCAGCCAAACCCTGAGACGATTCAAAGCCTTGACTTGACCCGTCTGAGCCATCATAACTTTTTGTTTTCCCTGATGGTGGTGAACATCTGGCTGGCTGTATTCAACCTGATACCCGCATTCCCGATGGACGGTGGGCGTGTCTTCCGCGCCTTGCTGTCATTTAAGTTTGAACGGCATGTGGCTACACGAATAGCCGCTTCGGTTGGTCAGCTGCTGGCCGTTGGCTTTGTGTTCATCGGATTTTTCTATAACCCGTTCCTGATCTTCATCGGGCTTTTCATTTTCCTCGGAGCCCAGGCAGAAGCACAATATGCCGAAGCCAAATCCCTGCTAACCGGATATACAGTAGCCCATGCCCTGATGCGCGAAGTGCCCTTGCTCAAGCCTACAGATACGATCGAGTACAGCTCCGATCAGCTGCTGGCAACGCAAAACCGGAACTTCATTGTTGCCGATGGCGGGCAGGTGGTTGGCACCTTAAGCCGGGATGAAATCATCAAAGCTTTGCGTGAAGGAAAAAGCCAGGAAGCCGTGGAAACCTCCATGAGCCGTGATTTTATCAGCCTGGATGTAAATGCTCCCCTCGAAACGGCATGGTCACAGATGCAGACGTTGCGCAAAGCCGCAGCGCCAGTATTTCAAGGTGGTCAGCTGGTGGGCATGATGGATACTGAAAATGTCGCTGAGTTTCTGATGATCAGCGAAGCCCGAAGGAAAGAAGCAGGGAATTAATCCTGGTACATCAGTTCTTTCACCTTCTCCTTGTCGTCCTTTTCATGCTTCAGATCGAACATCGTTCCGAAGACATGATCCCACAGGGTGGAGCTCACCCCGAAACCCTGATGCTCATTTTTGTAATGGTGCATGTGGTGGTTGCGCCACAGCGGTTTCATCCATTTGAAGGGCGGATTCCAGGCATGAATGGCGTAGTGCATACTGCCGTAAATCAGGTAGCCCAGCATAAATCCCGGAAAGAAGACAACGGCATTCGTTCCGATAATCAGGTACATCAGTCCGAAGATGGTTGAGGCGATAATCAAACTGGGTACCGGTGGCATGAAAAGCCGTTCTTTGTCTCGCGGATATTCATGGTGATTGCCGTGCATGATGTAAACAATCTTCCGTGTGCTTTCAGTCTCGGGTATCAGGTGGAAAATAAAGCGATGTGCAATGTATTCGAAAAAGCTCCAGAAAAACATGCCGCCAAAAAAGGTGAGTGCTATGCGGCCTGCACTGAATTCAAGATGCGCGCTGCCATAGTACAGCATGTAGGAAATGATCGGGATGTACATGCCCCAGATAACCAGGGGATGTGCCTTTGTCAGCATCTCCAGGTAAGGATTATCAAATAACTGCGCCCGTCCCTTGTTGTGAATCTTCTCAAACTTCATCTTCCGTGCTTGTTAAAGAGTTGCAAATTTACAAAGCAATTGTCAATGTCGTTATGCTGATTGCATTTACTTCTGGCTTGCATCCGGCCCTGTTCTCATCATAACAGCCAGTTGCCGGTAAATAATCGGGGCTGTTTCAGGTCCGACTGAATTACTTTCCCCTTATGGAGCCTCTTCATATACCATACGTATAGGGAGTCTTCTCAACTTACTGTCTTTTCGGAAGAATGTTTCCGCTAAAATCATAGGACAAGCTGGTGATCAATTTGGATTCACCCGGCATCTGTTCGCGTAACGGGAGTGATTCAATCGTTTGAGTTAGCCCAACGCGCAGTACTTTCGGTAATTGAACGGTACAGTTTACTATTTCCGCTAACAATTCTCCGGGCTGATGTAAAAACGTTGCCAGGCCGAGGCGCCATACGGCCATTTGGGTACGGATTTGCCACCTGCCCGATAAGCCGCTCGAAAAAGGCGCGGCTAAAGCGCCTAACCGATAAAGTGACCTATTCAGGGTTCAGTCGAGCATACTGCCTGTAAGTGGCATCATTTGCGCTGCTGATAAGCAGCGGGTCTGTTTTTACGGGTGAGGTACTTATAAGCGTCTACCATCATAAATGTTCCGGTAATACCGGTGATGCCTCCTGTTACCAGCAGCACTTTGCCCAGTTCATCGTATTTTCTGCCCAGCATCAGACCGCCTGCTATAGTTACCGAGTAACCAATTGTGGCAACAACTATGCCTTTCTTGAATTTCTTCTGCGAGGTTTCCAGGTTGAATTGTATCTGGTCAACATCAGCACGCAGGCGAAGTATTTCCTGCTTCAGTGAGTCGAGGCTGGCGGAGGGAATTTCCTGGGCATACAGCACCGGGCTTAATAAAAACAGTATTATGATTGTCGGAAATCGCATAAATCTAAACCCGTACAAAGGTACTTTGACTTATTGATTCAGCCAATTTTTGAATGCAGCGACACGGTCGCGGCTAACGGATAATTCATGCTCCACAGGCTGTGAGAGTTTCACCTCCACCCGCGAGCTGATCAATCCTTTCACTTCTGCGATGGCCTGAACGTGTACAATAAATTTGCGGCTTATACGAAAGAAGCTTGATGGATCGAGCACTCCTTCAAGCTCCTCAAGGGTATGGTCAATAAGGTATTTGCGATTTTCTTTGTAGCTCACCAGGTATGCGGATTTTCCGTCAGCATAGAAGTACGCCACATCACCGGATGTTTTGAACTGCAGTTTGTTTCCGGCCTTGATGAGAAACCGCTCGCGGTACGATTTTGAATTTTTCTGTACCCATTGGCGAAGCACGGAAACCTCTTCCCGGCTCAGAGCCTGACCCGGGTTTGTCATTTTCTGGAATTTGTCAAGCGCTTTTTGCAGTTCGGTTTTCTGAATGGGCTTCAGCAAATAATCGATTCCAAAATGTCGGAATGCCTGCAACGCATACTGGTCGTAAGCCGTGGTAAATATGACCGGTGTATTGATGGTAGCTTTGTTGAATGCCTCAAAACTTTTGCCGTCAGATAATTCGATATCCAGGAGCAGTAAATCCGGGTTTTGTCCTGAATTAAAGTGGCCGGCCAATCCCTCCACGCTGTCTACACAATCCGTAATTGTCACTGCCTCATGGCACTCGTGAAGCAGAGATGAGAGCCGTTCTGCGGCCAGGGGTTCGTCTTCGGCAATAAGTACTTTCATGCAGCGGTTATCTCCAGCAGCGGTATTTTCACCGAAAAGTCATTGGCTGTCTTTTCAATTACTACCTGCTTATGGCTTAAAAACACATATCGGCTCTGAATGTTTTTTAATCCCAGCCGGGAAGACTCTTCCTTCACCGGTTTTTCCTGCAGGTTGTTGCTGACGATAAGAGTGCTGTTGGCTGACGTAATGGCTATCTGCAGCGGATTTTTACGCGATACCACATTGTGCTTGATGGCGTTTTCAACCAGCATCTGCAGTACGGCCGGAGCGATATAATATTTCTTGCTCTCCGGGTCGATGGCGGTCTGCACAATGAAATTATCTCCGAACCTGATCTTCAACAGGTAGAGGTAGGATTCGATGAATTCCAGTTCTTCATTCAGCGGCACCACTTTTTTATCCTGGTTGTACAGCAGGTAACGATATACCTTCGAAAGCTGGTCGATAAATTTTGCCGAGGTGTCTGCATCTTTATACACCAGGGTGGATAATACGTTGAAGCAGTTAAATAAAAAGTGGGGATTAATCTGGTTGCGCAGGGCTTCAAACTGTGCTTCGATGGATTCTTTTTTCAGCTGCTCGGCTTCCAGCTGGGTTTTCTTCAGCCGGTCCATATAGTATACGATGGCGTTGATGCAGTTCAAAAAGAGGTTGACCCGAAACCCAAAAGCCATCAATAAGGTGAGGTGCGATGTCTCGATCCGAATAGGAAGGCCGAGAAACGGATAGAGTGCCTCCATCACTACAAAACAGGTAACGGCCACATTCAGCACACTAATGATGAACAGCGTGATGAGGGGATGGACTTTGTGTTGGAGTCGGGATTGAATTACAGGCAGCTTGATTTCCGCCAGACGATTTAACTCCCAGATGCCCAGCACCACCAGGGTAAGAACCAGAAACAGCGCAAAGAGGGGTACCTCAAAGTCAAAGAGTTTATCCCCAACCGTATAGCGGATGTTCAGGAAGGAGTAAATCCCCAGCAGGAGGATGAAGAAGTAGCGGTAACGAACCTTAAACACAGGGCAGAAATTTAACCGAAGCTACGAAATCATGGATACAAAAGAGGAGTCCGCCTTGCGACAGGACTCCTCTACCCTCACCTACAACCTCACCAATTATAAATTGGGAAGAAGTACTTTGTCGATCACGTGAATAACACCATTGGTGGCGTGGATATTCAGTGATGCGCGCACCAGGTTAGCCGCAGGTGTGCTGCTGCTGGCGTCTGTAATCGTCAGGTTGGATACATTGACCGTAAGCTCCTGATTCAAAGTCGGTACGGAACCGCTGGACAAATCGGTAGAAAATACGCGGGCTCCTACAATGTGGTGCTGTAATACTTTTGCCAGATTGGCGTTTCCGATTTTTGCTTCCAGTTCATCCATTGAATTCACGCTAAATGAAGCGTATAGAGCACGGAAAGCGGCATCAGTCGGGGCGAACAAGGTCAGGTTGCCTGGGGCACCGGCTGCTTCCAGAATCGCAGGAACTTTCACCACCGCAGCTACCAGTTGAGTAAATTCAGGTGTGCCGGAAGTAGATGCTGCTACGGCAATCTGGGCAATTGTTTGCGTGGGAGGAATCAGTGTGCGGTTGATGATGTGGACCACTCCGTTGGATGCCCCGATGTCCGTAGTCGTTACCTGGGAAGTACCGTTGATAAATACACCGTTGCTGCCTTTGCTCAGGTAGATTCTGCCTCCGCCCAGGGTTTGTGCCGATGATGAGCCGTTGGTGATATCAGCGGCCCTTACTTCTCCGGCCAGCACATGATAGGTCAGCACGGCATCCAGTGTTGCACGATCGGGCAGCGATGTAATTCCTGCTGCAGCAAAAGCTGCGTTGGTCGGGGCGAACAATGTTTTCCTTTCAGGGCTCAACAGCGCAGTAAGAATTTCCGGAGAAGCCGCACGAATAGCCGCTACCAGGGTAGTGAACTGGCGGTTGAAGAAAGCAGGGGCAACAATGGTGGCGATGATCGGACGCATAGCCGGGGGAACCAGTACAGCATCCACCACATGCACAACACCATTTGATGCGCGCACATCGGCAGCAACTACATTGGCTGAGTTGTTCAAGCGTACACCGCTGGAAATATTAACGCTGATCGGATCTCCGTTCGCGGCCGGTACATCACCGTTTATCAGTTGTGTAGACAATACGGCATTGCCGGTAACTACGTGGTAAAGCAGAATTTCACGCAATACATCTTCAGGAATTTCGTCCAGGTTGGGCTGGCCAATAGCTGTCAACAGGCTGGTGAAGGCAGCATTGGTCGGTGCGAATACCGTGAAATTGCCGCTGCCGTTCAGGGTTGATACCAGGTCAGGATACTTCGTTAATGCTGTTACCAGGGTTGAGAGGTTCGGGTTACCTTGAGCGAGGGCAACAATGGTCTCAGTAGGCTGAGCGTTGTTGTCGGAGTCATCGTTGCAGCCGGTCAGCGCCAACACGGCAACTACCAGCGCAAGGGCCATGGCCTTCAATCCGGAAAGCCATTGCGTCATCGGGTTTTGATTTGGTTTCATGATGAATGTTTAGTTTGTGATTTCAATGTTTAAACATTCATTAAACCGCTTAAGCTACCCAAAAGGATACGTGACCTGGAGTGAATAGACGGTTGGCCGGAGTGAACTGTACTATCTGATCCGTGAATGGAATCAGATGATCCCGTTAATGCCGGGTAAATTGTTGAAGGTTTTTTGGAATAAGCCGATCAAAGCTGGGGCTGCTCCACAAAATCACCCCGAAGAATGCGGAAGCGCTTGCGGGCTTCAAAGGCGTACACACTTCCCGGAAAACGGTCTAGAAATGCCCGGTAAATTTCCATGGCCTTATCGCGATCGAACAGGTGTTTCTCATAGATTTCACCCTGGAGGAAAAAGGCATCATCGGCCAGTACATCTTCCGGATATTCGTTTAGTATTTTCTGCAGGAGAGCAATCGCCATTTCAAACTCTCCACGGCTGATGCGCAGGTTTGCCTCAAGCATG
>JALOMI010000006.1 GCA_025455465.1 Cyclobacteriaceae bacterium | reverse complement strand
GAAGACCAATTTCAGAACCGCTACAGCCCGAAGAAAAACGGGCCCTCACCTCCGGGACGTTGAAGAAATTGCTGGGCATCTTCCGGTTTATGTGGCCGCACAAACGCCTGTTTATTTTCGGGCTCATTTGCCTGGCCTTGTCCAGCGGCACTATGTTATCGTTTCCCTACTTTGCCGGGAAACTGCTCGACCTTGCTTCCGGAAAAACCGTTCCTTACTTCAACTCCATCAACCAGGTTGCCATAACCTTGCTGGTTATCTGTCACCAGTGAGCGCTCGCTGGCTGACTTGCGCCACAGCATCTATCAGAAAATTGTCTGGTTACCGTTGTCCTTCTTCGACAGCCGCAGAGTAGGTGAGCTGATGAGCCGCATCACAGCCGATGTCAGCACGCTGCAGGATACGTTCACCGTTACCCTTGCTGAATTACTGCGTCAAAGTTTAACCCTTATCATTGGCATCACGGTCATTTTCTTTTTGGCACCGCAGCTCACGGCTTTTATGCTGCTCACGTTTCCGGTGCTGGTCATCCTTGCATTATTTTTTGGAAAGTTTATCCGCAAGCTATCGCGCAAAACACAGGATAAACTCGCTGAAGCAAACGTGATTGTGGAAGAGTCCCTGCAATCCATTCATGTCGTTAAAGCTTTTACCAACGAGCTGTTTGAACTGGCCCGGTTTAAAAAGTCGTTGAATGAAGTCGTTGCCGTAGCGATTCACGCTGCCCGTTACCGGGGCTTGTTTGTTTCATTTGTTATCCTTGCACTGTTTGGTGGCATCGTTGCCGTTGGTTGGTACGGTGCCTACCTGGTGCAGAGCAATGCCTTGTCAGTTGGTGAGTTGTTTTCGTTTATCATCTACACTTCGTTTATCGGAGGCTCCATTGCCGGGCTGGGTGATATTTACACTCAACTACAACGATCCATCGGTGCCTCTGAACGATTGCTCGAAATTCTTGAGCAGCACGATGAAGCTGAACCGACCGTTGGTGAACCGGTTCGCCTTAGCGGGGAACTGACGTTCGACTATGTTCATTTTTCCTATCCCGGCCGTCCGGATGTGGAAGTGTTAAAAGACCTGTCATTTACGATTCGGGCCGGTGAAAAAGTGGCGCTGGTCGGGCAAAGCGGTTCCGGCAAATCCACTATTATCAACCTGATCCAACGCTTTTATCCGGTTGAACAAGGGGCCATTCTGGCTGATGGGCGTTCAATTAGCTCTTACCCGCTTACTGCCTACCGCAAAAACCTGGGCATCGTACCACAGGAAGTGATTCTTTTCGGAGGAACCATTCGCGAGAATATTGCTTATGGCAAACCGGATGCAACACCGGAAGAAATACGTGAAGCCGCCCGCAAAGCCAATGCCCTGGAATTCATTGAGCGTTTTCCGGAGGGTTTTGATACGTTGGTAGGCGATCGCGGTGTCAAACTCTCCGGTGGCCAACGCCAGCGGATTGCCATTGCACGTGCTATTCTGAAAGACCCGGCCATTCTTATTCTGGATGAGGCCACCAGTTCCCTGGATTCACATTCCGAACGACTTGTTCAGGAAGCCCTGGAACAATTGATGGAGGGGAGAACGGCTATCATTATTGCACATCGCCTCAGCACGATCAAAAAAGTGGACAGGATCTTTGTCATCAACCACGGACAGCTTGCAGAAATGGGGTCTCATGCGGAACTTACCAGCCTCACCAATGGTATTTACAGTAACCTGTTAAAGATGCAACTGCACGAAGCATGAACGGTTCACTCCAGCTCCTGAAAGATTTCCGGCTTCGCTCTACGCCAGGGCGGGTTTCGATACTCAACATTTTCCTGAAAAGGAATCATGCCCTGGGGCATGCCGATATTGAAAAAAATACACCGGCACAATTCGACCGGGTAACAATTTACCGAACCCTGAAAACCTTCCTGGATAAGGGACTGATTCACAAAGTACTTGATGACGAAGGCGGCCTGAAATATGCGCTGTGCACGGAAGCCTGCAGCTCCACACACCATCATCACGACCATGTCCACTTTAAATGCAGCCGCTGCGGACAAACCAGTTGCCTGTCGATTGATGTGCCTGCTATTAAACTGCCCAAAGGCTACAAACCCACCGAATTTAACCTTCTCATTCAGGGCATTTGTGCTCACTGCGCTGCGCGATGAATGTACCCATTTCGGTTCCCATCGACTGTTTTTACGTATAGAAAATAATTGTACTTTTGACGATTCCGGAGCAGTCAGAATTTTAAACTGTATGGTTCGCAAGCTGCTCCGGCTTAAAGTATAAAACTCACCTGTTGTTTTTGAATACCCTGGCCATTTCACTTTTTGACGGCAACGATAAAGAATTGTTGTTGTTCGGCTTATTCACCGTGGTGATTTTCGTTTTTCTATTGGTGGACCTGGGGTTGTTTAATAAAGAGGCACACAAAATCACTACCCGCTCAGCTCTCAACCAATCGATTTTCTGGGTTGCCGTTTCATTGGCGTTTGGACTTTTAATCTACCTGAGCGGTCCCTATGAATTGCATGACAGAGGGCAAATCACCGTTCTTGACGGACTTGATGCCAGCCTGCTGTACTTGTCGGCCTACCTGACTGAAAAGGCGCTTTCAGTAGATAACATTTTTGTGATTTTGCTGATCCTGAAATATTTCAGGGTAAACGAGATCTATTATCATAAAATACTTTTCTGGGGCATTCTGGGGGCGATTGTTTTCCGGGCTTTCTTCATTTTCGTAGGTGCCTACCTCATTCACCAGTTCCATTGGATCCTCTACATCTTCGGTGTCTTCCTGATCTACTCGGGTATCCGCATTTATTTTGAAGACGGTGATGAAAAAATCGAGCCGGAAAAAAATCCCATCCTTCGCTTTTGCAAACGCTACCTTCCACTCTCGACCGATGACCGGGGGGGCCAATTTGCTTTTTGGGAAAATGGAAAGATATTTTTTACGCCACTTTTTCTAGTCATTGTACTAATTGAAACTACGGACTTGATTTTTGCCGTAGATTCCATCCCGGCAGCCTTCGCGATCACGACTAATGAATTCCTGATCTATACATCGAACATTTTTGCCGTGTTGGGCTTGCGGGCCATGTTCTTCCTGCTGGCCGGTATCATTGATAAATTTTACCTCCTGCAGAAGGGCTTATCCATCATTCTGTTTTTTATTGGAGCTAAAATGTTGCTGGATATTGTGGATGTCCACATCAACGTGTATCTCTCCTTCACAGTAATCATTGCCACGCTGCTGCTCTCGATACTTTTCTCGATCGTGATACCACGCAGAGCGTCTATTCCCAATAATAACAATGACACTACGGAGCAGTGAAAATGCCCTTGGGTAATATTTTCATCAGAATCGGTAAGGTGAGGAAACGCTGCGGCAGGGAAATAATAACGAACGTAGGTATTGTTTTCATCAGCTGAATAAGCGCTATGCGGACCTGCTCCGCTTCTTCCGGTGTTAGTTCCTGGCTACGGGCCTTTACCAGCAGTTGCATAAGTACCTCCCTGTCCTGAATTTCCTTTAACAATCTGCCTTTATTACGCTCTGCCACCTTTGCCATGCGGGAAATATAGTGTTCGCTGACGCGCTGAAAATCCTGTTTGTCCTGCAAATATTCCAATTGATGCCAGTGTTCCAGCACAAATCCTTCCACCGCGATCATACTGTTTTCCAGATCATCTTCAGTGAACCCGAGATGGTGGCAGAAATCACGCAAAAATGCCTGCTCATCCTTCTCCACTTTCCGATCGGCCCAGGCAGTGAGGATGGCTATTTCGAGATAGAATTTTTTCAGTATCCACGAATTCTCTGAAGGCAGGTTGATCTCATCCATGGAAACACCCTTGTTGAAGATGGTGAGTGCTTCTTTTTTGCGCGCTGAAGGCAGGTCTGTGCCCAGGATAAAATATTCAACCAGCTTCTGCTCTTCATAGTGAACCACCTCGTCTGAGTGAGAGGCCGCGGCAATAACTTTCAACACTGAAAAACGAAGCTCCTCACGCTCGTAACGGAAAAAATCGGTTACAATACGGTCGGCATTGGTGTGAATCCACTGGCCGAAAATAAACACATCGAGAAACAACAGGCTGTTGTGAAAAAAGGAAGTCCAGAAATTTTCCTTGAAGTTGGCCGTTCGCTCAATGCGCTTGTCCAGTATGCGTTCTGCCACCTCCAACGGAGACCGCTTTTTACCGAACAGTGTTTTAACCGGTGTAGATAATTCAGGGAAAATACGGTTATAGAAATTTCCGATGCTTTCCAGCGACTTGACAAAGGCCTCTGACATGTCTTCAGCTGTGTTGATCGGCTTGTTCTGAAACAATAAAGCGCTGCTGATCAGGCTTTCGGCCAAAAGGATTTTCATCTTATCCTTTTCATCCCAGGAATCAGCAGACGGCACATCTAGTTCGCCCACGGTCTGGCCATACATGAGCCCCAGCGGCTGCAAAATACGATAGAGCGAATGTTCCGGATGGGAGGCCTTGCGTTGCAGGGTAATCTCCTTGAAAAGATCTTTCCGGAATTCGAGGTAGTCTTGCAGCCAGCCTTTTTCCTTGGGCTTCTTCATATCCTTAAACTGCTGAATTTACTGATTTTATGAAGGGGCACCAATTATTTTTCAACGTGCCGCCAGCCCAGCCGTTCAACCGTTGATGCGGCTGCTTCCACTTTTGTTTTTAACTCGTTCTTAAATGATTCCAGGCGGCTCAGCACTGCATTATCGGTAGAGGCAATAATTTGTGCTGCCAGTATCCCGGCATTGCGTGCACCGTTCAGTGCAACAGTGGCTACAGGCACTCCTGCCGGCATTTGTAGGATCGACAAAACTGAATCCCAGCCATCGATGGAGTTGGATGATTTTACCGGCACACCAATTACCGGCAATGTTGTTACCGAAGCTACCATACCCGGAAGGTGAGCCGCACCACCAGCACCGGCAATAATCACGCGCAATCCGCGGCCTCGTGCTTCCTCAGCATATTTCATCATTCGATGAGGGGTACGGTGTGCTGAAACAATAGTGAGTTCGTAAGGAACCTGTAATTCCTCCAGCACTTCGGCTGCCTGCTTCATTACGGCCAGATCAGACTGGCTTCCCATGATAATACCAACCAATGCCTTTGTCATGCAATAACTTTTAATGTTCGTTTAACATATTCTGCCTTTTCCCGAAGCCGGTGCAAATCCTTATCGATAATGGTGACATGCCCCATCTTCCGGAACGGTTTTGTATTTCTTTTTCCATAAAGATGAACGTGTACCCCTGATACATTCACCACTTCTTCAAAGCCTTCATAGCGGGCCGGACCTTCAAAGCCTGCCTCTCCCAATAAATTTACCATTGCACTGGGGATGAGTACATCGGTATCCCCCAAGGGAAGACCCAGCAGGCAACGGAGGTGCTGCTCATACTGCGAAGTAATATTTGCCTCGATCGTTTGATGCCCGCTGTTATGCGGACGGGGCGCTGCTTCGTTAACCAATACCTGACCTTCACGGGTAACAAACATTTCCACGGCAAGCAGGCCCACCATCTTTAGTTCTTCAATCACTTGCCGGGCTATTTGATCTGCTCGTTGTTGCACCGATGGCGATATAGACGCTGGTGAAAACAAATATTCCACCAGGTTGTGCTCAGGATGAAAAACCATCTCAACAGGCGGGTAGGTTTTTATTTCACCGTGCTCGCTGCGGGCTACGATTACGGATATCTCCTTTTCAAAATCGATTAGGTTCTCCAGCAAGCCCGGTGCATCGAAGGCCTTGGGTAAATCTTCCTCTGTTCGAAGGATCTGAACACCCCGTCCGTCATAACCTTCTTTACCGAGTTTATGTACAGCCGGCAATAGCGAGATCTGACGGTAAACATCTTCGCGGGTTTCCGTGAGTACGAACGCGGCTGTGGGTATGCCGCTATTCTGATAAAAGAGCTTCTGGCTGCGTTTATCCTGAATCAGTTCAATGACATCCGGCTGCGGATATACTTTTTTCCCTTCACGAATCAGATCGCGCAAGGCGTTCGTGTTGACGTTTTCTATTTCAATAGTGATGATATCTGACTTCAAGCCAAAATCAAAGACCGTCTGATAGTCGGTTAATTTCCCGGCTTGAAATTCAGCCAGATTGCGGCAGGGCGCCTGCGGGTCAGGATCCAGCACGGAGAACGTCAGGTTATAATCAATCCCTGACTGAATTAACATGCGGCCGAGTTGTCCGCCACCAACAATACCAATTCGGCTGCTTTGCTGAAAGAATGGTTTCTTCAACGCGATTTAGATTTGTCCGAAAGTTAGCCAATCAAAATCGGAAGTTAGTGCCGAAAAGCACGAACCTATTCTATTTCAACCGACAGGATACGATCGCCTACTTCAATGGCATGAATCGCCTCCATCCCCTGAATTACTTCAGCAAAGATGGAGTAGCGGGCATCCAGATGTGGAGTGGGTGAATGGGTGATGAACCACTGTGTTCCTTCGGTATCTTTTCCGGCTGAGGCCATACCAACGGAACCTTCCCGGTAATGCCGGGCAGCGAATTCGGAACGGATGGAGTAGTCTTCACTTCCCCACCCGTCACCGCGGTTACAGCCGCCCTGAATAACGAAGTTGGGTACCACCCGATGAAAATATTTACCATTGAAATATCCTGAGCAGCTCAGGTGAACAAAGTTGGCTACGGATCCCGGAGCTTCTTCCACCAGCAATCGCATTGTAATTATTCCCTTACTGGTATGGATTCGGGCGATCTGATCAGCCGTAATGGTTTTTACCAGTGACCAGTCTATCGGGTGGTTAAATTCATTTTGTGCCGGTAACGGAGCCGGCTTCCCTTCCAGGTAGGCGATGGATGTTTCAAGCGGATGAATCGCCTCAATATCCTGCGGCAAGTCCAGCCGCTGGCGGGCATTATACAGAAAAGATAAGTCTGTGATCACACGCTTATACCCTAGTGTTGAATCGCCTAAGGCTCCGGCTGCCAAACCAATAACAGCGGCATCATTGGATTGAACAGCCTGCTGATAAATCGTTAAGAAGATGCGTTGCATATTCTGGCTGAAATCCGGATGGTGATTCATCCGCACCAACGTACTGATTGCAGTGGTTCGGATTACAGGAACCTCACTGGAAAACAACTGCTGCTGCACGTATGCATATTGTATGGGGGAATTCCCCAGGGCACTGATGTAAGCAGCTTTTGCGTAAGGATCTTTTTCCTCTTCACAAATCCTCACTACTTCCTCAGTCAACTCCTTGTTATTCATGGCTGCCAATGCCGCCTCATACAGGTTCGCCTGCACGCGCCACTGTTTAGCATCCCGTGCCCAGGTTACCAAGAATGGATAAGAATCTTTTCCGCTTTGTTTGAGTACTTCACTGGCAGCAATCCCCACATTGATATTTTGATCCCGGATAGCTTTATGGAATGTCCCGGACACATCCGTCAATGCATAGGGTTGCAGCGAGCGAACAAGGTTTACGCGCACGCGATAATCAGGTTCTCTATCGAAATGCGTAACGATGGCATCGCGAACATTCGGTGAATTGATTTTCCGTAAGGCTGCCGCAGAGGCCATCCTGACATATACGGAAGAATCCTCTACTACCGACCGAATTAATTCATCAGCTGCTGCCTGAATGGACACCGGACACCGGCTAAAGAAGTGAGCGGCTCCCAGGCGAACATTATCCTGTAGGGAAGCATTTAGATACGCTGCTGCGCGCAGCACCTGCTTATCCGTAACTTTTCCTCGAAGCGCAAGGCGGTAAAGTCCCCATGAACTTAAGTCATCAGGTGCCTGATCGCCATCCGGAGCGGTCTTTCCAATCGCCTCATCCAGCAAATCAAAGCGATTGGATGATCTCGCCTGCATCAGGTAACGAAAGGCTACCGTTGTTCCCAATTGTCCCAAAGTAAAGGCTGTAGCTTGTCTGACTTCGTCTGACGTATCATCGATTAACAGTTTACCCAGCGCATGTTGGGTGGTCGTATCCTGTACGGAACCCAGGGCTAAGGCCGCTGATGCACGATAGGTATCATCCTTATGTGAAAGAAAAAGCAAAAGTCCTTCGACATCCCGCTTGTCTTGATAATCAGCAATCTGTTTCCGTTGTTCATCCTGGAAATGATTGGGGGGTTTCTGCCTGACTGAACAAGCCAGTGTCGTTAGCAGCGTAATAATGATCAGTATACGGCCCGGCATATTGGTCAGGATAAATCCGGCATTTGTTCGGCCATGGACATCACCTGGTCAAAGTCGACACCAGTAAGTTTCGTTGCGTATAACAAGAGCCGCACTTCCTTGACATGAACGCGTCCGTCAACATCTGAGATTTTATACACCAGGCTGAAGGCGCGCAGTTTTTCTTCCGGGGTGCACTGATTGAGAAAATTCATTCCTGCTTCAAAGATCTCGCGCTCCGTTCTCGTTTGTATGATTTCTTCAAATTTTTGAAATACTTCATCGGGTATCTTTTCAATACGCTTGATCCGATGAATGGCCTTCTGCTCGCTCTCATCGATATAGCCATCGGAACTGGCGAGCAGATGAATTAAATAAAACAGGCCTAACATATAATTCTCATTCATACGCTGACTTCCCAAAATGGTTGGTGTTCAGATAAAGCTACAAAGAAAGTTTCAGGAGAAAATCTGGTATACGAGAAATGCCGAGAGGTAGGCCAGCACAGTCATGTAAGTTAATTGGATGATCGGCCACTTCCAGCCTTTGGTTTCGCGGTAAACCACAGCCAGTGTGCTCATGCACTGCATGGCGAAGGTATAAAATACCAACAGTGAAAAACCAACAGCCGGTGTATAGCGCGGCCCTCCGGTAACCGGGTTTATCTCCGCCTTCATGCGGCTCTTGATCGTAGTTTGATCTTCCACGCTGCCGATGCTGTAAATCGTTGCCATTGTGCCCACAAACACCTCGCGTGCTGCGAATGATGTAATTAGTGCTATACCGATTTTCCAATCATACCCCAGTGGTGCTATCACGGGTTCAATGGCTTTGCCGATAATACCTGCATATGAATGTTCCAGCCTGAAAGCAGCCACTTGATCTTCGAGTTCCTGCTCATCAATTGTTGCCGTGCCATGCTGCTCCGTTACATACTCTTCAGCGCGATCGAGTTTGTCTCCGGGGCCATAGCTGGCCAGCACCCAGAGCACCACGGCAATGGCCATAATTACCTTCCCTGCCTCGAACACAAAGGCTTTGGTTTTATCCATGATGGTGATGCCCACATTCGACCATTTTGGCCATCGGTACTGGGGCATTTCCATCAGCAGAAAACTCCGCTCCGTTACTTTGATTAGCATGTTAATGACAATGGCTGAAATCACTGCAGCAGCGAACCCCAGGAGGTAGAGGCCCATCAGGGCGATTCCCTGGAGATTAATGAATCCCCATAATAATTCATCCGGTACAATCAGCGCTATCAGAATAGTAAACACGGGAAGTCGTGCTGAGCAGCTCATCAGCGGAGTAACCAGAATGGTGATGATGCGCTCCTTCCAGTTGTCAATCGTGCGTGTGGCCATGATGGCCGGTATTGCACACGCCACACCCGACATCAGCGGTACAACACTCTTACCGTTCAACCCGAATTTGCGCATGATTTTGTCCATCAGGAAAACAACGCGCGCCATGTAGCCGGATTCTTCCAGAATGGAAATAAACGCAAACAGAATAGCAATCTGCGGAATGAATATCGCGATACCACCAAGCCCAGGAATGATCCCTTCGGCCAGCATGGATGTTAAAGGCCCCTCCGGCAGATTATCAATGGCCAGATTACTCAGGTCAGCAAATAATCCGTCAATGAAATCCATGGGCACGGTAGCCCATGCGAAGATGGCTTGAAAGATTAAGAATAAGATGGCGGCAAAGATGAGGTAACCCCAAACCCTATGGGTAAGAATTCTATCTGCCCTGGTTGAAAAATCAGGAACGGAATGATCGGCCTGCTGAATCGTGATCTTATCGAGTAATTTCTGAATGAAGCCGTAACGCTGTACGGTTTCTGCCCCGTGAAATTTCCCGGGGAAAAACTTGAAGGATTCCTTCACCCCATCAATGAACGCACGCTCCTCCGGCTTCAGAAAATTCAGCGCATGCGGTTGCTGTAGAAACTGATAGGCTTCATAGTCATTATCTACATGCAGTTCCTGGCGAACGAGGCGTATGCCTTCGCGTGCCTCATCAAATACCGGAAATACTATTTTTTCGGATGGCGCTAAGGATTTGGTTAACGTCTCTTTCAGCTGCTCAATGCCCATGCCTGTGCGTGCATTGATCGGCACAACCGGCACCCCCAACTCTTCCGACAGCGCCTTCAGGTTATAACTGATGCCCGCCTTGTTGACAAGGTCCATCATATTCATAACCAGCACCGTGGGCAGGCCCACATCAATGATCTGGGTAACCAGCAGCAGGCTGCGTTTCAGGTTGGTGGCATCGACAATCACTACCACTTTATCCGGACAATCCGGGGATTTGTGATGCAGCAGAAACTCTGATACAATCTGTTCATCCAGACTCCGCGGATAGAGGCTGTAAATGCCGGGCAGATCAATAATCTGGGCCGTACTTTTATCCGGCATTTTGCACTGCCCGATGTGCTTTTCAACAGTTACCCCGGGAAAGTTTCCGATCTTTTGATTGAGGCCGGTGAGAAAGTTGAACAGGGACGATTTCCCCGAGTTGGGGTTGCCTACCAGAGCAATTTTCAGGGGTTGGGAGGCAGGCATTAATCGAGAATAAGAATGGTTGATGCCTCCTCCAATCGAAGGGAAAGCTGGTATCCGGAAACGGTGATGCAAACAGGGTCTCCCAGCGGAGCCGTAAAATTAAACCGGATCTGGGCACCCGGAAGACAGCCCATTTCCATCAATTTGACCGATAATCCTTCGTCAACCAACCCGGCAATAATTGCCAGTTCACCGGGTTTCATCTGCGCCACATTCCTCGGAACGGCCATATCTTATTTAGATTAATTTTAAACAAATGTAAAGGCTCCGGGTGGTGTATGCAATGATTCGTGTCAGGATGATTAGCTTTGGTTATGAAAAAGAAACGGGAATCGAAAAGGGTCAAAAAACCTCTTCAAGAACCTCCCCGAAAAGCCTCGTCCGAAGCAATTCCAGTTCACAGCAGCCAGGAAGAAACAGAAGAAGAAAATCCTTTTGATTTTGGCGGAATCCCCAACCGCGATCTGAAGAAGAATCTTGGCTGCAGTTAATCGCTTGAATCTTACTGATCCGGAACATCATCCAGAATCAACTGGCGTACTGCCCTCTCCCTCATGGCCGTTGACGTATCCAGTCGCTCTCCAAACGGATTCGCGGTTTCCGGTATTGAAAGCCGGCCTGAAGAGGAACTAAGACGGGCCAGCGCAGCGCTGAGCAAGGGTTCATTCGGGTCACCCAGAGGCATCAGGTAAATGCCTTCCTCCACGAGCAGATCAGGAACAAAGCCATTATCATAATCTGACTGCCCGCTGCTGTTAAAGGATTTAGTTACAATCGGCAACATCAGCCAGCGGTTGCGCGGATCATCCTCTTTATAAACCGGAATCGATCCTACATTTTTCCCCAGCGTTACTTCTCCGATAAGAAATACCGGCATAAAGGGCCGAAGGCCATTGATCACCAACTCAC
This sequence comes from Cyclobacteriaceae bacterium, assembly GCA_025455465.1. Taxonomy (GTDB): domain Bacteria; phylum Bacteroidota; class Bacteroidia; order Cytophagales; family Cyclobacteriaceae; genus UBA2336. The sequence goes on along the minus strand of JALOMI010000006.1, from coordinate 18,867 downwards.
TGGCCGAGGCAGTAGTACTCCCTGTTAGGATGTATAAGTTTCCGCTCAGGCTGCTGCCAACATTCTGCGCCTTATTTGCAAAAAGCACATTCTTATTGGCATCGGTTATCTTGAAGTAGTCGACTACTTTTTGGTTATACTCCTGGCGGTAAAAGATCTTGCTCGCGTCAATCCCTTTGCCGATCAGGCTGGCCAGGTTGATGGCCGCACTTGTATAGCCTCCGGAGTTATAACGCAGGTCAACAATCAGGTCTGTAATTCCCTGTGCCTTCAAATCAGCCATGATCTGATCCATCTGTTGGTTATACTCCGTACCGTTACCGACACCTGCGGTAAAGAAATGATAGACAAAGTATCCAGCCTTGCGCCCGCCATCAAGTTCGAATGTGGTCGTTAAATAATTCGGGTTTTCCTCAAGCACAACGGCTTCCAGGGTTATGGTAACGGGTTCGCCAAAGGTACCTGATGTACTGGTCTCGTTGCTCAGTGTCCGGTAGGTAATGGTGTGCGTGTTTGCGGTTTGTGCAGTAAGGGTGCGGTAGTTGTCAATCGTTATTGCCTGTCCATTGATTTGCGTAATCAAATCACCTCGTTTCAAGGCTGTTGCTGCTGCCGGTGAAGCAGGTTTGATATAAAGCACCTGCGCCACCACGTTCGTACTTCCTTGCGATTCGCGGTATAGGGTATACTCATATCCTGCTTCGCGGGTCACTCCATCGAGGGCATTCAATACCTGCTGATAATCTTCATGTAAGGAAGAGAAGCGGTCTTCAGCAACCCTTAATGACTGGAAGAATTCGCGCGTTGCCTGATTTCGGTTTGGATTGGACGGGATTTTCTGATACCAGTAATACCAGAACGTCATATTATCGTAAATCCAGTTATTTACATACTGCTCATCTGTTACCGGTTCATCATCTTCGTTGCATGCAGATATGAATACAACCACCCAGATGAGCAAAAAAAACTTCAGCACATAACTAATCCACCGCATACAAGTCCACATTTTATTTCCTAACACATTATTTTCTAACACAATTTCCCCGTTTAAGTTTGGCCGACAGGTCATCACAGACTTTCCGCAATAAAAATACGCTTAACGCGATCGCTGGTATTCGTGAGTATTTCATAGGGGATCGTATCAATAGTTGCTGCCACTTCATCGATCGGAAGCTCCTCTCCGAAAATAATCACCTCATCACCCGCTTTTACCGAAAGACCTGTACAATCAACCATGGTCATATCCATACACACATTACCGATCACCGGCACCCGTTGGCCGTGTATGAGCACATGTCCCCGTCCGCGGCTAAAGGCCCTTGAATACCCATCGGCATAACCGATGGCAATGGTTGCTATGGTGATAGCCCTTTCCGCTCTTCCTTTACGGCCATAACCTATAGTGTCTCCCTGCCTGATTTGTTTTACCTGCGATACAGTTGTTTTTAAAGTTGCCACATTCTTTAACAGGGATTGCTGCCGGGCCGGATCAACACCGTGTAAACCAATACCCAAACGCACCATGTCAAACTGATATTGCGGAAAGCGAAGTATCCCCGGAGTATTTAACAAGTGCAGCAACGCATGCTGATTCAATACCTGATTGATTTCATCCGCCATCTCCTTGAATTGTTCAACCTGCAGCGCGGTAAATGCATCATGTTCCGATTCATCAGCACCTGCAAGATGGCTGAATATGGATGCTACCTGCAACTGTTGGTTCTCCTTTAAAATTCCGATCAGCCGGTTCATATCCTCCGGTTCAAAACCCAGGCGGTGCATGCCCGTATCTAATTTAATATGAATACGTATCGGTCTTCCTTGAAGAAAATGAAGCAATGACTCCAGAATTTCGAAGCTGTAGATTTCGGGTTCCAGCTGATGATCCAGCAACAACTGAAAGCTGGCCGGTGACACATTCATCACCATTACTGGTAAGGTGATATTGTTTTGTCGTAACTCAACGCCTTCATCTGTATAAGCCACTCCCAAATAATCCACCCGATGATATTGCATTACATTAGCAATGGTAACGCTGCCGCTGCCGTAGGCAAACGCTTTGACCATGGCCATGATGCGCGTTTCTGGACGGATCAGTGACCTGAAATAATTCAGGTTATGCACCAGCGCACCAAGGTTGATTTCCATCATCGTACCATGCGCCTTTTTCTCTAGCCGCTTCACAATACGCTCGAAGGCAAACATGCGTGCACCTTTAATCAGCACTACTTCATTATCGAACGAAGTACTAACCGTATGTTTTAAAAATTCTTCCGTGCTAGAAAAAAAATGAGAAGCACATTTAACTAAAGTCTGATGTGAAAACAATACCGGTCCGATGCCGATAAAGTGATTGATCGGTTGACTGTTAACAAGCTCTGCCACACGACCGGCAAGCACCGAATCCAGCATACCGGATTCCTGAATATCGGATAAGATCAATGTCCGTTTGTTTCGCTGATGCTGATGTTGCAGAAAATCAAGGCTGATGCGCAAACCGGCCAGATCATTATTGTAGGTGTCATCGATGATCACACAGTTCCGCATGCCTTCCTTCAATTCAAGGCGCATTGGTACAGCCTTCAGTTGCTGAAGTCGTTGCTGAATGACAGCGGGTGAATAACCCAATGCCAGCATCACGACCATGCAGTGCAATGCATTTTCCTGGGAAGCTGCATCAATAAACGGCAGCTTCATTCGAAATGAACGGTTATCCCAGACAACCTGAAACTCACCATCTATCCGGCTGACTAAGATATCTGCATAATGGCTACCCCAGGTCAATGTTCTGATACCCCTGCGCTTAACTGCTTCGTGGATATCCTGGTGATCGCTGCAATAAATCAAACGTTCAACGGAACTGAATAGGTCAAGCTTTTCATGCACTTTAGCTGACCAGCTTCTGAAATTTTCATCATGAGCTGTTCCGATGTTGGTAAACAGGCCCAGGGTTGGTTGGATAATCTCTTGCAGTGCTTCCATTTCACCGGGTTGTGAAATCCCCGCCTCAAAAAGGCCTATCGTATGATGCTGTTGCATCTGCCACACGGATAGGGGTACCCCGATTTGTGAATTATAACTTCCCGGATTTTTGATGACGCGATGATCCGGACTTAATAACTGAAAGAGCCATTCCTTAATGATTGTCTTGGCGTTGCTGCCGGTGATGCCGATTACCGGTATGCTAAATTGTTCGCGGTGCGCCTTGGCTATTTGCTGCAACGCTTTTACTGACGAAGGCACCCGAATAATGTTAGCCTCCGGAAGTTCATCAAGCGACACTTCATGCTCTACTACAAATTGGCGGACACCTGAATCATAAAGCGATTGAACAAAGTCGTGTCCGTCATGATGTTTGCCGGTAATAGCAAAAAATAAAGCGCCCTCGTCAATAATCGGTTTACGGCTGTCCGTCAGCAGATGGACGATCGGGCGCTCGGCATGCATGGCCAGAATCTGGCCCTGAGTAATTGATGGCAGCGCTGAAAATTTCATGCTTAAAAAAGTCTTGCACCGTTCGGTACCGGCTTATCCGGTACGCATAAAACCACAACGTTATCCTGATCCGGAAAGCCGGTAATCAGCACTTCCGATGTGAAATTGGCTATCTGTTTTGGGGGGAAATTTACCACACAAACCACCTGTTTTCCCACCACAGAATCAGGGGTATAGCGATGTGTTATCTGGGCGCTTGACTTTCGGATGCCCAAATCGCCCAAATCCACCCAAAGCTTTAGGGAGGGCTTCTTAACTTCAGTAAATAGTTCAGCTTTTATTACCGTGCCTACCCGCAGGTCCACACGATCAAAATCGGCCCAATCTATGGTCATTTCAGTAAAATTTTGAATGAAAAGTGGCTGATTGTCTAGCAGAACGCAAGAAATGTCTAATAATCTTACATCCGCCAAAATGAAATATTTACCTTTCAAAAAACAGTAATCAAAAATTTTGCGTTATTGTAAGGCTTACCGATGAAAATAGCGTCAACTCTATTTCTTACTTTCCTGCTCGCCACCGTGGTGCAACTTCAAACAGTTTATGCACAAGACGACCGAATGCCTGATTTGGATTCCGGCATCAGAGAAAACCGGCCGGAGTCAAGCCCGGAGGTTCTGCCTGTAGCCGACCTGCGAGCCTTCAAACCCGCATCGGTCAATCGCGACAGCGTTCAGGTCAAACCATCGGTAAAACGCAACGATCCCAAAGCCCGTTCTGAAGACTCTTCTGTACTCTCCTTCAACTTTCTGTACTACCTCATCGAGCGCTTTAAGCTCTCTGACATAGTCGATTAAACGAATTAAGCTGTTCAAATTTTTCCTTTAGTTATTCGATTTTTTTATTTGCAACTTTGTTGCAAATAAGGAGATGAAGATAATTCTTGTCATCGGGTGGATTGTTGCTGCCAGAATGTCGTTCGGTCAGGATCCGTGCGTGTACACCCTGCGTGGTAAAATTCTCGATGCAGAAGGAAATGCCCTGCCGGGCGCTACGGTTTTGCTGGACGGAACGGGTACCTCCTCTGCCGCTGACGGGCAGTTTATTTTCAACCACCTATGTGCCGGTAGTTATTCAATGGAAGTACGCTTTGTGGGATTTGATGATTTTCAAGCTTCTGTCATGATTCCGGTTCGGGAAGATATTGTCATCCGGTTGAAGCCTTCAATCATGCAACTTGAAAAAGTAGAGGTCTTTGGGCAGGCCTCTTTTATTGCCAAAAGCAATACATCCCTAAGTATTGCTTCGGCCGAACTGGATCAGCTTACCGGAAAAACACTGGGTGAAAGCCTGAAATCGTTACCCGGTATCAGTAGCTTGCAATCAGGGCCTGCAGTATTTAAACCCATTATCCAGGGACTGCATAGTCAGCGGATACTGATTCTGAATAATGGCATCCGGCAGGAGGGGCAGCAGTGGGGTGTTGAACATGCCCCGGAAATTGATCCGTTTATCGCCAATGAAATAACCGTAGTAAAAGGTTCAGAATCGGTGCGCTATGGCGCTGATGCCCTCGGTGGTGTCATCATCATCAATACACCTTCCATTCATCAGGCCAGGGAATTCAAGGGAGAACTCCATACCGGTTTTATGACTAACAACCGCATGGGCATTGTTTCCGGACTGTTCGAAGGAGGATTCAAAAACTCTGACAAGTGGAATTGGCGCTTGCAAGGCACCGGCAAAAAAGGCGGAGACTTCTCTACGCCCAATTACGTCTTATCAAATACCGGATTGGAAGAACTGAACTTCTCCGGGGCCGTTGGTTTTAAAGATTCCCGTCAGGGCCTTGAAATCTATGGAAGTAGCTTTAATACCCAGTTAGGTATACTGCGTGCGGCCCACACAGGGAACCTGAATGATCTGGAGCAGTCTATTCAAAGCAAAGAGCCATGGTATATCGCCCCATTTACTTATGATATCAACAATCCCTATCAGCAGATCAACCACCAGCTTCTAAAAGTAAAGGCGTTTCGACAACTGCCGGGATTAGGTACGCTTCATATTCTCTATGGAGGACAGTACAATCAACGCAAAGAGTATGATGTGCGCAGGTCGGGAAGAAGCTCGAGGCCTTCCCTATTTATGAACCTGATCTCGAATGTACTGGATATATCCATTGATCACGAACATGCTGCACATACAGGCAGTGTTGGCACCAATCTCACCTATAAGTACAATTTCAATAAAACCGGTGAAACCGGGCGCAATCCGTTAGTACCCGACTACCATCAGTTTAATGCCGGTCTGTTTGCTATAGAAAAGATTACGCGAAGCCGGTGGTCACTGGAAGCTGGTGCACGTTACGATTTTCAATACCTGCAGGTGCTTACCTTCGACCAAAGCAAAACCTTGCTGAAGCCGGAATTTTACTTCAATTATTTCTCCGGTTCTTTGGGTGCTTCCTACTTTGTTCGTCCTGATGTCCGCATCAGCAGTCACCTAGCCACCTCCACCAGGCCGCCTCATGTGAGTGAGTTATACAGCAACGGGCTGCATCATGGCACCGGGGCAATTGAAGAAGGACTAATGATTAAGGAGAGTGAAGTGCTGACCGCGTCTGATCATATCCGGAAAGAAGTTTCTACAAAATGGATCAACACCCTTCAGCTAGGCAAAGAAAAAATTACGGCCGATTTTTCGGCTTATGTAAATCCGATCAGCAACTATGTTTACGTTCGGCCGGTTGGCTCGCGCGAAACCATCAGCGGTTTTTTTCCGGTTTGGCGTTATGAGCAAACCGATGCTCTGTTGGCTGGCTTCGATCTGCTGGTTAACTGGACCATTAGCGAAAAGTTTTCTGCCACCGGCAAATACGCCTATCTCTACGCACAGGATATGACGCGTAATGACTACCTCATTTTTATCCCGCCCATGAATGCCGAAGCCGGTTTAACCTATTCAACCAGCTTCCGGAAAAATCAGTCGTTGTATGTTAAAGTAGCTGTACCGGTCGTCTGGGAACAGTATCGTGCACCGATTACTGTCTATCCTTCTGAAATTCCCAACTACACCGGAGACCGTGTCTATGATATTGCCCCAGCACCACCGGGGTTCGTGTTGCTGACAGCAGAAGCTGGTATTAAACTGCCGGTAGGAGAGCAAGAGCTGAGCATTAGTTTAGCCGGTGAAAATCTCACCAATGAGGTATACCGAAACTACATGAACCGTTTGCGTTATTTTGCTGACGAAGTGGGCCGGAATTTTACCGTGCGATTGAACTATAAATTTAATAACCATAAATAAACCCAAATGACGATGAAGTTTGAAAACACAAACCCCCTGATGTTACGTGTCAGCAAGCATTTATTTGCTTGCCTCGTTCTAGTTGCAACAATGTTGCTAATGAGTTGCGGAGAAGATCCAGAGCCTGCCAATGAAGAAGAGTTGATTACTACCATGCGCGTTACCCTGGTTCCGCAAGGCGGAGGCACAACGGTTACCATGGAATTTAAAGATCTCGATGGCGTAGGTGCTAATCCTCCGGTTTTTACTTATTCCCCCAGTACCGGAGGCGCAACCCCGGCCGCCTTACTTGCAGCAAATAAAATCTACAATGCCAGTATCGTGTTGCTGAACGAAACCGAAAGCCCCGCTGAGGACATTACTGAAGAGATTGAGGAGGAGGCTGATGAACACCTCTTCTGTTTTACACCAGCCATGAGTGGAGGTGCAACGCTCAACATTCAATATGCCGATAAAGAATCGGATTTTATCACCGGTGGCGGCAATCGTGTTGTCGGAATTAAAAGCACCTGGAGTACAGGCAATGCCGGAAGTGGAAATGTTACCATTGTTCTGCGCCACCAGCCCGGAACAAAAACAGGTGCCTGTCCCGGCACCGGGGAAACAGATATAGAAGTAACTTTTGCTTTAGTGATTCAGTAAAGAAAAAGAAAGGGCTCCGAAACGGAGCCCTTTCACTAAGATGTCTTTTGTGTTGCCAGGAATCGCTCGAGATCGTGGAGTTTTTACACTCCCTCATAATAAGCCTTGCCGAAGATTACGGCAAAGATGCCCATGTCGTTGAGGCGCTTAATATCATCCACTCCGCGGATACCTCCGCTGGCGAGGATTGATAATTCCGGAAAGCGGTCACGGATGGCCTGGTAATATTCAAAGTTTGGTCCCTCAAGAACACCATCACGCGAAACATCGGTTGATTTCACATACTTCAATCCGCGGGAATGAAAGTATTCAAGGTGATCATACAACGTAAGGTCTGATTGCCGCTGCCAGCCACGGAACAGCAAGTGCATGCTTTGCACATCGGTTACATCCGCGCCCAGTGTAATTTTTTCGCGGCCGTAGGAAACAATCCACGAAGCGAATAATTCCGGATTGGTTACTGCGATGCTCGATGCCGTAATGTAATCAGCGCCCGCTTCATAGGCCTTACTGATATCACCATCGGTAGAGATACCTCCAGTGAAATCAATTTTTAAATCTGTGTAGGCAGCGATTTCCTCAATAATATGATAGTTCACCGGTGCCCCGCGCTCAGCTCCGTCAAGATCAACAACATGCACTACTTCAATGCCATGATCTTCAAACCGTTTGGCTAAATCCACGGGGTTCTCATCGTACGATTTGACGCTATTCGGATCGCCCTTGCGCATTTTGACTACGCGCCCCTTGCGGATGGCGATGGAAGGTATCACTTGTATCATAGCTGCTTGAATGAACAGCTAAATTACGTCATCATCGCTTAACATCCCATGAATTTGACCAATTATACGCCTGTCTTTCTGGCCGTGTTTTTGCCTCAGAATTCATTAGATTTATTCAATGAAAGCAACTCCGCTAATTATTCTCGGCTTATTGGGTTTAGCAAACGTTTGCACGATTGCGCAGGCTCCGGTACGCAAGTTTCCGCAGGTAATCAACCGCCCGAACATCAATGTTTTTGCGCCTTACATCAGCCTGGATGGCAATACGCTTATGTTCACTTCGGATTTTACCAACGACCGTGAATTTGCTGTTTTCTACTCCATGCGAGAATCGGTCAACTGGCAAGAGCCGAGGATGATGCCGCGTCATATCAATTCAGCACTGCTCTTCGCAAAGAGTTATGCCTTGAGTTCGGACGGGCAAATTCTGTATGTTACTTCCAACCGGTCGGGTACCATTGGTGGATACGATATCTGGTCCATCCCGCTTAAGAGCAATTCAGCCAATGATTTTCAGAACTTCGGAAATCCCATTAATACACGTTCGCATGAAGGTGCACCGTCATTTAGCCCGGACGGAAACACCATGTACTTTATGCGGTGCGAGGTAATGACACAACAGCGTTCAGATAATTGCAAAATTCTGGTTGCCCGCAAAGAACCCAATGGCCGATGGGGAACACCGATGGAATTACCTGGCCATATTAATACCGGTAATTCCCAAACGCCAAGAATTGCCGCTGACGGAGAAACGTTACTCTTTTCTTCCAATCAACTTCAGCCCAATCAGGGGGGCATGGATTTATACATGACCCGGCTGACGAATGGTACCTGGAGTAATCCGTTGCCGTTAAGTTTCGTCAATACAAAGGAAGACGATCAGTATGTGAGTTTCACGTCAGCAGGGCGCTACCTGGTAAAGGATACACAAGGTGCGCTGAAGCGTGAAATCACTGAGTTTCTCTTTCCAGATGACTTGCGGCCAAAACCGGTGATGCGTGTTGAAGGGCGTGTACTCAGCGAACAACTGAAACCTGTTTCCGCGTACATAACTGTTACCGATGTTCTTCGCAATGAACGGGTATATGCAGGCCGGGCAGATGCCAGTGGCAATTATTTTATTTACATCAAAGCCGGTAGCCTTTATGAAGTGTCCCTTGATCCGGAGCAAGACAATTTCACTTTTGCCACAACCGTGATCGACCTTCAGCAATCCGATTTTCCGCTTTCCCAGCGATTTGATTTTACCATGCGTCAGGTGCAGGATGGGGATGTGATTGAATTGCATGGGATACGGTTTGATGATACAGGTTCATCATTGCACTACGGTAAAACCGATCTTCTTCAGCTGGCCCGATTGATTCGCTCTGTACCGGAATTTGAAGTTGTTATCAGCCTGATGACAAAACGTGCTGCTGAACTTTCACCTGCAGACCTGAATGCTGCTGATAGCCTTCAGGCGAACAGTAATCCGCAAGACACCGGTGATGCTGCCAACAGGAATGATGAAACAACCGATCGTCAAAAGGCTACCCTAACCCAGGAACTCACCCGATTAGGAATTTCACCTGATCAATACAGGGTTGATTATTCAGAATCCATCCCATCCAATAAGACAGATTCCGAACCAGCAGCGGTGCTGGTATCGATCAGGAGGCGGTAATCATTGAACCGAAAAGGGCACAACGGCAACGGTCCTGTCCCACAGAAAGACCATTTCTGCTTCCTTTTCCATGACATCAAACCGAATGGTAAATTGCTCAAACTCTTTATCGTGCTGCACAGCAACAGCCGAAACCTGAAGCACATCCAGGGAAGGATTACGGTTTGCTTCCCCTTTGCTGTTGATTCCCCACTGCCCGGTTTCAGAATTGAAGATCACTTGCCAGGAGGTGGAATCCGGAATAGTCCAAAGGCTGTACTTGCCGGCACTCAAAACCTCCCCGTTAAAACGCAGTGGTTTGTTGGTTTCAAAGATCGTAGCCTCATTGGCTCCTGTTCGCCATACTTGTCCGTAAGGCACGAGCCCGCCAAAAATGTCGCGCCCTTTTTTAAAGGGCCTGTTGTAATGAACCGTTACCAGCAAGCCATCTTCGGAGAGCGTAACGATTTCTTCGGGGCTGAATGATTTCATCTGCTTCAGGCGGATAGCGCTGACTACGGCCACTAGGATGACCAGCAGTACAATTCCGATTGCTGATATGATGATGAATTTCTTCATTCCTGTTCGTTAAAAGCCAACCTTGTTGCAGGAAGCGCAAAACTGGCAAACAAATTTCAATTCTCTGTACGTGAATTCCGGGAATAGGATTTATTTTTAGCCCTTTAATTACACGACTATGGATGCATCCTGGACACCTTTTTACGTAGTTATTCTTCTTTTTATCCTCGCCATTGTTTCACCATGGATTTTCCCCAACAAAATGGTGAGCGGCAATAAACACGATAACAAATACTGATTTAGCATTATCCGATGAATATCTGCGTTTTCTGCGGTTCCAGTGCAGGAACAAGCACCCTGTATGCAGAAACCGCCAGAAAGCTCGGATTTTTAATGGCCGGAAACGGGCATCAGCTTATTTATGGTGGCGGAAACATCGGCCTGATGGGCATTGTGGCCGACAGTGTTCTTGCCCATGGGGGCGAGGTTACCGGCATTATCCCTGATTTCCTGATGAAAAAGGAGGTTGGGCATAGCGGGCTCACCCACCTTGAAGTCGTCAAGAGCATGCATGAACGCAAGCGGAGAATGGCCGACCTGGCCGATGCCTTTGTTGTGCTTCCCGGTGGCTGGGGCACACTGGATGAAACAGCCGAAATACTTACCTGGCGCCAGCTGGAACTTATCACACAGCCAATTGGTCTTATCAATGTTGCCGGTTTCTTTAACCTGTTGCTCGGGCAGATGCAACACATGGTCAAGGAAGGTTTTTTGAAACCGGATTACCTCAGCGATGTTATTGTTGCTGAGACTGCTGAACAACTGCTGGCCAGTCTGTCCTGAGCCAGGTTGAGTACTGTTCAGCTTTATTTGTAATTTGAGCAGAACGGGTGTGTTATGGTTCGTGTACTGGCTTGTCTTTTTTTACTTTTCGTTGGACTCTCCTCCGGGCAATCCCAAAACCTTGGTTTTTCACTGGCTGATGACAGAAAGAAAGTTCAGGTGCCCATCGAAATTCACAACAACCTGATTGTGGTTCGGGTTGTGCTCAACGATGTTATACCACTAAAGTTTATTCTCGATACCGGAGTACGTACTGCCATCCTCACCCAAAAGTCATTTTCTGACATCCTCCAGTTAAATTATTCCAGGAAATATTCCATCTCGGTTCCCGGAGAGGATAAGGTGATCAATGCATTTGTCACCAACAATGTATCGCTGACACTGCCCGGTGTAAACGGACGCGGTCATGCCTTGTTGGTGCTCGAAGAAGACTACCTGGAGCTGAGGAATTACCTAGGCACGGATGTTCACGGAATACTCGGCTATGAATTGTTCAGCCGTTTCATTGTCAAGATTGATTACCACCGCAAAGTCATGACACTGATGATGCCGGAGAAATTCAAACCGGGCCGGGGCTATGACGTTATCCCTATCCGCATCCAGGATACTAAGCCCTACATGCTTGCGCCTATCAGTATTAATGATACCCACTCGCTAAATGCCAAGTTGCTGATCGATACCGGAGCAAGCCACGGCCTGCTGCTCGACCAGGAAACTGACAACCGCATTGTTATCCCGGAAAAAACCGTTGAGAATGTTATTGGCCGTGGACTAGGTGGAGAAATCAAAGGGCGTACGGGACGTATTAAGTCAATAGAAATTGGCCGCTTCATGATTGAAAAATCACTAGCCAATTTCCCCAATCCTGACAGTTATACTACAGATACGCTAAAAACCGCTGTTGCCGACCGCAACGGTACACTGGGCGGGGATTTGCTCAGTCGTTTTCATGTTATTTTTAATTTTCCCGAAGAAAAATTCTATTTCAAAAAGAACGCTGACTTCAAAAAGCAGTTTTACTTCAACCTAAGCGGCTTGAATGTGCGGGCCAAGGGTGCACAGCTTAATGTTTTCGAAATAGCTGATGTACGAGCAAAATCAGCCGGTGATAAAGCCGGGCTTAAAGCAGGCGACCTGATTGTAAATATCAATGGAATTCCTGCCAAGGATTTGCGCCTCTATCAGATCAACGGGCTGCTGAATTCAAAACCTGGAAGAAGAGTAAAACTCGATGTGAAGCGGGATAACCAAAGCCTCAACTACATCTTTCATCTGCAGGATGAAATCTAACGCATTAGCTTCAGCAGTTGCCGTTTTCGTTTGTTATACGTACGTGTCAGGTATGTTCGGGCCTGCTTGAACTGCATCACATGCTTCAAAATGGAGTAAATCGTCTCCGGCTTCAGATTTTGTTTCAGCACGTAGTCATTTACTTCATTCATCACCACGCTGCTGTAATTGGAATTCTTGAGCACAGCAATAGGCACATCTTTCGTTTTCGGATCAGCCGAAAGGCGCTGGATGGTTTGCCCCAATTGTGCCGCACCAATATTGTCATCAATTAAAATCAGCGATGGACGAAATTTCATGAGCCGATTCCAAATACTGTTCAGATCAAAAGCAATCTCAGTCATCACCTTTTTTCCCGGCAGCTTCTGTACAACGGCCTGCATGCTGCTGAGTTCAATGGGATTGTTGCCAACCAGCAATATATGTACTGGTTCATGGCCAATGCGTTGAGTGGTCTTGTTTGTAATCATAGCCAACTGATTTAAACTAATTTACGGAGAAAAGGTTGTCCTGTTGACATGTCGTTCGTGATGATTGATTTTTTATTTTCATTTTTTAACCGACACCTCAAAATTGAGCTCGTTTGATTTACCCGCATAAACAAATTCTCATCATCGGGGGTGGCCTTGCCGGCCTCATTGCCGGTATACGCATGGCTCGTCAGGGTGTTGATTGCGTCCTGCTGGAAAAACGGGAATACCCGTTTCACCGTGTTTGCGGTGAATACATTTCCAATGAAGCACTGCCCTTTCTGCTTCGTGAAAAAATGTATCCCGAAAATCTGGCGCTTCCGTCATTCAGTAAATTTCAACTCAGTGCAGTTAATGGAAAATCCCAGATAACGGATCTGGACCTCGGTGGCTTTGGCATCAGCAGGTATACATTAGACCATCATCTTTATCAACTGGGTTTGCAGGAAGGATTAACCTTTCAAACAGGAATCGCTGTTGACAATTTAGAATTTAATGAACAAGAAAATGTGTTCCGTGTTCGTGCCGGTGCTGACCTTTATTCAGCCGACTGGGTCATCGGTGCGTTTGGAAAACGGTCGGCCTTGGATAAACAATTGGACAGACGTTTTCTGAAGAAACGTTCACCATATGTGGGTGTAAAGTATCACATCCGTTACCAGCATTCGGAAAACGTTATTGCCCTGCACAATTTCAACGGTGGCTATTGCGGTATCAGTAATATCGAAGACGGAAAAACCAATCTTTGTTACCTGGTGCACCGCGATCAGGTAAAACGCTTCGGCAACATCCGCACAATGGAAGAAAAGGTGCTGTTTCAAAACCCCTTGTTAAAAGAGATTTTTTTGAATGCCGATTTTCTCTTTGATAAGCCAGAGACTATCAACGAAATCAGTTTTGCTACCAAAGAACCGGTATGGAATCATTTGCACATGGCCGGTGATGCGGCAGGTATGATTGCCCCACTGTGCGGTAACGGCATGGCTATGGCCATTCATACCGGCAAGCTGGTCAGTGATCTGCTTCTTGAGACACTGGAAAAGAAATACCCGCGGAAAAAAGCTGAGGAGGCTTACAATAAAATCTGGAATCAAACCTTTGCAGGAAGATTACGAACAGGCAGGTTTATTCAGCATTACCTGTTCGGAAGCGAAGCATCATCACAGGCTGCTGTTGCGCTGGCTATTCATTTCAAGCCGCTTACCCGGATGATAATTTCAAAAACTCACGGTAAAGTCTTTTAATCAACACTTGCAAAAACTTGAATTACCTGGCTGCTATCGAGAAAAAAGCAGATGAAAAAGACATTTAGGCAAGTTGCAGAAAATAGATTCAGCAACATGGTGTGCCGGTAGTCGGCCTTGGTCTCATCCTGGTAGACACGAATAAACCAATACAAAAAGTAGAGTACCACGGGCAGTAATGCGGTGAAAAAACCTATCGCATATTTGACCTGATAATAATGGACAAAGAAAAATGCAAATCCTGCAGAAGCTAATGCAAACAGCAATGCGGTAAAGTAAAACGTGCCCCGGATGCCCAGCTTAAGACTCATCGTAATGTCCCCGCGCTTCGCATCTTCTTCGTGCTGGTACACTTGTGTCATCGGGTAGTTGCCCAATAACATCAGCGTTGACAACAGTGCCGGTGTGAGGATATGCGGTCGCAATAAGGTTTCAACATCAAATTGATTAAGTCCTGCATAGCAGGTCAGCACGACAAAGAACCCTTGAAATACTCCGGTGGTAATCCAACCAATAATCGGGTATTTCTTTAGCCGGATCATAGGATGACTGTATGCTTTGGAAACAAATCCGTAAACCAATACCATGATGGCGAACAGCAATCCGAGTTTCAGATACCCCAGAACAATCGCTAGTAAGTCAAACACCAATGCCAGGTAATACAGACCTTTACTAACAGGAGGAGGATTTTTAACCCCTCCGATACTTTTTTCATCTTTATCAAAATAGCTGTTGAACCCGTTGCTGGCCGGATAAAGAAGAAAATGCAGGATGAAAAACACCCAGAACAAACGGCCGCCATTCAGGTTAGGAGAGAGGGCAACACTGAATAAAAATATCGGCAGCAAAAAATAAGAAAACGGTATGCGCAGGTGGATCCAGGATGAGCGTGAAAACATATTGTGGTTTTAACCCTTCGAATGTATGGCATTTTAAGTTATCATTGAACGGCATGAGTTACATCACTTCCATCGGCATCGCATCACCGGCTCATCGTTTTGATCAGTCAACCATTGCGGGCTTTATGGAACAGGGTATGGACCTTGATGTTGCCGGTAAGCGCAAACTCAAGGCGATCTTTCGTGCGAGTGGCATAGAAACCCGGTATTCCGTGCTGGAAGATTTCGGGCAACCTCAGGGGCATCATGTTTTCAATAACCAAAACGAAAGCATCGCATTCCCAACAACTCAACAACGGCTCAAACTCTACCGAAAATATGCTTTACCACTGGCGCTTCAGGCAGTCGACAGATGTTTCGAAAATCTTAATGAACAGACGCTTGCATCTATCACCCATCTGATCGTGGTGAGCTGCACCGGCATGTATGCTCCCGGGTTGGACATTGACCTGGTGAAGTCCCTCCGCCTGCGTGACGAAGTGCAACGCACCTGCATCAACTTCATGGGTTGTTATGCAGCTTTCAACGGATTGAAAATTGCCGATGCACTTTGCAAGGCCAATCCCGCTGCCCGCGTGCTGGTGGTTTGCGTGGAGCTCTGCACCCTGCATTTTCAGCGGGAGGGAACTGACGATAATTTGCTGGCCAATGCGCTCTTTGCTGATGGTGCTTCCGCTATGCTGGTTTCTTCAACACCAGCTCGCGGCTGGAACCTTATGCCGGAACAATTTCACAACGGATTAGCCATCAACGGTCAGGAACATATGGCCTGGACTATCGGTGATTTTGGTTTCGAGATGAAGCTTTCTTCCTATGTGCCGGAAGTGATCCGCAGCGGCATCAGGCAACTTACCAACACCATGCTGCAGCGTGTCAACAAACAACTGGATGAAATCAAGCATTTCGCCATTCATCCCGGTGGAAAAAAAATTCTGGAAGCCATTGAAGACGAACTGGATTTATCTCCGGAACAAAATGAACCGGCTTATGCTGTTTTGAAAGACTACGGCAACATGTCTTCTGTGACGATCGCCTTTGTGCTGAAGCAGATCCTGAACAGGCTAACCCAGGATGACCAGCATCAACAAATCCTCGGCTTTGCTTTTGGTCCGGGACTGACACTGGAAAGCATAATGCTTAAAACAGAACATCATGCCTGATTTCAGGACGCGATCCCATGCACTGGAAATCATGGATGACTTATCCTGTTCCGGTGAGGTTGTTCATCAGACGCTGCGCGAACTTGACTTTATCAACCAATGGCTTGGAGGAAATGCTGTTACCCTATCAGGTATTAATCAATTGCTGAATCAGCAGCGTGCGTTACCCGACAAACTTCATCTGGCTGATATGGGGTGTGGCAGTGGTGACTTGTTACGGATTCTTCATGCAAAATATAGTCGGCTGATTCCTGGTATTCAGCTAGAGGGGATCGATGCCAATGAACACATCACATCATTTGCCCGGCAACATCTCCGCGAATTCAGCAACATTTCCATCCAAACCGAAAACATCTTCGATCCAAAGGCTCGCAAACGAAGTTATGACATCATTACGGCCACGTTGTTTCTTCACCATTTTTCCGATAATGAATTATCGGATATCCTTTGTTCATGGAAACAGCAGGCGCGCATCGGTATCGTTATCAATGACCTGCATCGCCATCCGCTAGCCTACCATTCCATCCGGTATTTAACCCGATGGTTTTCCAACTCCTCCATGGTAAAGTATGACGCCCCGCTATCCGTGCTTCGGGGATTTTCGGAGGAGGAATGGCGCTCCATCCTTAATAAGGCCGGTATTACCAACTACCGCCTGGTATGGCGATGGGCGTTTCGCTGGCAACTCATTATCCCCACGGCATTATAAGCATGAGGCTAATGATCTGGCACAATTTTAGTACTTTCGGAACTGACGATTAACCAAACTGTTATGAAACTCCGCACCTCTGCCGTTTATGCCGTGCTGCTCATCGTGGCTGCCGCCTGCTCCTCAGGAACATTAGGTAAACGCGTAAAAGAACCCTTCCAGGGTAATGCCTATGAATCCAATAACCGCTTCTGGCGGGGAACCGGAAAAGGCACTAGTTCCCAGGACAATATCGCACGCAGCAAAGCCGACCTGGATGCCAAAGCCCAGCTGGCCGGACAGGTAAATACCACCATGAAACAAGTGGCCGATCAATACCTATCAGAAACAGGAAATGAACGGGCAGCCGATGTGGCCGAGAAATTCCAGAGCCTGGTGCGCCAGGTGATGAATACCAATATTGCCGACCTGCGCAAAATTGGGGAGAAGAAGTACTTCAACAAAAAATCAACCGAGTACACTGTTTTCATGGCCTATGAAATCAAGAAGAACGCCATGCTGCGCTTCATGAAGCGGCAAGCGAAAGTAGATCAAACGATTGACGAACGTCAGCGTAAAGTGATTGAAGAAATCATTGATGAAGAACTGAAACGCCTGGAGGCCCAGGAGGGAGATTATTAATTTTCCCTAGCAAAGACGTTTATTAAACCTGAATATTAAAGTCACCTTTCATTCAAAGGTGACTTTTTATTTATTCTCCTGCCGGTAGATCACACCGTCTTTCATCACCATGACAACATTCCGTGCATCGGATATTTTTTTGGAAGGGTCTCCATTAACAATCACCATATCGGCCAGCAGGCCGGGGGCAATCGTTCCGATTTCATTTTCCATGTGCAGCGCTCTGGCGTTTACGGATGTTGCCGCTTTCAATATATCCAGCGGCTTCATGCCGTACTCCAGCATAAGTTCCATTTCATAAACATTTTCTCCGTGGTGATAAACACCCACATCACCACCCATACCGATGGTTACTCCGGCATCCAGGGCAATCTTGAAACTCTTCTTCTTTTGCTGCACCAGCGCTGGCTCCGGATCTTTGCCCTTTTTCCATCCGCGGGATTGCTGGATAGCATCTACGGCTCCAAGCGTAGCATAATAGGTCACGTTGTGTTGTTTCATCAACTGAGCAATTTCTTCATCGACATAATCGCCATGTTCAATGGTCTCGGCACCGGCAAGAATAGCACGCCTCATCGCTTCTTTTGATTTAGCATGGCACACCAGGTAACGGCCGCTGCTGCGCGTTACTTCATTGATCAGCTTCAGCTCATCCAGCGTAAAGGAAGGCTGGTCTTCTCCTTTAATACCCCAGCGATAATCCGCATAGACCTTAATGAAGTCAGCGCCCTTTCCTATCTGATCGCGCACCACACGAATCAAATCATTGCCATCTGCCGGTTCGGCACCAAGCATAATGTTTGAATCGGAGTCGTATCCTTTGGGCCCGTACGATCCGGTTGAGACAATGGCGCGTCCTGCTACTATCATACGCGGGCCGGGCACAATACCTTCATTGATCGCCCGCTTCAAAGCAACATCAGCATAGCCGGCTCCTTCAGTACCCAGATCACGAACCGTTGTGAAGCCGGCCATCAGCGTATTTCGGGCATGAACTACCGCGCGTACCGTCCGGTAAGAATCGGATTCTTTCAACACCTGGGTGTCCCAATCGGTGATGTTATAAGGATACAAGAAAAGGTGTGAATGCCCTTCAATCATACCGGGCATGAGCGTACCCCCGGCAAAGCGGAGGATGGTGGCATTGCGCGGAGGTTTTACCTGGCTTGCAGGACCAGCGGAAACAATTTTATTGTTCTCGACAATAACAGCCCAGCCTTCACGCATCTGATGTCCATCAAATACCCGGTCGGGTTGCAGGTAGTAGCTGTTCTGCGCAGACAGGGCCAACGCTACGACAAAAAG
>JALOMI010000100.1 GCA_025455465.1 Cyclobacteriaceae bacterium | reverse complement strand
GTAAAGAATCTCAATAAATCCCTTCAGGTTTTTACGCCTGATATGCAAAGCCTGGGTGTAGGACGAGTCTTCCCGGCTGTCGATAATCAGTAATTCTGGATGGTCCAGTTGAGAAGATTCCTGAAGTATTACAAAAGTACGAATGGCTTCGAGATCATGCTTACTGATGCCAAAGCTTTCAGCAATGCTGTGAATGAGCTCTTCTTCGCGCGATGATATTGATTCGTCTGCCAGAATTATCCTGACGAGGTCCAGTACGATAACGAACTTCTGCTTACGCGTGAGGCTAAGGTTAATCTCATTACAGATCGTACGTATATGCTGTGCTTCATCCTTTTCACCCAATGCAGATTCACTGGCATAGGTATCGAATAGTGCCAGGTACTCTTCCACACGCGATTCATTCAGATGGTCTTTTAAAAAGATCCGTATCTGTTCCCGCTCTTGCCGTGTGACTTCATCCTGCCGTGCCACCACAGCAAACAATCGTAAGAGGGCCCGTAGAATTACTTCACTCATAGTTGATCAATAGACTGCTCCCTTGAAAATACTTATCACTTCAAAAAATACGAGGACTGGAATTTATTTCCAGTCCTCGCCAATATTGTAGGCTGGCAATAAAGGTTATCCGGTGATTGCCTTTCTCATTTTCGCTACGATTTCTGAAATCTGAGTAAGATTCTTGTCGCTCAGTACGAGGTCTCCGCGGTTGTTTTTGATTTGCTCATCAATATCCATGGCAGCATAAGTGCTTTCCAATGCCTGAAGTTCACGAACGAGTTCAGCCACCGGATCAGTTTGTTCCAATGCCGACAGCATTTTCAGTAACTCAGATACTGACTTTTTCTGGTTCAGAATAACTTGAATAACCGGGGTAAGAATCTGTTCGCGGATATTAGCCGGCAGCACATCCTTGGGATAGGATTGAACCAGTCCGGTAGAGATATAAAGTCCTTCAATAAAGCTACCGGTAACTACCAAAGCGGCAAGACGGTTGCGGGCATCATCTTTCAGGAAACGCTCGGTCTGCTTTTGTGTGCGATCGAGCAATGCGCCAAGGGAGTCCTTATTTCCGATATTTGCTTCGAATTTCTCCAGAAGTTCAAGATCGAAGCTACCGATAACACCCAAATTATCAGCCAGCAACTTACAGGCTTCCAGGTAAGCAATTGCTTCCTGGGTCTTGTCATAGGACGTCAGGTAGCCGATATCAGCTGTATAGGCACCCAGGTTTAAAGCTGCTTTTTCAGTGCGGCTGGTATAGCGATCAATATTGGTCCGTGGGTTCAACAGGGAGGCGTTGAATTCTGCTCCGGTTTGCTGAATCAGGTAAGGGATTTCTGTAGGTGAAGGGATATTGTAAACTACTTCTGCAATGGTTGATTGCAGGCTCTCCTGAGCATCTTTGAATTCTTGTGATTCCGATTTCTTTTTATCTGACGACCCACAGGAACTTAATAATAAGGTTACGGCAACGCCAAGAAAAAAACCGAGGGACTTGTTGAAATTCATAATGTTGGTTGGGTTTAGAAGCCCAAGTTTAACATAAATTTTCATGCTTTTAAAACCAATAAAGTACAAATTTGGGGGCGTTCACGGTTTTTTGAACCACTCAGAAAAGTTCTGGCACCCGGTAACCTGAATACCTGGTAACCTCACCCCTAAGCACTCCGCAGACTCTACTGGCCAGGTTCAATTATCCTGTGTTTGAATACAGGAATCCCGATCCTAAAGAATCCTGCTGCAGCATTTTATTTGACCAGCTTAGTCATACCCAAAGACATTACATCCATTTACTAATCCCAAGGCTAGTTATTGGCTATCCTAGGTCATCGTCATGACCTTGTTTTCTGCGATGACAAAAATGCGATCGCTTTTTTTCGGGACAATACGCGCCAGTCCGGTAAACGCACCGAAAGCCGGAAGTAATCCCTGGGATTCTCCGAAATGAAAACAGGGAAGGGTAATTGACTGACGGCCCCGACCTACCAGCTGAACCCCAGGATGAATATGTCCTGAAAGGATGTATTCAGTTGATTCGGTAACAGGCTCATCCGGAGGTATATGAATCAGTTTGAAAGGGTCCATAAGCAAATGTTCACAATGCACGACAATGCTGCTTTGTTGGTATAGATGCTCACTCAGTATGTCGTGATTTCCCGACACCAGTTCAAACTGTAAGGTGCTGAACTGGCTGGTAAAGGACCGGATGGATTCCCAATCGTAATTATAGGAGCTGTGGAATAAATCCCCGATGCAGATCAACCGCTCTGGTCTGTAGAGCATGACCAACTCCACCAGGGTCTCCCAGTTTTTATTGCTTGCCCGGGCAGGCACCGGCATACCCGATTTCCGGAAATGATTGACCTTGCCCAAATGAACATCCGCCACTAACAAGGCATTCCGGGCCGGCCACCAGATCGCCCTTTGCGGAAGCAATTCCAGTTGTTCCTGACATACTGTTACTCTAAGTGATTGAATTGTATTGATCACGAGCGTAAAACAACGTCTTACAATGCTGCCATCAAAGCACTTATAAAATGCATAGAGCAGCCGATTGAACACAAGACACTGAAATACAGTTTGTTAGAATTAATTTATTAACACGCTGGAGGGACGATTATTGGATCCGGGGCAATCTAATCCTCAAATTATTATGATAACCATTTCCGGTCCTAGGGATTTTCGATGCATTTTTGCCCACCAAAATTTCCGCTAGCAGACGGTATGAAAAAGCAGCCCATATCCACCCGCAGAAAAAGCAGTTCTAATGTTCCGTACCTTAACCTGTTTGAATGGGCTTCGCAGGAAAAAACATTCCTGACCATCATTGGTATCGCCTTTATTCTTGCCGCATTCGTGGTCTTTAATGGCAAAGTCGCCATGTGGTTCGGGTTTGCGTTTGCGGCCTATTCGGCTGTTGCCAATGACAGTATACAGTCCCTCGGTACCTTTATCGAAAGTAACCGCGATAAGAGATGGTATGTGCTCTGGCTATTCACCGGCATAATCCTCATCGTCACTATTGCATTCAGCTTTTACTACTTTGACGGAGATGTTACCTACCAGCGGTTGCTGGATAAGCAAGGAAATACAAAATACCCGTTTGATGAGGACTTCTCTTATTTTCAGCTCATTGCACCGATAGTATTGCTGATCCTCACCCGTCTCCGGATGCCGGTGTCTACCACATTCCTGATGCTCAGTGTGTTCAGTGTAGATTCTTCCGGTATAACATCGATTGTTTCTAAAAGTATGTCGGGTTACATCCTGGCGTTTGTTTTGTCATTCCTTGTCTGGTACCTCGGATTCAACCTTATTCGCAAATATTTCAAGAAGCGGAAATTTCATACCGGCTGGATGGTTACGCAGTGGATAGTAAGCGGATCCCTGTGGTCGGTTTGGCTCATGCAGGATGGTGCCAACATTGCCGTATTCCTGCCTCGTAAACTGGAATTTTTGCAGTTCCTGGTCTTTACCGGAACGATCTTTTTTGGATTAGGACTGTTGTTCTACCTCCGTGGTGATAAAATCCAACAAGTAGTCAGTGAGAAAGTACGCATTTCTGATGTGCGTGCCGCAACACTGATTGACTTCACTTATGTGTTACTTCTTTTATACAAGTTGCTCATCAGCACCATCCCCATGAGTACTACCTGGGTATTTCTCGGTACGATAGGCGGGCGTGAAATTGCGGTAAGCCTTGCACGCAGAAAGGCCGGCAACAAACACAAATTCAAAGCACTTGGACTTATCTGGAAAGACCTTCTCTATGCGTTGATTGGATTAGCCGTATCCGTAGCGCTGGCATCAGGTGCAAACCCGGCCATTCGTGCCGAACTCATCAAGGCGCTGGAACCGTTAATGCCCTAAAGACACTTATAGTCAGCACAACAGATATTTTCATTCGTTTACAGATCACCGATCATTCAGCAGGTTGAATCGCTTGGGGCTGTTGATGCGTGCCCCGGTGTGTTGATTTGGTGATTACCTCCACCAGTATATTTTTTGATTTGGCCTGCTCTTTGAAATCTTCAATGGCTTCCAGTACATCATAGTCAATAGCATAGGATCGGCTCATGTCAATAATAACCCGCGACCCCTCAGGAGCACGGTTTAGTTCCCTTCGAATGGCCCCCTTATTCAAGTAAATCACTTCTTCCGCCAATGTCATCCGGATAACTGCACCACCGTCTTCATGCTGGTCAATATGCAGGAAGTGTGAATTCCGATAACTGTTTCGCAGGATATAAAATATAGCCACCATTGCACCGATCGCTATTCCTTTCAGCAAATCGGTAAATACAACACCCAGTATAGTAGCCATGAAAGGTATAAATTGCGACCAACCCAGTCGGAACATCGTTTTAAAAACCGATGGCTTAGCCAATTTGTATCCAACCACCAATAAGACTCCGGCCAGTACAGCCAGCGGCACCATATTCAAAAAACGAGGGATAGTAATTACGGCTATAAGCAGTAAAAAACCGTGGATTATAGCGGACAGTTTTGTACGTGCACCTGATTGAATGTTAGCCGAACTGCGTACGATTACCTGCGTGATGGGCAATCCGCCAATCAGGCCAGACACAATATTACCCACGCCCTGAGCAAGGAGTTCACGGTTGGTGTTGGTTACGCGCTTGTACGGATCTAACTTATCAGTAGCCTCAACTGATAATAATGTTTCAATGCTGGCAACTAAAGCCAGGGTTACGGCAATGATCCAGATATCCTCATTAAATAACTGACTGAAATCGGGGAAATTAAACTGGCGAAGAAAATCATTAACATCTTGAGCCTGGGGCACGGTAACTAAATGTTCCGCGCTCAATGACCAGGAAGGTAATACAGTTATGGTTATAAACTGATATAGAACTCCGAATATGACCGCTGCCAATGGTCCCGGGATGATGGTAAAGGCAACGTGCCTTTTCGATAAAACCTTATCCCATAAAATCAATAGGCAAAGAGTAACAACACTGATAACAATCGCTCCAGGCGTAAGTGAATCGAGCATGTAAGCCAATTCTGTAAACGTATTACGTCCATCCGCCTGATTGAAGTACATATCCCCCTCGTAATCGGCATCATATCCAAATGCATGAGGTATTTGCTTAAGGATGATAATAATCCCGATAGCCGTCAACATACCCTTGATGACCGAAGTCGGGAAGAAATACGCAATTACACCGGCTTTAATAAAGCCAAGAATCAACTGGATAACTCCGGCAAGAACTACGGCCAGCAGAAATATCTCAAATGACCCCAATTGCTGAATGGCAGAAAGCACGATTACCGTTAATCCGGCCGCTGGCCCACTAACACCAAGCTGGGAGTCGCTAATAATTCCAGCTACAATTCCACCGACTATACCGGCAATGACCCCTGCAAAAAGAGGGGCACCACTGGCAAGCGCAATACCCAGACACAAAGGAAGCGCAACAAAAAATACAACCACACTGGCGGGAACATCATGTCGCAGAGAATTAAATAAACCACCCAAGGGAATGCTCTTGTTACTCATATTTTTTATGGATGCTTCGACCTAATGGAAAATGTCATCTGCCGGTTAAACGGAAAATAAATTTGGTTAATAATAACCATAAAACATCACTCTGAAAAATGAGCTACGTCAGTGTTTAACAAAAACCAAAAACGACAGAATTAATTGGATGTCAAACCGGTTGGCGACCGGCCTCTAGTAAGAAATTAGTTGAAAAATGTGAACGCTAAACCAGCTTTGAACCATCGGCCGGGCATGGTGACCAGGTTGGTTTCCTTATATGTCACATCAAAAATATTGGTTACATCCACAAAGGCAGTAAATGAACGACTCATCCAACTTAGCCGGGTATCGACCAGGTGGTAATCATCCAGGTTTACCCGGTCGGCATACCGGTAATTGATTGCATGGGAAATGTTTCGGCCGTAGCGCAAGAACAGTGACGCAATGACCTGATGCCGTAAATTCTCCAGGGCATACCTTGAGAAAATCACATCGTTTAACTTTTCCGCATTGATATAGGTGTAACCCAGGTCGACCCGATCAAACAATCCTTTTTTGACGGGCTTGCCCAGGGTGAAATTCATATCGACACCCTGCATCACCACCTGCGTAAGGTTAGCGGGCTGCCAGGGATCAGTCGCCTGATCTTTTGTCCAGTCGATGATGTTTCTTCCGTCCCGGATGAAATAACTGGCCTGGCCGCTGAGCCAGCGTAGTTGCATAAGCTTTACGCCAGCTTCATAGGCAACGGCATATTCCGGCTGCAGGTTTGGATTACCCAGGTTGGCCGGATCGCTGTAGTATAAATCGGTATACGTTGGTACACGATAGGTATAGCCCCAGTTACCAAAGGCCTTAACGTGCCGGTTGATTATAAACCCGGCATCAATACCCGGAAAGACATTGAAACCGAAATCGGAATAATAGTTTAACTGCGCACCCGGTGTTACATCAATGCGGCCATCAGCCCATTCAAAACGATGCTCAGCAAAAAGAGTAGCAACGGTTCGCTGGTGATTACCCAGGTTAGTGCTTGTCAGCCATAGCTGGTTAATATCAACCCCAAAACCGGAAATGCCAAGCTTATTGTTTATCGAAGCATTGGCTTCATAACCTGCGGTATTCGAAGTATGCAAGTTCCGGTAGGCAGTGGGATTCTTCCAGTTAAAGACGTAATCATCTTCGTTGCGCCTCCAGTAAAGACGATGCAGTAACGTCATGTTATCTGATGGCCTTGTGCTCAGGCTGATGGCCGTCAGACTGGTTTGCACGGATTCGCGCTGATCCTGAAACTGCGGACTGGCATAAAATCCGTTAGCGCCAAATGTGCGGTCGGTTAAGCCGGCCAGTATTCCCCATGAGCCGGCTTTGGATTCCCAATTGTTCTGATAAAAATAATTGGACATCACATAGTCGGTATTGTACTGATAGCCATCCGAAAAATCACGGTTAGCATACAGGTAATGTTTTCTTCCCGTTTTTTCAATCATCGAAGCCGATACCCGAATACCGCCTAGTCCGTAATCACCGGCAATAACACCTGCCTTAACAAACGATTCTTCGGGAGTTTTGGTGATGATATTGATGGCACCGGCAAATGCATTCTGACCGAAGATGCGGGCAGCAGGGCCTTTGAGTATCTCGATGCGTTCCACATTATCCATGTCCACCGGCAAGTTCAGGGAGTGATGCCCGGTTTGCGGATCGCTGATTTTGATTCCATTGATCAAGATCAATACCTGATCAAACGTACTTCCGCGGATGCCGACATCAGCCTGTACTCCATTAGCGCCACGCGTCCGGATGTCCACTCCTGCTGAATAATGCAACAGATCAGCCACACTGATGGAAGGGATCTGTGCCAGGTCCCGGGGTTGAATAACGATGATGCTGGAAGACCATTCATCAAAGCCTACTTGAATACGATTGGCCCGGATGACCACATCCTCCAGGAGTTTTGTTGAATCACGTTCGGTTTGTGCAGCAGCAATACAGCTGATCATCAACAAAAGCGGTAAACAAAATCGCATGGCATGTTTTTAAAACGCGCCAAGATAATGCATTTCCGTTTTCTGTCTTCGACTATCGCTTCAGCAACTTAAAGCCTATTTCCCTCCCCTGGCCGCGCATCATGGCCAGGTTAATCCAGAAGAAGGCAAACTGCTCCATCAATTGAAACTTATCATTGCCTCCGACATCGTAACACTCGGCAAAGCCGGCATCCAGTGCCAGCTGACGTACGATCTTTTTGCCTCGCTCACTGTCACCGGCCATGAACATATCAATAGCCATGTTACCGTAAACAGGGTTCTTCATATTGTTGAAACCGGTAGTATTGAAACTCTTCACCACATCGCGGGTGTTAGTATTGGCCAGGATGGCATCGGCCGTGTTGGTGAAACCGGCAGGGCCACGCCCCATCACAATATTCATGGCATCAACAATAACTTTGCCCGATGTATCTCCAAGTGATAGAGCAATCTCAACAGCGGCAGGTGCCGGTGTGGCCAATAAAATCAATTCTGCTTCACGCACGGCATTCTGAACAGTATGCACACTGGTTTTAGCATTCTTAAGCAACTCTTTTCCTTTAAAATCAGTTGTGTCCTGCACTCCCAGAAAAATGGTGTGCCCCGCTTTCGACCAGGCGGTGGCCAATGCCCCGCCTACATTGCCGGTTCCGATAATTGCGATTTTCATATCTAATGAAATTTAAGTCCTCTAAAATAAATATCCTGTATCAGTCAAAGTTTTCTCCGGTAAATTCGCTTCACCCAACATTTCGAGAAGGTCGCGTTCAATCGTGTTGCATAAAGCCGTGAGGGGAACATCGGTGATCCGGTTTTCAAACGGGTCTTCATTCACCTCTCCAACTTTAGCCAGAATGGCAAATACAAATGAGATGATGAGGGATACCGGAATCATTAAATAGTCCATCCCCAAGCGGCTGAAATCACCAATCAGTGACAATGGAAGCAACAACATAAAGGCATAAAGAAAGAGTTTTGTAAAGTAGTCATATTGTCGCAATAGTGGGGTATTCTTGATTCGCTCGCAACTGCCCTGATAATTTGCCAACGCCAGCAGCTGACCTTCCATCTGAAACGAATCAAAACCACCAAGCGTGCCGTTGGCCATCCCCTCGTAAATTTTTCTTCCCATCAGCAACTGCAAAAAGTTAGGCTTGTTTTGACTTAGCAGTAAAGACTCATAGTCTGCAGCTTCTATGAAAGCTTTGATAACATCCCAGTCTTGCTGACCGCGAAGGTGAAGCCTGAGTGCATGTGCCCAGGCTATACAGAAATAGATCATTCGCTGTTTGAAAGCTTCACTGCGTTCGGCTTGATAATTAGCTTGATGAGCGTGACTATCGGTAAACGTAATAATCAGCCTGGCCAGTACCCGGCTGGAATTCACAATGCCTCCCCAGAGTGTACGAGCCTCCCACCATCGCCCGTAGGCGCTGTTGTTACGGAAGGCAATGAAGATGGCCAGCGCACTTCCCAAAATGCCGGCAACAGAAAAAGGTAAGGACACCTGACTCACTGCGTTGCGGTAAAGAAGCAGCACTGAAATGGCTACCAGTAGCGAGAATATGACTTCGTTGCGCACATAACCCAGTACACGTATAGGGTTGAAATTTCTTTTTATGATCATGTTGATTGGTTAATTCTTTTGCTGATAACTGATACCAAAGGTGAGTATGCGGTCGTGCTGAAGAATACCGGCTGCTACAATTTGCTCATAGGTAAAACTGTACTGTGCCAACAGGCGCAGACCTTTCCATACCGGGTAGTCAAGACCTGCATCGACCTGTGCCCGGTTATTGGATACTTCATCCAATCCCGGTTGCCAATAGGCGCTGTAATTCAGCCTCAGATTATCATCCAGCAGCCTATGCCAACCAGCGATATAGACGGTGGCACGCCATAAATCAATTTGCTCATTACCGCTATAAAACTCCTGATTAAAGGTGTTGCTCTTGAACTGCGTGGCTTCATAGACCATACTGGCAGAAACCTTGATCGTACTCATTGACTTTTGAACAAACTGCCAGGTAACACCTGCACCGCTGAACCAACGACTATCAATTTGCCTGCGGTAATTGGTTTGCCAATACAGCATGGCAAAAGGGTAAACCTTTTGTTTCGGTTTCCAGTACAGGTAATTCCGGCTGTTGATATCGTTGTCGGCTTTGAATCCGCTGAATTCCTGGTACAGGCTGTTATTCTGCGTTTTGAAAACGATCGGGTGGTGACTGTTCGATACCAGCTCCAACCTTCCGCGCAGAACGAGCAGGTCCACATTACCCTGTTGCCAGGCACCACTGGCTTCGGCACGGAATTGAAAACGGGCAGTGTCACTTTCATTCAACTGGGCATAAGTGCCCAATGAAGCAAGAAGCAGGATGATGATACCCATCATCCTGCCCTGCTTATTATTTCTGAACTTTCGCTGTAATAAGCCGACCATTATTTGTTCAACTGCTCAACAACCATTTCGGCAGCAGCCGCACCGGAATTCTGCTGCTGACCGGTAATCAGGTTGCCATCGGTTATTGCGTACGAAGAGAACGGTGCAGCTACTTTGAAGTTTGTGCCTGAAAGTTTCCGCGCTTCCGATTCAATCCGGTACGGTTGAATTTTCATACCTACAGCCTGGTCGGCAAATTCTTCTTCGGCATCGGCAAAGCCCGTCCAGGTTTTACCGGCTACCAGTAATTCACCGTTTGATTTTTTTGCTTCGAGTAACAGTGTGGTGCTGTGGCATACCGCTGCACTAGGTTTGCCGGCTTCGTAAAAGGATACAAATAGTTTCTCGAGCTCTTTGTTTCCACGGAAGGTGTACATCGGACCCTGACCGCCTACCAGAAAGATGGCGACATAATCATTCGGATTTACCGCTGTAAGCTTACGGGTATTTTGCAGCATGGCGACAAACTCCGGCTTCTGCAGATAACCGAGAGAAATAACATCATGAGCCGAGTAACCGCTGGCATCTCCGGGATTGGAGTA
>JALOMI010000321.1 GCA_025455465.1 Cyclobacteriaceae bacterium | reverse complement strand
CCTTCAGAAAAGGTCTGGTCCGGTGTGGAGCTTTCCCTGGAGAAGGCAAGCGGTACATCCATGCGCAGGCGCCTGGTCTATTACCAGTGGATGGCGGCCGCTTCCGTGATTTTTTCACTGGGAATTGCTTCACTTTATTTTCTCGATCGTAAGGAATCAGCTCCGCTAAGCGTTACGGCAACGCAGGCCCGGACGGATGAAAATAAATCCGCAGCAGAAAACAACACCACGATTAATTTATCGGCAGATGTTGTGCAGCAGGCCACCCATGCCAATAGGTTACCTTCCGGCATAGACACTCGTAACGATTCCCCTTCCGGTACATCAGGAAAGGATCAGTTCAGGCCGTTAAGCACACATTCAGTTCTTGCTGAAATCAGGCATGATCAGGTTCAGGAAACGCGTCATGAAAACCGTTTGGAAGGGCGATCAGGTGATGCGCTAAAAAGGGTCAGCGGAGAACCGCTCCATAACCGGCCCTTGCCTGCGCTTCAGTTCAATCACAATAAATCCACAGCCGATCCGGGGATGGTGCTGCTGGCGCAACTTCGTGATGAAGAAAAGAAATACATTGATGCTGACAGAAATAGTAAGCATACCGATGAACGCTTATGGACATCTTTCGGCTTTGGTGCTGGAACATTCAATCCCAATGCACCATCAACGGTCACGTACAGCCAGCCCGTATTTCTAAATAATTCCGGAAGCACATCGGGCTATACGTCAACGAATCCGGCAACTGCGGGTGCCAGTTATTCATTCGGGCTGCAGGTGGGGGGCAACATCAGCAACCGGATAGTCTTGTTAAGCGGAATCAGCTATCTCAATCAGAATGCATCCTATACCTCCAACCTGGCCACCACATATGCTTCTGCGAAGCGTGCGATGCTGAATGATCAGGCATTCATCGATCTCAACACAATTCCTACATCACCGTACTCCGTCAGCAGCACGCTGCAATATGTAAGCATACCCATGCAGGCCGGTTATATGATTGTGAACAGGCGTTTCGGATGGCAGTTGAACGGAGGTGTTGCCACCGACTTTTTTATGCAGAATACGCTGACACCGGACAATGACCAGATTGACGCATATTCCCAGGGACCGGGAAGTGAATCGCCTTACAGGCCGGTCACGTTCAGCGGATTGGCCGGAACGGAGATCAGCTATCGCCTGGCTGACCGTTACCGTATAGCCATCAATCCCGGTGTTCGTTATGCACTGCAGTCCATACCCTGTGTCAATACGGTATAACAACCCCGAAACCTATGGTTAATAAATTACTCAACTCCCGGTTAATGGCCGCAGCGATTGCGGCTGCTGTACTCGGATTAAGTCTGATTCTGGAAAGCTGCACGGACCAGTGCGAAGAGAAATATACCTACGTGTATTACGAGCCGGTTTTCACACCACTGTCCGTCATCCGAAACAGTGTCAGTTTAACTTCTCCCCAACCCATGGAGGAAGTTGGTAAAATTTATTTTAAGGACGGATACCTTTTTGTGAATGATCCCGGCAAGGGAATTCATGTTATCGATAACCGGAATCCCTCGCAACCGGTTCAGCAATCTTTTATCAGTATACCCGGTAACTATGATCTGGCCATACGCAATTCAATTCTCTATGCAGACAGTTATGTCGACCTGGTGGTGCTGGATATTTCCAATCTTCAGCAAGTGAAGGAGATCAACCGGCTTGAAAATATTTTCTCAGCGTATAACAGCCTGGGGTTCTATGCTGACCAGGAACGGGGTATAGTAACAAACTGGATAGAGCGCAGGGATGTGCGTGTGGATGAATCTTCCTGCAACATCCGCAGGGAAGTCTGGGGCGGCTTCTTTTTCCGCAATGGTGTGGCCTTTATGGATGCCGGATCGTTCAGTTCAAAAGCAGCCATCAGTCCGGGTAATTCAACCGGTGTTGGCGGTTCCATGGCGCGCTTTACCATTAACCAGGATTTCCTCTACATGCTCGATGGAGGAAACATCCATGCGGTTGACATCAGCATTGCCCAACAGCCCGAGAAGAAGTCATCCCAATACCTGGCCTGGGATATTGAAACCATATTTCCTTACAACAACCTGTTGTTCATCGGTGCACAAAGCGGCATGCATATTTTCGATCTGCAGCAACCGGAAACACCGTCATTTGTCAGTACGTATCGGCATATCAACAGTTGCGACCCTGTAGTTGTGGAAAATGATTATGCGTATGTTACCCTTCGTTCCGGTAATGAATGCCAGGGGTTCACCAATCAATTGGAGGTTATTCATCTGGAGAATCTGCATGCGCCTAAACTGATCAAAGCATACCCCATGTATAACCCCCACGGGCTGGGTATTGACCGGCAGCTACTGTTCATTTGTGATGGAGATGCTGGCCTCAAGATTTACAGTGCAAAAGACAGGCTGGCCATTGATAAAAACCTGTTGAGGCATTATAAAGATATCCATGCCTACGATGCTATTCCGCTGGATGATGTATTAATGCTGATCGGCAAAGACGGCATACATCAATACGATTATTCCGATCCGAAAAATATTGTGAAGCTCAGCCAGCTGAAATTAAAGTAAGATGCGCAGCCTCTGCATTCTGTTTCTTGTTGCCGCATTTTCTTCCACCGGTTATGCCGTGCCGGATTCACTGAAACGCTCCGTAGCGTATTACAACACGTTCACCAGCGGCATGATGATCGGGTGCGGGGATTGTCTTCGCGGAAAAGACCTGACGGCAACCTTCAGTATGTCCCACGGAATTGTTTTCCCGAGTGGCATACGCCTGGCCGCAGGAACCGGACTGGATGTATACAGTGAATGGCGGATGATCCCATTGGTAGCCGGCTTCACCTGGGATAAGCAAAAGCGAAGCAACGGTTTGTATTTTCACCTGAACTCGGGCTACGCGTTCGGTCAGTACCTTCGGCCGGACCAGGGAAGTTTTTTTCGTGAGGAAGAGCGCGGAGGATTTACAGTTAATCCGATGATCGGGTACCGCATCGGGAGGGAGAAATTACGCGTTTACCTCCAGGCCGGCTATAAATATCAACAGGCTTACTATGCCTTGCATTATGACGGTGGACGCCCGGGCATTCCGTCATACAGTATTGAACGCGATTACCAGCTTCAGCGACTGGTGGTTCAACTCGGTTTCGGGTTTAACTGACACTGCCCGGCTTAGTTTTTTTCGGCAGCATCAATAGCCTCGGCCAGTTTTTCCCAGCGCTGGTTCGCTTCTGCCAGTTTGTTCATTACGGATTCATGGTGTTGTTGCACGCCCTGCAGTTTCTGGTAATCGCCAAATATTTCAGGCCTCGCCATTTCTGCTTCGGCTTTTTCTTTGTCCTGGTTCAGCACATTGATTTCTGCTTCAACCTGCTGCAACTCCCGGTACAGGTTGCGGGTATTGGGCGTTGGCTTCTTGGTTTCAGCCTGCACCGGGGCGGGTTTGGAAACGTCTTTTTTCACAGAAGCTACCGGAACGGCTTGCCGGGCTTCATCCCGCTTTTTCTTCCAGTAATCAAACTCATCATACGTGCCCGGGTATTCTTTGATCTGATGATCTTCGATGTACCAGATCTTGTTCGCGATATGACTGACAAAATACCGGTTGTGCGATACCACGACAAAACTGCCTTCGTATTGCTGCAGGGCCTGGATCAGGATGTTTTCTGAAATAAAATCAAGGTGGTTCGTGGGTTCGTCCAGCAACAAAAAGTTGGCTTCTGAAATTAAAGTCTTGGCCAGGGCTACGCGTGATTTTTCACCTCCGCTCAGCACTTTGATTTTCTTGTAGACATCCTCATCTGAAAACAGAAAGCACCCCAGCACATTGCGCAGTTGCTGTTCGGTTTTGGCTGAGCCGGCTTGCTTGAGTTCTTCCAGTATTTCATTATCCACATGCAGTGCCTCCAGCTGGTGCTGGGCATAAAATGCCTGGATGACATTATAGCCGAGCGTTCGCTTGCCTTCAATAGATTCCGTGCCGGCCAGGATGCGAAGCAGGGTTGATTTTCCTTTGCCATTGGCTCCGATGAGGGCAATCTTGTCTCCGCGCTCGATGGTTACGGATGTGTTTTTCAGAATCTGAAGCGGGCCATAGGCCTTGGATATATTTTCCAACGTAACAATAAACCGACCGGGCTGCTGATTGAAGGTGAACTTGAAATTCACTGCGGCAGTGTCATTTACCACTTCATCAATAAGATCCATCCGCTCCAGCGACTTGATCCTGGATTGCACCTGTCGGGCCTTCGTGGCTTTGGCGCGAAAGCGTTCGATGAATCGTTCGGTCTGTCGTATTTTCGCCTGCTGATTTTCGTAGGCGTTCTGCTGGATTTCCTCGCGCAGCTCTTTTTCCTGCAAGTAAAAGGAATAATTGCCTTCGTACGTGATCAGCTGCTGTTGTGTTACCTCAACAGTTTTAGTAACCACGTTATCCAGAAACTGCCGGTCGTGCGATACAATCATTACTGCACCCTCATAATTTCGCAGGTAATTTTCCACCCATTCAATGGAGGGCAGGTCGAGGTGGTTGGTAGGTTCATCCAGCATGAGGAGGGAGGGCTTCTCCAGCAACAGTTTGGCCAGCATTACCCGCATGCGCCATCCGCCCGAAAACTGCTTCAGCGGCCGGTGAAGGTCAGCGGTGGAAAAGCCGATTCCTTCCAGCACTTCTTCCGCTTTG
>JALOMI010000320.1 GCA_025455465.1 Cyclobacteriaceae bacterium | reverse complement strand
TTCAACCAAGGGTAAGCCCCACTTGTCTTTCTTGGTTTTGCTTAACGTAACCTTGTTGTTGTAATCCGGCAATTGTTCCCCCCACGAGCCCAGCCACATAGTCCAGTCGCCCAGGCCGGAGGCTTCCTCTTTCAGTTCAACTCCGATTTTATCGGAGCCGGTAAACCGGCCACG
Source organism: Cyclobacteriaceae bacterium (assembly GCA_025455465.1). GTDB lineage: Bacteria > Bacteroidota > Bacteroidia > Cytophagales > Cyclobacteriaceae > UBA2336. The sequence goes on along the minus strand of JALOMI010000320.1, from coordinate 3,282 downwards.
CCACGCTCCGCCCTGGTAACCGAAGCCGCGTACGTAATCACTGCGTTTGGTTTTAGCATCGAGGTTGCGGAAGCGTGGAATGTAAATGCCGTTGGGTCTGCGTCCGTAGAAGTAATGTTCCTTAAAACCATCATAGGCACCGCTGGCGCCAACACGATAATGATGGTCCATCAGGTTATGCCCCACGTGTCCGCTGCTGTTGCCCAGGCCGTTGGGAAATGCATCGGAGAGAGAATTCAATAAAATGAAGGTAGTACCGATCGTTGATGCATTCAGGAAAATGATGCGCGCATGAAATTCTTCGGATTGCATGGTTTCCGCATCGATGATGCGCACACCGCTGGCCCGCTGCTTCTCCTTGTCATAGATGACTTCCGCTACTACGGAGTTGGGCCTGATGGTAAGATTGCCGGTGGCATTGGCAGCCGGAAGTGTGGCGCTGTTGCTGCTGAAGTAACCTGAAAACGGACAGCCACGGTCGCAGGCATTGCGGTACTGGCACGGGCCGCGGTCACTCAGTCCCCGGGAGAGATTCGCTACGCGACCGATGATCATTCTTCGTTCGGGAAAAGCAGCGCGTATGCTGGAGGCGATGTGTTGTTCCAGGCAATTCATTTCCATCGGAGGTAGGAATTCACCATCGGGCAGTTGCGGCAATCCTTCCGCAGAACCGCTTACGCCCACAAACTTTTCCACGTAACTGTACCAGGGTTCGATGTCTTTGTAGCGAATCGGCCAGTCGACTCCAAAACCATCTTTCGCATTGGCTTCAAAATCAAGATCGCTCCAGCGGTAACATTGCCGTCCCCAGGTCAAACTTCGTCCGCCTACATGATAGCCGCGTATCCAGTCGAAGGGTTTTACCTGCTCGTACGGATGCTCCTTATCGTTCACAAAAAAATGACTGTTGTATTCATTGCAGAAGCCGCGGATCTGGATGTGCTGTTCTTCACGCATCTTCTCGGTGATCTGGTTGCGGTGCTCGAATTCCCATGGAGCCATAGTTGCTGTCGGATAATCTTTGATATGCTGCACCATTGGCCCGCGCTCGAGCACGAGTGTCTTCAGGCCTTTTTCACACAGTTCTTTGGCGGCCCATCCGCCACTGATGCCCGAACCGACTACAATCGCGTCATAGGTGTTGTTGGGTTGAGCTTTGAGGTTGAGATTTGACATGTCGGGAGAAAATTGGTTCTATGAAAATTGACTGGTCAGAGAAATGATACTGGATACTTGACTCCAGCATCCAGTATCCTTTATCCCGTTAAGCCCAGGCTTTTCCGTTGCCTGCTTCGCTTATCGGGATGCAGCCTTTGTAGGATCCTGGAACTGCGATGTATTGTAACACTTGTGTTGCTCCAGGTTCAGAGGTGAAGAAGCCGAGTAGCGTCAGTTCTTTGGTCATCAGGATGAAGGGGCGTTTGGCTTCCTTGTTCTCGCGCATTTCCTGCAGTGCTTCATCGTGAACTTTTTTCACCAGTTCGGTTTGCTGTTCCGGCTTGCAGTAGATGAACCGGTCTCCATAGGATTTCTTTGCTTCCTCATCGAATGCGTTCAATCCAGCCAGGAAGCGGTCCTGATCTTCTTTCTTATAACAGTCCTTCAACATGGTGTCAATAAAGCCGGGAACACCGGCATCTTTTGCACCGGGTGTATCGGTTTTAGGAATGATGATCTCGGCTACTTCGATAATGATACGTGCCTGTTCAGGCGTAAAAAAAACGGGTGTGTAAAGCAGTTCGGGTGTGGGCTTGCATCTGTTGAGCACACCGGTTATGGCGGATGCCGATACGGCAGCACCCATCAGTAAAGCGGTGCGTTTAATGGCTTCTCTTCGGTCGATAGTAGGGTTCATAATTAATTTCATTTAATGATTTATAAGTTACCTTTTTTTAGTTCGTCCACCGCATAGTTCGCAGTACGCGCTGTAAAGGCCATATAAGTGAGGGACGGATTCACACAACCCGAGGAGGTCATAAATGAACCGTCCGTGATGAACACATTTTTCACCGCATGCATCTGGTTGTACCCGTTAAGCACAGACGTTTTCGGATCACGCCCCATGCGGGCTGAGCCCATCTCATGGTTGGCATTACCAGGAAATGAGATATTCTCGTAAGGCGTCACTTGTTTATAGCCCGCAGCATCAAACAGCGCAGCAGCCTGAATAGCCATGTCTTTGTTCATACGCTGTTCATTATCACGAAACGACACATCTATGTTGAGTGTGTTTCGTCCCCACTTGTCTTTTACATCTGTATTCAAGGTTACCCGGTTGTCGGCATACGGCAGGCATTCTCCGAATCCGCCAAGGCCGATGGTCCATGGTCCCGGTGTTTGTGCGGCATGCTTTAATTGGGTGCCGATCAGTGTCTGCATGGTAAGCGATCCCCATCCTTCACGGCCGGCACCGCCTTGCAATCCAAATCCGCGCAGGTAATCTGCTTTATGGTTACCGATATTCTGAAAGCGGGGCATGTACACACCGGTTGGCCGGCTACCGTCATAATACTGATCTCCAAAACCTTCAACCACTGCATTGGCACCGGAGCCTTTGTGGTGATCCATGATGTTTCGGCCGACCTGGTCACTGTCATTGCCCAGGCCGTTGGGAAAACGTGGTGACGCAGAGTTCAGTAAAATGAATGCCGATGCTATCGTTGATGCATTCAGAAAAATCATTTTGGAATAGTATTCAATGACTTCATTGGTTTCCGTATCGATCAGCTCTACTCCGGTTGCTACCCCTTTCTGTTCGTCATACAGAATGCGGTTCACCAGGGAATGCGGTCGCAAGGTCAGATTACCGGTTTCAAAGGCTGCCGGCAATGTGCTGGCGTTGGTACTGAAGTAAGCGCCATATGGACAACCGCGATGACACTGGTTGCGGAACTGGCAAACACCGCGTCCTTTCACCGGTGCGGTGAGGTTGGCAATACGACTAATAACCAGGTGTCGATCCGGAAAATTCTTTTTGAGTTTGTCATTAAAATCAATTTCAGCACAATTCATTTCCATCGGTGGCTGAAACACACCATCAGGAAGATGGGGAATACCATCGCGATTACCGCTTACACCAATAAACCGTTCTACATAATCGTACCATGGTGCAATGTCTTTATACCGCACTGGCCAGTCAACGCCAATGCTCTCTTTTGAATTCGCTTCAAAGTCAAGATCACTCAGCCGGAACGTCATCCTTGCCCAGAGCAGCGATCGTCCGCCAACGATATCTCCGCGAATCCAGTCGTAGCGTTTGATTTCGGTGAGGCTGTTGCCGAT
>JALOMI010000099.1 GCA_025455465.1 Cyclobacteriaceae bacterium | reverse complement strand
ACGCAATCTTTTCTCTCAGCCACACAGTTTGACGAAAATTTAAAAAATTTCCAACGCATCTGCGTCCCCCACCAGAATTATTTGGGAAGCTTCCCCCGTAATCCCCACCCATGATACTACTCATATAGTAGTGTATTTATCAGTCTGTCACAGTGTAATTTAAAATACGGACAGATCGAACTAGTCGTGAGATTTGCAACTAGTGAATCGAAAAAAATGCGGGTGTTGTTTTCATTCAGTTGTCAGCCAACGTATTGGTTAGGAAAGCAGGCAGGTACTTTTTCAATTCCTTTTAACGGCTTTGTCTTTGATGGAGATAAGGAAGAGGGTCAGAAAGAAGCTATCAGTTTTGCCGCCTATCAGCTGATCCGTCACCGGTTTCAATATTCACCGGGTGCTTCTATTACCATGGGAATGATTTCAAAACTCATGCTTACGATGGGCTATGATGATGAGAAAACTTCTTTGGATTACTCAAAAGGTGAACCTCATGCACTGGGCAATTACATTGCATCGAAGGTAATTGAATTCGGACTTCAGGATGGATCCAATGAGCAGAACCAATACGCCAACCAGTTTTATCAACCCCTTAATCCGGCCCTGGTTCCCGATCGGCCGGGAAATCCTGATTGTATTGATCCCAACCGATGGCAGCCCTTGAAGCTTAATGTTTTTATCGATCAGAGTGGTAATGAAATTGGAACATCTCCACCTTTCCTGAGCCCCGAGTGGGGGAGGGTTGCACCCTTTGCCTTGAATGAAACAAACCTTACAATAAAAAAACGCGATGGATACGATTGGTGGGTTTACCATGATCCCGGAAAGCCACCAACCCTGGATACCATGAACACAACGGTTCTTTCAGAAGAATTCAAAAAATCCTTTTTGATGGTATCCATCTGGTCTTCTCATTTAGATCCGGACGATCAGGTCATGATGGACATTTCGCCTGCATCAATTGGTAATATTCAGGAATACCCAACACAGTTTATCAATCATCTTGATTTCTATAAGGTATTTGAAGGAGGGGATAAGGGTATCGGTCATGCAGTCAATCCGAAAACCGGGTTGCCCTATGCGAAGCAGTTTGTTCCGCGTGGTGATTACACCCGGGTGCTGGCCGAGTTCTGGGCAGACGGTCCGAAATCGGAAACTCCGCCCGGTCACTGGTTCTACATTCTTAACCGGGTGAGTTATCATCCACAATTCAAACGAAAATACAGGGGAGATGGGCCGGAGATGGATCCGTTGGAATGGGATGTTAAAGCTTACCTGGCGTTGGGTGGTGCCATGCACGATGTGGCGGTGTCCATCTGGGGCATCAAAGGGTATTATGATTATCCAAGGCCCATCTCAGCCATCCGCTATATGGCCGATAAGGGGCAGAGTACTGATCCGGCATTGCCGCGTTATCATCCGGCAGGAATCCCGTTGGTACCCGGATACTCCGAACTGGTGATGCAGGGAGATCCGTTAGCTGGTCCTTCCGGTGAACATATCGGAAAAATAAAGTTGTATGCCTGGCGCGGACCAGAGTACATCGCAAGTCCTGCTACTGATATGGCCGGTGTGGGATGGATTTTGGCCGAGAACTGGTGGCCCTACCAGCGGCCAACCTTTGTCACACCGCCCTTTGCCGGTTATCTGTCCGGTCACTCAACCTATTCAAGCGCAGCTGCTGAATTGTTGACTCGTATAACCGGTGATCCTTATTTTCCGGGAGGTATCGGTGAATTTATCACCCGAAAGAACGAATACCTTGTCTTTGAGGAAGGTCCCAGCGTGGATGTACGTCTGCAGTGGGCTACATATAAAGACGCTGCCGATCAGTGCAGCCTGTCGAGGATTTGGGGCGGCATACATCCTCCTGTTGATGATTTTTTTGGCCGTTCGATCGGCAATCAGATCGGGGTTCAGGCCATGAACCTGGCCGACAGGATTTTCAAAGGAATTACCCTGAATGAAGTTGAGAGTCAGCAAGTGGATATTTACCCCAATCCCCTGGCTGCTTCGAATCGGCTTACAGTGCAGGCCAACGAAGAAATTGTTTCAGTCCGTTTGTATGACAACATGGGCAGATGGCTGGGTGATGTTTTGCCGGAATCCCGGTCGGTCAACCGGTGGGAGATAGGTGTAGACAAGCTTTCATCCGGAATTTACATAGTACAGATCCAGACTGTCAGTTTGCGCACCAGTCATAAATTCGTGCTTCATTAAGCTTTCTGCACCTCCATTTTGTTCAGCACTAAGGTTTATTAAGAGGTTGCACTCTTCACCTTGTTCAACAGGGAACGCGCAGCGAAAACTTAAAAAGCTTAAACATAAATGCCGAAAACGATTGCGGAACCGATTCCAGCAAAAAAAACAAGAAAATATTGTGTTGAAAATTGTAAATGGAATTCGCTTGACGGTATATTTAAACCATCATAGCCATGAAGTAGTCATGGTATGATCATTCATTAAATCAATTAACCTGTTCAAATGAAAAGATTAGTTTACTCACTTTGCTTTCTGGTTGTTGCAGGCGCCCTGATGATGGGTTGCGACAACGGCAACGCTGACACGGTAGTTTTCGACTCACCGCCAGCAATCCGAATCATCAGCCCGGGCAGTTTTGCTTTAACCGGTACTCCGTTACGATTGGAGGTTGAATTCCGTGATGGCGCAACGGAAGAGCTCTCAAGATCACCGCTTGCCACAGCGACTTATACTATCCGGACCAAAGCAGGGGCTTCAGTTGGCAACGGTACATTTACTGTATCAGGTATCTTTACAAAGGTTACCCAGAATTTTGCCACTCCGATTGTTCCCGGTGATTACGTATTAACGGTTACAGCATCAGATACGCAAGGGAATACCACTACCCAATCCCAAGATTTTAAAATGATTGCTAACTTTTCAACTGTTGGTCTCATTGGAAGTGCAACAGCTGGCGGTTGGGATTCAGATACCCCGCTTACACAGGATGCCGGAAACCCGGCCATCTGGGCCCGCAACAGTGTTACCTTATCAAACGGTGAAGCAAAGTTCAGGGCAAACAATAACTGGACAGTAAACTGGGGTGCTACAGGTTTTCCTTCAGGTACAGGTACTCAGGATGGTCCAAACATTCCTGTAGCAGCAGGCACTTACAAAGTTTCAATTGACATCACTACTGGTGCCTACAAGTTCGAATAAGTATAACCTAATCACTTAACCCTAATTATTTTCTTATGAATCAATTCTATCTGTTCACCCGCAGGTGCCTGGCCATCGTACTGATGCTTGGCTCACTGGTGGCTGTGGCGCAGCAACGAACAGTAACCGGTAAGGTTACTTCAGCAGATGATAACAGCCCGGTGCCCGGTGTAAACATCCTTGAAAAAGGAACCAGCAACGGTACCGCAACAGACGCCAACGGTAATTATACCATCAGTGTAGGACCTAACGCAACGCTGGTTTTCACCTTTGTCGGGTTTGCAACTAAAGAAGAAGCGGTAGGTGCCCGTTCCGTTATCGATGTGAGCCTGACTTCCGATGTGACGGCATTATCAGAAATTGTCGTTACCGGTTACGGTACACAGGAGAAAAAGGAAATTACCAGCGCGGTTGCTTCCCTGAAAGAGAAAGACTTTAACCAGGGTAACGTAACTACTCCGGGTCAGTTGATTCAGGGTAAGGTAGCCGGTCTCTCCATTGTTCGTCCGGGTGGTGACCCTAACCAAAGCCCTACTTTCCGTCTTCGCGGTATTTCCACGTTTGGTGCCAACACCGCTCCACTGATTGTATTGGATGGGGTTGTCGGTGCTTCACTGGATAACGTTGACCCGAATGATATCCAATCTATCGATGTTTTAAAAGACGGTTCTGCTGCTGCCATTTACGGAGCGCGTGGTTCCAGTGGTGTGATCATGGTGACCACGAAGTCAGGTAAAGCTGGCCGTGGCACGTACACCAACGTTGATTATAATGGTTTTGTAACCTTTGATCAGGTTGCGAACAACATCACGGTGCTGTCACCTCAGGAATTTGTTGCCCGTGGAGGTCAGGATTTTGGTTCCAGCACTAATTGGTTTAATGAATTGACACAAAATGCTACCTCGCAAACCCATAACATCTCATTGACGGGTGCTTCCGGAAATACCACTTACCGGGCGGCTGTGAACTTCCGTGATAACCAGGGTATTGTTAAAGGAGTTGATTTTCAGCGTCTCAATACCCGCCTTCAGGTAACGCAGCAGGCACTTGACGGTAAGTTGCGTTTTGATGCCAGCCTGGCGTACAATACACGCAGCCAGGAATCCATTAACATGGCTGCGTTCCGCTATGCCGTAATTTATAATCCTACGGCTCCGATATTTGATCCGGCTACTGAAAATAACCCCAATGACCAGTTTGGCGGTTATTTCCAGCGTCCTCTTTTCGACTTTTTCAACCCCGTGGCCTTAGCCAGGCAGCAGCAGTTTCTGGGCGAGCGCAGAAACTCACTTGCCAACTTCCGGGTTGAGTACGATATCGTAGAAAATCTGACGGCCTCCGTAAATTACGCGGAAGACCGTGAAGCAGGATGGGATGGATCTTACTGGAGCAAGCAGGACTTCAACTTTGGTATTGGCGGAGACGGTGTCGCCCGCAGAACAACTTTTGACAACATCAACCGTCTGTTGGAAGGTACGTTAAAGTATTCGAAGTCGTTTAATAAGCTCAACGCTGACTTCCTCCTCGGTGCTGCAACCCAGAAAAGGGGTAGCGAAGGTTTCGGAGTACAAGTAAACCGCTTCCTATTTGATGTTACCGGTTTCAACCAGTTGGCATTTGCTTCAAACCGGGCACCATCTAACCTCACTGAGGTATACAGCTTCAAGAATGAGAATATCCTGAACTCTGCATTTGCCCGGATTAACCTGAATCATAGTAACACCTACTTCCTCTCTGCCAGTGTTCGTTCTGAGTCATTCAGCGGATTTGGCCAAGATGAAAAGACCGGTGTTTTCCCCGCTGCCAGTGCCGGTGTGCAGCTGACTGAATTGTTTGACATGGGACCGGTGAGCAACCTGAAGTTCCGTGTTTCTTATGGTGTAACCGGTAACCTCCCTCCGGCCGCGAATCTTGCCTTGGCTACATTTGCCCCCGGCCAGATCATCGACTTTGACGGAGACCCGCTGACGCTTGATGATACGTATGTTTCCCTCCGTCAGGCACGTGACCCTAACCCGACACTGAAGTGGGAGACAAAGAAAGAGTTTAACGTAGGTTTTGACTTTGGTTTATTCAATAACCGACTCACGGGTTCCATGGAATACTATACCCGGAATATTGATGACCTGTTGTTTGGTATCAACATTCCTGCCGGTGCCCCGAACCCGTTCGGTGCCAAAGCTGAGGACGGATCTCCGCTCAGCAACGTGGCTGGTTTCGCCTGGGCTAATATCGGTAGTCTGCAAGCCGGAGGTTTCGAATTCATCGCCTCGTACAACGATATCAAGCTCGGTCCGGTATCCTGGACACCGACTGTTAACTTCACGATCTATCAGCGCACTCAAATCAAATCCTTCAGCGTTGGAGACCTGGGAATTTCAGAAATCCGCCTTGCCACACCGGGGTCTCCTGGTCAGAACAACAACCCGATCATCTGGAACAGGCCCGGTGAAACGTTGGGTAACATGTACGGTCCTCGCTACCAGGGTATTGATGAAAATGGAAGATATGTTCTTTCGACAGACAACGTAGATGAGTGGGAAGTGGTCGGAAACGGCCTTCCGCTGGGAGAAGGTGGTTTGCTAAACACATTCACCTATAAGAACTGGGATTTGAACTTCTTCCTCCGTGCGGTATGGGGGCACACTTTGTACAACTCCTACCGTGGCTTCTATGAGAACCGCGACCCTGCATCCAACACCTGGAACAGTGTAACTACCAGCAAAACTCCTTATGTAACGCAGTCTCCAACATTCTCATCGCTCTTTGTGGAAGATGCCAGCTTCATCCGTCTGGATAACATGTCCATCGGATATAATATTCCTGTGAAGAGCGCCTACCTGTCACGTGCGCGTGTGTACTTCGCAGGACAGAACCTGTTTACAATAACCAACTACACCGGTATTGACCCTGAAGTGCGCTACAACGATACAGAAAACGGTGACACATTCACTTCGAACCTTGCACCCGGCCTGGAGAGAAGAAATACCTATTTCACCACGCGTTCCCTGACGTTTGGTGTAACCCTTAATTTTAAATAATGAAAATGATGAGAGATATGATGCGAGTTATAAACAAAAAAATGGTTGCCCTGACGCTCTTTGTCATCCTGGCAACAGCTTGCGAAGCTCCTGACCAGAAGATCTTTGATGAAATTGATCGCGATTTCGCGTTGAGTTCAACAGATCCGACAGTTCTGGCTTCGTTTGCAGCAAGTGCGTACACACCGTTGAACGGTACCTGGGGCGCTCACAACTCCCTGTGGTCATTGCATGAAGTTTCCTCCGATGAGATGGCAATCACTCAAAAAGGAGCTGACTGGGAAGATGGCGGACAATGGATTCGTGTTCACCGTCACCAATATCAGCCCACAGAAGAATCCATCAATAACGGATGGGCATACTGCTACAGTGCCATTGGTAATATCAATAACCTATTGAAGAGCTTTGGTTCGAACGCAATTCTTCGGGCTAACTTTGAAGTGCTCAGGGCCATGATCTACCTGTGGCTGATTGATGCTTACGGAAACGTTCCGATCATTACGGAGGAAACAACTGATTCTACACCGCCCACAGTACCCCGCGCACAGGTTTATGCTTTCATCGAAAGCAGTGTTGTGAACAACCTGGATAAGCTGGAGAAAGCACGTACCTATGCTACAGTGAACTACTATGTAGGACAGGCAATCCTGGCAAAACTGTACCTGAACGCACAGGTTTATACCGGTACTGCCCAGTGGCAGAAGGCGGCTGATGCCTGCCAGGCAATTATCAGCAGCGGTGTATACAGTCTGGAGCCGAACTTCTTCAACAACTTCGTGACCCGTAATTCAGGTTCAGTAGAAAATATCTTCGTCCTGAATTATGATGAGAACAACGCTGGGGGCTTTAACCTGCCCCAAATGACCCTGCACTATGCCAGCCAGGCAACGTTCAATCTTCAGCAGCAACCTTGGAATGGATACTCCACATTGGAAGAATTTTATAATTCCTTTAATTCCGCTGACTCTCGGATTAACAGTTTCCTTGTAGGTCCGCAGTTTTCTTCTGACGGAAAGCGTCTTGAGGACTTAAGTGCTGAGCCAAATGATCCGGATGGACCTCCGTTGACATTTACTCCCCAGATTAACATGCTGGCGCCTAACGCTTTCCGCCAGTCGGGTGCCCGTGTTGGAAAGTGGGAATTCCGCCTCGGTGCTGGTCCTAACCTGAGCAACGACTACCCGATATTCCGTTATTCAGATATCCTGTTGATGCGTGCTGAGGCGCTTTGGCGGATAAATAATGCCAGTGCGGAAGCTTTGTCTTTAGTGAACCAGGTACGGGCCCGTTCATGGCCGGGTAACCCCATCGCAGCATTGACGGCCGATGAATTACTTGCCGAGCGCGGTCGTGAAATGTTTGCCGAGGGTTACAGACGCCAGGATCTGATTCGCTTCGGAAGGTTTAATCAGGCATGGTGGGAGAAACCAGCTTCCGCTGCCACAAAAAATATCTTCCCCATTCCGCAGGCGCAGCGTCTTTCTAACCCTGACCTGCAGCAGAACCCGGGTTACTAGTACTTGTTTAGCTTTAGGTTTAAAGAAGCGCGCCATCAAGGCGCGCTTCTTTTTTTACTGACCATCAAAATTTGATTGATGCACTTTAGTGTATACGAGGGAACATCTACTTTTACAGGTGCATGAGTAATCGGAATTTTTTTTTACTGGCTATTTTAACCTGTTTACTCAGTAGTGGCTGCCGGCAGCAGTTGAAAAACCAGTCAGTGGCTTTTTATGAAATGCCGGTTCAAACAACCGGTGTAACTTTTCAAAACGAATTAACCTATAATGAACGGTTAAATGCATACACCTACCGGAACTTCTACAACGGTGCAGGGGTAGCCCTGGGGGATATCAACAATGACGGCTTGCTGGATATCTATTTCTGCGGAAACCAGGTTGATAATAAACTCTATCTGAACAAGGGTAACTTTCAGTTTGAAGATATCACACAGCGTGCCGGTGTTGGTTGTAAGGATGTATGGTCAACGGGGGTTAGTATGGCCGATGTAAACGGGGACGGCCTGCTCGATATTTTTGTCTGCAAGTCAGGGCCAACCATGGGCGGTGTGCGGCATAATGAACTGTTTATCAATAACGGTGATCTCACATTTACGGAATCGGCCGCGGCCTGGGGTGTAGCTGATGAAGGATTGTCTATTCATGCGGTTTTCTTTGATTTCGATAAAGACGGAGATCTTGACTTTTACCTGTTAAATAATTCAAATCGTTCCGTGGGTATTTATGACCTTAAGGAGGGGCAGCGCCAACAACGTGATCCGTTTGGGGGCAATAAGCTATACCGGAATGAAGGTAACCGCTTTACGGATGTCAGTGCAGTAGCAGGCATTTACGGAAGTGCTATTGGCTTTGGTCTGGGAGTCACCGTTGCTGACGTAAACCGCGATGGGTGGCCGGATATTTTTGTTTCGAACGATTTTTTTGAGCGCGACTACCTGTATCTCAATAATCAGAACGGAACCTTTACCGAATCGCTGGAGGTCATGATTAACGAAATCAGCATGGGGTCTATGGGGGCTGATATTGCAGACCTGAATAATGACGGCTACCCGGAAATTTATGTTACTGAAATGCTGCCCGAACCGCTCAGCCGGATTCGCACTAAAACCTTATTTGAAGATTGGGATAAATACAGTGCCAGTGTGGGCAGCGGGTATTACCATCAGTTTACCCGAAATGTGCTGCAGTTGAATAACGGTCCGATACCCGGAAAGGAAAAGTTCGTTTCCTTCAGTGAGATAAGCCGCTTTACCGGCATGCATGCTACCGACTGGAGTTGGGGTGCCCTGATGTTTGATTACAATAATGACGGGCATAAAGATGTGTTTGTAGCCAACGGAATTGCCAAAGACCTGACCGACCAGGACTACATTAACTTTGAAGCCAGCACCATGTTAACTGCGGCCAACCTGCGGAAAGACAGCATGCTGCTGGTAAAACTGATGGATAAAATTCCTTCGGAACCGATCCCCAATTACCTCTTTGAGAATCAGGGTGGATTGCATTTTCTGAACAAGGCTAACCAGTTGGGTTTGTCAAAACCGGGATTTTCAAATGGCGCTGCCTATGGCGATCTTGATAATGACGGTGCCATCGATCTGGTGGTGAGTAATATCAATGCCCCGGCCGGCATTTTCAGAAACAACAAAGTCGCAGCGGCCGGCAACCACTATATCCAGATGACGTTTCAAGGTGCGACACAGAACACACATTGTTTTGGTACACAGGTAACTGCCTGGTGCCGTGGCGAGCAATTTTTTGTCGAGCAGTCACCGGTTAAGGGGTATCTATCATCCGTAGATCCGAAATTGCACATTGGCATAGGAAAGAACACGGTTATTGATTCACTGGTTATTTACTGGCCGGATGGAACGTATTCTGTCCTCCCTCAAGTTGAAGCTGATCAGTTGATTGAACTGAATGAATCAGCATTGCCGAAAGAAAAACGGAAGGCCGGTCAAAGGCAATTTTCATATCCATGGGCACCAGTAAATTCTTCCCTGGCAAAGTGGTCACATGCCGGAAGCACATTCATCGACTTTAACCGTGACCGGCTGCTTTTTGATATGTGCACCAATGAAGGCCCGGCCATGGCTGTGGGGGATGTCAATCGTGATGGTCTGGATGACCTATTTACTGGCGGAGGCATAAACCAGCAAGGTGTAATCTGGTTGCAAACCAGCGATGGTGATTTCCGGGAGAGCCGGCAGCCAGCGTTACTGGAAGACAGCCGCTCGGATGATGTCTGTGCCGTGTTCTTAGATGTGAATGATGACGGGCACCTCGATTTGTTTGTCGGCAGTGGCGGGCATCAGTATTCCTTTTCTGCTATAGAATATCACGATCGTCTGTACCTCAATGACGGCAAAGGAAATTTCAGAAAGGCAACATCATTTCTCAACGGGCCGGTTATTGCTGAAAGCACCTCTTTTGTGCTTCCGCTGGATTTCAACTCAGACGGACGCACCGACCTGGTTGTCGGGAATCGGCTGATCCCGTTTTATTATGGTCAGCCGGCCAATACCTATCTGCTGCGCAATGAAGGGAACGGGCGCTTTACGGATGTAACAAAAGAATATGCCAGCGGCTTTTTAAAACTGGGTCTGGCAAGGGATGGAGCCTTGCTGGATTATGACCGTGACGGAGATCAGGATCTCGTGATTGTGGGAGAATGGATGGAGGTGAAGCTGTTTCTGAACACCAACGGCTATTTTACAGACATCAGCGACCGTATCGGACTTGCTAATACTGAAGGCCTCTGGAATACTGTGGTGGTTGATGATTTTAATAACGATGGCTT
>JALOMI010000098.1 GCA_025455465.1 Cyclobacteriaceae bacterium | reverse complement strand
CTTCGGCCAGGTTGATGTTGCCTGTCGGAAAATCGATGTGGAAGATGTTGCACAGAATGATCTGCAACGGGCTCCCCTTGGCGCCCACCACCAGGTCGATGCCGCGTGCATTATCCGTTATCTTCTGCTCGAGTTGTTTATTGAATAAGAGCAGCACCACAATCACCGAGATACCCAGCGCCAGCAAAACGATATTAAGCGCGGTATTCAGCGGCCGTGCTTTCAGGTAGTTCCAGACAAGAATAATAAGATTCATACAACCGGCTTAAGAATTACCTGGTGACTGATTTTATCCTTCAACCGCTGATCGTGGGTAGCCACCAGCAAAGTGGCTTTGGCTTCATTCGCTACCTGAATCAGAAGATCAATAACTTTACGGCAGTTGCCGTCATCAAGCGCTGACGTGGGCTCATCGGCCAGGATAATCGGAGGGTTGTTTAATACAGCCCTGGCAATAGCCACACGCTGGGCCTGCCCCTGGCTTAACTCCAGTACGCTACTGTGTTTCTTTTCAGCAAGACCCAAGTGTTCAAGCACTTCATTTACCCGCTTATGGCTGATTGGCAATCCGGCCAGGTAGGGAGCCATGATCAGGTTCTTTTCCACCGATAAGGCGCTGATCAGATGGTTTCGCTGAAAGATGAAACCGAGGCGCTTTCCTCGGAAATGATCCAGCTTAGTTTCGGATAGCGATGAAAGTTCAGTGCCATCCACTTGAAGTGTGCCGGAATATCCGCGCAGCAAGCCTCCCAATAAATGCAGCAGGGTTGTCTTGCCGCTGCCCGACTGACCCAATAACAAGGCATGCTCACCGGAAGGAATTTCAAAATCCGGAAAGCGGATGGCTTTGCCACCGGAATAGGTAAATGAAAGGTTGTCTGCTCTTACCATGTTTCAGGGAACAAAAATAAAAGTCCGGCCGGTTTAATCAGCCAGACTTTTACTTTAATCAGCGTTTATTTATCTCCACAACGTTACTTCAACGGAGTATAATCCTTAAACGGAGAGAAGGTTACTTTCTCCATCATCGCCCGGTATTCTTTCCAGGCATTATCGTAGAAGTAATTCACCTTACGGGTCACTGCACCGATCTTGTCTTCAGCATGCTTATAAACACGCCTGTCGGTATCGCTGATCGGATCGCGTGAACGACCGATGTAGCCCTGCGCAGTCTGGATATACGACACCGGTGTCGGATCCGGTGAGCGCACGATTCCCTGGCGGGTATCAACTTTACCGAGGATGAAATCGAACAACGCATTGATGGAATCCTTCATCGCCTTGGTTTTATCCGCTGCTTCTTTCAGGTCCGTACGCTTCGAGTCCCTGATTTTCTTTTCGTACTCTTCCACAATCTCTTTCGATTCACGTAGCCTGTCGGTGGCATCAACAGCCGTATTGCGCAGCTTCTGCAGGTCTTTCATCATGGCATAGCGAGCTTCATAAACTGAAGCAGGCACTTCAACACGGGGATCATTACCCACCTTGATGGTAGTAGAATCCTTCTGATCACCGAAGGTAATGCGCAGCTTATAGGTACCGGCAATCACAGGTGAGCCACCGAAGCCTCCAAAACCACCTCCACCGCCTTGCCCGCCACGCGGACGTTCACGTGAAGGTTGACGCCCAGCGCGCTCATTCAGCATCCAATTCATACGATATACACCATTGGCTTCAGGTGCCTTCTGACGAATGGTATTCACCAGTTCACCGGAAGCAGAGAAAATCTCCAGCTTCACCGAATCATATTTAACATTGGATTTCGGTGCCGGTGCTGAAGGCTTCACTTCTTCCTTGGCACCTTTCTTTGCGCTGCCAGGAGCAGCTGCCTTCGGCTCTTCTTTCGGTGCTTCGGGTTTGTTAACCATATAGGTAATCATGGCGCCCGACTGGCGGTTCTGTCCGTTGAAGACTGCGTTGGCATCGAACCTCGGACCGGTAGGCTGCTGGATGGAAACCAGGTAAGCATCCGGAGGAGTAAATAGATGGACTGTCTTGGATTGCACCTGTGCCGACTTCGCCATATCGCGCAGCGGGCGAATATCATCCAGTACATAAATAGCGCGACCGAACGTTCCGATTACCAGGTCATGTTCACGCGGGTGGATCACCAGGTCGATCGTGGGTGTTCCTGCCGGGTAACCGTTGGTCCATTTCGTCCAGTTTTTACCGGCATCGATGGTAACAAATAATCCGTTTTCCGTTCCCAGAAACATGAGCTTCGGTTCTACTGGATCCTGAACAATAGCATGGGTAAAGTTGCTCTCGCCTACCTGTGCCGGTGTTACCAGGCTCACCCAGGTGGCGCCATAATCCTTTGTATGGAACAGGTAGGGCTTGTAATCAAACATGCGGTAATTGTTCACCACCACAAAAGCCTCACCGGCATTGTAGGTTGAAGCCTGAATCTGAGGCACCCACGCATTCTTCGGCATGCCGGTGATTTTGGCAGTTACGTTCGTCCACGTCTTGCCACCATCCTGTGTAACCTGCACCTGTCCGTCATCGGTACCTGCCCAGATCACGCCTGCCTTCAGTTTGCTGGGCGCGATAGTAAGAATGGTGCAGTGGTTCTCGGCACCGGTGGCATCCATGGTAAGGCCACCGCTGTCGTGTTGTTTTTGCTTTGCCGGATCGTTGGTGGTAAGGTCCGGAGAGATGATCTCCCAGGTGTCTCCCTTGTTGGTTGACTTATGAACAAACTGCGAACCGTAGTAGATGGTCGCGTTGTTGTTCGGATCCTGCGCCAGGGCAGCGTTCCAGTTGTAACGCAACTTCATATTCGGATCCGGATGCGTTGGCCGGATGAATTTGGTGAAGCCGGTGTGCAGTTCGTAGCGGGCCAGGTTTCCACCCTGCGACATCGCATAACCGAAACGGCTGTCGTCCGGATCGGGGGAAACATCAAAGCCGTCACCGAAAAATACTTCCTGCCAGTAGCTGTTACGGATACCGGCATTGCGCCACACATAAGCCGGGCCTGCCCATGAGCCGTTGTCCTGCATGCCTCCGTAGACATTGTACGGATGATCCATATCGACATTGATGTGATAGAATTGTCCCACCGGAATATTATCAGCAAAGATCCAGGTCTTGCCCATGTCACGCGAGATATTCAATCCACCATCATTACCGTTAATGATCAGACTTGGATTCTCCGGATGAATCCACCAGGCATGGTGGTCAGGATGCACACCGTAATACGGCAGCAGTTCACGGAACGACTTGCCGCCATCTTCACTTATATTCACACGGGAGAAAATGGTGTAAAGTCGGTTTTCATTTTTCGGATCGACATAGATTTCATAATAGTAAAATGGCCGGTCGCCAATTTCACCCTTGTCATTGACCATGGTCCATTTTTCGCCACCGTCTTCCGAACGGTAAAGCGCGTTCTTTTTCGATTCGATAAGCGCATACACGACACTGGGTTTGCTTCGTGCGATAGCGAGTCCCATCCGGCCAAGGTCACCATCCGGCAAGCCATCTTTGCTGCTCAGTTTTTTCCAGTTTTTGCCACCATCATAGGTCACATACAGACCGGAAGAAGGACCGCCTGAGTTGAATGTCCACGGATGCCTACGGTGTTCCCACATGTTGGCAAAGAGCTTGTTCGGATTGGATGGATCCATTACCAGTTCTGCACAGCCGGTCTTGTTGTTAACGAACAATACTTTCTCCCAGGTGGTACCGCCATCCGTAGTCTTGAACACACCACGCTCCGGATGTTCACCCCAGGGAGACCCTATGGCGCCCACATAAACGGTATTGGGATTTTTCGGATCGATGATGATGCGATGAATGTGACGGGTTTTGTCCAGGCCGACCTTCTTCCAGGTCTTACCCCCATCGAGTGTTTTATAGAGGCCATCACCTCCGTTCAAACTGTTTCTTGGATTACCTTCTCCAGTGCCAACCCACACGACAGAAGGGTTGTCTTGCTGAATGGCGATGGCGCCAATGGAAAGTGTTGATTCTTTGTCAAATATGGGCTCCCAGGTCACTCCACCACTAGTCGACAGCCAAACGCCACCGGAAGCCGCTCCGGCATAAATAATATCGGGATTGCTGACCACCGCATCGATGGCGGTAATACGACCGCTCATGCCGGCCGGACCAATAGCCCGGGGGGTCATGCCTTTGAGCTTTTCCATGTCGAGTTTCTGCGCCAGGACCGGCAGCAGTAACCCGTTGAACATCAGAAATAGTAGTAGTCTCTTCATAGCTGTAAAATTTTACGCGGCACAAGTTACTATTCCCTTGATAGGCGCCTCCGCAGTCTTGATGAAATGGATTTTTTAAGGATGGAGCGTCTATGGGGTTACATAAACGGAAAAATAAGCGGCAAAAAAAATTGCACCGGAGCATCGTGTTGCAAGCACATCCGATTTTCATGGGTTAACTGCCTGAATGTTTTGCCTGCACCCAAACCACGACCTTCCTGGAGCGGAAGAAGCAGAAGGAATTTTTCTGAACATCTGGTCAGGTTACTGAAACGCTTGAGTTATCAAATGCAGATTCTGATTACAACCGGCCGGCCGTCATGAACAATCCTTTATCGGCAGATTTGCGTCTGCGAAGGAACAGGTATTGCCGGATGACGTTCAACAACTCCGCAGAGACGGCATTTATTCAACCGTCAATAGCCGAAGGCAGAAATATCTTTCGGTTACCGCAAACTGTTTGACGATGTTGCCGCCCGAGAAGCAATGCCAAGAATACCATCAACACCAATTTAGTGCTTTCATCACCCGTCTTGCGCATGGCAGCAAGCGTGCTGTTAGTACGTTTGATGCGGGTCTCTTGCACCGGTAATTTCCTGCATTCGAACCTGAAGAAAATGCGGCAGCCCTGTCACCTGTCCGGAAAGATATCAGCACGACAGTCGGGGAATAAACATCGAATCAGAAAAACCATCCTTCTGAGAAAGGTATTTGCCTTGAGAAGATTCCGTTCAGTTATTTGATTGATCCGAATAAAATAACCACCGGCCTGGCACGATTACCTGAGCATCTTCCGGCAACGGCTAGTCAATAACATAGGCAATCTCCTTGAACTGAAAAGTGCGAACCGCATTACCATCATCCACCTGCAGCAATCCGTCTTCGCTTATACCTGTAATGGTGCCGGTAAAAGTCTTGTTACCGGCCATAAATCGATGCGACTCATTTCTGCGGAATAAAACTTCGGTATAACGATTCCTCAGCGACTGATGCCCTCCGGCACGAAGTTGAAGATAAAGGCTCTCCAGTGATTCCATCAGGGATTCAAATACCACCGGCAAGGCATGGGATTTTCCGGAGGCTAACATCATCGAAGTTGCTGTAAGCAATCCAAACACCTCCTGATTGACATTTAAACCAATGCCGATTACAGTCTCACTGATGGTCAACCCGGACACCTGATTTTCAATGAGTATGCCGCAAACTTTTTTATTGCCGATCATCACATCGTTGGGCCATTTAATGGAAATGTTTGTTTCGGGCATCCATCGGACTAAACAATCACGGATGGCCAGTGAAGTAATCACGTTCAGCATGAAATGATCACGGGCTGGTAGAAAAACAGGCTTGAGTGCAAGTGAAAAAGTGAGGTTCTTTCCGGGCTCTGTAAACCAGATGTTGCCACGTTGCCCACGGCCTGCAGTTTGATTGGCCGTGATAACAACCATACCTTCCGTCAAACCTTTTTGTTTGATCAGTTGTTGAATGAGATCATTGGTGGAATGACATTCTGGCATGAAAACCAGTTGCTGCCCCATGAAAAGCGTATTGGCAGGGATTTTATACAAGGAAATATTGTTAGTTTTACACGAAAACCGAAGATAGTTTAATGGCGAAAAAAAGAAAGGGTGTCAGTTCTGAAAAACTTTGTGACGCCATTGTGAAAGGAATGCAGGAAAAGAAAGCCCAAGACATCCTGGTTTTAGATCTCCGAAAAGTAAAAAATGCCGTTGCCGATTTTTTTGTGATCTGCTCCGGAGGTTCGGACAAGCAACTGGACGCGATTGCCGATTCCATAGACGAAGAAGTATATAAAGCCTTGCAGGAAAATCCGTGGCATGTAGAAGGCAAGAATAATAAAGAATGGGTGCTGCTCGATTATTTTGATGTCGTGGCCCATGTCTTCAGAAAAGATAAGCGCGAATTCTTCGCGCTTGAAAAACTTTGGGGTGATGCCGAGTTTATTCCGGTAGAAGATACTGTGCCCGCTCTGAAGTAAAGCAAACAAATTTTAGACAGCGAAAGCAGAATTATAATGGCCGATAAGAACAACAACAAATTTATTCCACCCAAAGCACCGCGTGGTGGCAACTACCAGCTATGGGTCATTCTCGTCACCCTTGCTGTAATTATGGGTGTAATGTACCTCTCTTCCAGCAACAATCTGAAAGAAAAAGAGATGCGCGACCTGAAGGCGATGATTGAAAGCCGTGATGTGAAGCGCGTTATTTTAATTAAGGACAAGGAGTTTGTGGAAGTAACGCTGACAGCCAGCGCCTTGCAAAATGCGAAGTACAAAGAAGAAATTGCCGAAGGCCCTATGGGGCAGAATGTCTCCGGCCCGCATTACAAAGTGAAAATCATCTCGGTTGATAATTTCGACCGCTGGTACAACGATCTCGTCAGCAAAATACCCGAAGCCGACCGCCCTGAATATAAGGCTGAAACCCGAGTTGACTACTTCAACATCTTTTTCAGCTGGGGCTTCTTATTCTTGTTGCTTTTCGGCTTCTGGATGCTCATGCGCAGAATGACCGGTGGCGGTGGTCCGGGCGGACAAATCTTTAATATCGGAAAATCCAAAGCCGCCTTATTTGACGCTGAAAACAAAGTAAAAATCACATTTGCTGATGTAGCCGGCCTCGATGAAGCCAAAGAAGAAATTAAGGAGATTGTAGAATTCTTGAAGAATCCTTCCAAGTTCACTACGCTGGGTGGAAAAATACCCAAAGGTGCCCTGCTTGTTGGCCCTCCGGGTACAGGTAAAACCCTGCTGGCCAAAGCCGTTGCCGGTGAAGCCGGGGTTCCGTTCTTCTCACTCTCCGGATCTGACTTTGTAGAAATGTTTGTCGGTGTAGGTGCAGCTCGTGTACGCGACCTTTTTAAGCAAGCAAAAGAAAAAGCTCCGTGCATTGTTTTCATCGATGAAATTGATGCCATCGGCCGCTCCCGTGGACGCGGACAATTGCCCGGTGCAAACGATGAACGCGAAAATACTCTGAACTCCCTGTTGGTTGAAATGGATGGCTTCGCCACCGACTCCGGTGTAATTATTCTTGCAGCCACCAACCGCCCCGATGTGCTTGACTCTGCCTTGATGCGCCCTGGTCGATTTGATCGACAGATCAGTATTGACAAACCTGATATTGTGGGGCGCGAAGCCATCTTCAAGGTACATCTGAAACCAATCAAACTAGATCAAAATGTAGACGTCAAAAAACTGGCCGCCCAGACTCCTGGTTTTGCCGGTGCTGAAATTGCCAACGTCTGCAACGAGGCCGCGCTGATTGCTGCACGTAGGGAAAAGAAGGCGGTGGAAATGCAGGATTTTCAGGATGCCATTGACCGTGTTATTGGCGGCTTGGAAAAGAAAACAAAAATCATCTCACCGGAAGAGAAACGCATTGTGGCTTACCATGAAGCAGGTCATGCCGTGGCCGGCTGGTTCCTCGAACATGCCGACCCGCTGGTTAAAGTAAGTATTGTGCCTCGTGGCGTAGCAGCATTGGGTTATGCTCAATACCTGCCAAAGGAACAATTCCTCTATCAGACTGAACAACTGATGGATGAAATGTGCATGGCGTTTGGAGGACGTGCAGCAGAAGATCTGGTATTCGATAAAATCTCTACCGGTGCGCTGAGCGACCTGGAACGCATAACCAAGATGGCATACAGTATGGTTACCGTATACGGTATGAATAAGGCGATCGGAAATATTTCCTTCTACGACTCCAAAGCCGCTGACTATAACTTTCAAAAACCTTATTCTGAAGAAACCGCCAAAAAGATCGACCAGGAAGTTAAGGGCATTATTGATGAATGCTATGAGCGCACCAAAGGTTTACTGAGCAAGCATCGCCAGCACCTGGAAGTAATAGCCAACGAATTGCTGGAAAAAGAAATCCTTTTTCAAAGCGACCTGGAGCGTCTGATCGGCAAGCGTCCATTTGAAAAGCCAACGACCTATCAACAGTTCACCAAAGGCAGTACAGAAAGTAAAGAAGACATCAAGGTTACTGAAGAACAGAAGGCAACGGAAGAAACACCTGCAGTAGAGCAACCAGCGGTGGCCGAAAGCACAAAAGACACATCGGTTGGATAAACACCAACCGGATTCATTAAAAACTCAGGCATCTGCCTGAGTTTTTCTATTTTTAGCGCAACAGCCCTGGTATGATTTCCATTCAGAACCTTTCCGGAAAGAAAATCTATTTCGCCTCCGACTTTCACCTAGGGGTGCCCGATGCGGTTTCCAGCCTGGAGCGGGAAAAGCGCATCGTTCGTTGGCTGGAAGAAATCCGACATGACGCCCACAGCATTTACCTGATGGGGGATATTTTTGATTTCTGGTTTGAATACAAATACGCCATTCCGCGCGGCTTCATCAGGTTGCAGGGCAAACTGGCCGAACTGGCGGATGCCGGCATATCCATTTACTTCTTTACCGGCAACCACGACATGTGGATGTTCGATTACTTTCCGAAAGAATTGGGTGTTACCATTTATTACGATCCGGTGGTATTAACCACGGAACATCACCGCCTGCTGATTGGCCACGGTGACGGGCTGGGGCCCGGAGATACCACATATAAATTGCTGAAGAAAATATTCCGAAACCGCGCCAGCCAGTGGCTGTTCGCGCGCATACACCCCAACCTTGGCATTGGCCTTGCAAATTACTGGTCACGGAAAAGCCGCATCACCAATAGTAAACGAGAAGAAACATTCCTGGGCGATGACACGGAATTCCTGCTGGTTTACTGCCAAGAAATGGAAAAGACTACGCATCACGATTATTACATCTTTGGCCATCGCCACCTCCCGTTGGATATACCTGTTGGCAACAGCCGGTACATCAACCTGGGCGAGTGGGTACATTTCAGCACCTATGCAGTTTATGACGGTCAAACTGTAGCCCTGAAATCATTTGAAGGATGAACCGATTCCGATTGTCTGCTACCTGCTTATTCACGCTGACTGCCTTGACACTTGCTCTCGGGCAGAAACCTATTGCTGTAATACCCTTAACTTCAGCCGTTCAGAATGCTTTTATTGATCGCCCGGGTGACCTGTACCTGCAATTGGAAGACGGCTCCATCCGCAAATACGATAAGCAAGGAAAGCTGCTGCAAACTTTTCAACAACCGGAAACTATTGCTGTGTTCGATCCTCGGGATGGTTCCCGGGCATTCACTTACAGCCGGGTAGGTGGCTGGTATAGCTTTGCCCTTTTTGGAAATATCAACAAAAACAAACTACCTGAAGAATTCGGCATCGACCCCTGGATGGTATGCTCCTCCGGTGACAAAAACTACTGGCTGTTTGACGCGGCCGATTTCAGTGTGAAACGAATCAACAACGACCTGCACCGCATCGATAGTGAATACATCCTTCCGAAGGATTGGCAAACAACACACCATGACGTTGTGAGCATGCGTGAATACCAGGGATTTTTATTTATTCTCCACCGCGTAAAGGGTATTGGTATTTTCAATTCCATGGGCAAACACCTGAAAACGCTGTCGGGGCGAGACATACCTTATTTTAATTTCTTGGGTGAAGAAATCTATTACCCACTGAATCAACAACTGCATTTCTACGATCTATTTGATGCCAGTGTGCATCTGCAGAATTTGCCAGCCGAAACCCGCTTTGTCTTGCTGTCAGATGAACGTGTGTTTTCTGTTTATCCGAACAAACTTGAGGTTGCTGAATTCAAGCCCTGATATAATCACCATTCTTTAGCTTCCTTCCATAAGCGCACACCTGTTGTGTTCATTTATGAACATATTTGTACATTGTAGAACACGGGAAGCCGACTAATTTAACTGAATAGCAGGAATTGCAGGTTGGCATGTTATTTTCCTTAAAATGATCACTTAATCCTGAACTGATGAATTCTGAAGGCGGTAAAATTTTGATGATTGATGATGACGAAGATGTACTGCTGGCAGCCAAAATGCTGCTGAAAAAGCAGAACCACCATGTCATCATTGAAAAGAATCCCAATAAGATTCCCTTTCTGCTGAATAATGATACGTATGAGGTCATCCTGTTGGATATGAATTTCAGCAAAGACATCACCAGCGGCAAGGAAGGTTTTTACTGGCTTGAAAAGATCCTCGAGAAAGATCCTACAGCCGTGGTTATTCTGATCACCGCTTTTGGTGATGTGGAGATGGCGGTGAAGGCCTTGAAGCAAGGCGCTACAGACTTCATCCTGAAACCCTGGCAGAATGAAAAACTAATTGCCACCATTTCAACAGCTATCCGCTTAAAGCAATCCTATAACGAAGTCGATAAACTGCGCAAAGCCA
>JALOMI010000097.1 GCA_025455465.1 Cyclobacteriaceae bacterium | reverse complement strand
AAGAAGCGCTGGCCGAAATCACTGAGTTCTTCAAAAGCCGCGGGCGTGAACTGACGGAGCTCAACCGCCAGCAGGCGGCATTACCAACAGCCTGTATAAAAATTACCAATCCCATCGGCACGGCACCGGGTATGTGGTTCGATAAAGGAATCAAAACTTTCATGTCAATGCCGGGTGTACCGCACGAAATGAAAAAGATGATGACGGATCAGGTGCTGCCCCGCCTGAAAAAGAAATACACGTTGCCGGTGATTTATCACCACATCATCCGTACCATCGGCATCGGTGAATCTTTTTTAGCGGATAAGATTTCGGAATGGGAACGTGCGCTGCCTCCGCATATTCGCTTGGCCTACCTGCCCAGCCTGGGCGAAGTGAAACTCAGGCTCACTTGTTCCGGCAGTTCCATGGATAAACTTCAGCAGGAAGCCAGCGTGTTAGTAGAACGTCTGAAAGAAATTATTGCACAATATATTTACGGTTACGGTGAACAAACCATTGAAGCTGTGCTCGGTCAACAGCTGCGCGAACGCAATGCCACTCTGGCTGTTGCAGAAAGCTGCACCGGTGGTTACGTTTCTCATCTGCTGACCACCATTCCCGGCAGCTCGGATTATCTCACCGGCAGTGTGGTGGCTTATTCGAATGCCATTAAAATCGGTCAGCTTGGTGTGAAACCGGAAACCCTGGAAAAGTATGGTGCGGTGAGTGAAGAAACGGTTCGCGAGATGGCGCAAAACATCCGCATGAAATTCAATGCCACCATTGGCATATCCACCAGCGGTATTGCCGGTCCGGATGGGGGTACCCCGGAAAAACCCGTTGGCACCGTATGGATTGCTTATGCGGATGAACACCAAATCATTGCGCGTAAACTGCAGCTTTCGAAGGAGCGGATGCTGAATATCCGACTCACTGCGGCATCCGTATTTAACCTTATCCGGCAGCAGTTACACACTGATTCCTGAACTTTTTAGGTTCACATTTTGGGCATTTTAGTGCCCAAAAAATCATGCGTTTTGACAACCCGTTTGATGATTTTCATCATTGGGCAGCAACCTCTTCATCTCCATTTTGTGCTGCCTGTAAACCGGCTGTTTATGAGCTCTCCAATCCGCCCGCATTTTTTTTCTGACGAACCTGCACGTTCCCGTTTACTCTCCCAACTGTGGGACTATCAGCTGCGCGACCGGTACATCAGTCCGGAAGCGATACGTACGTTGGCTGAGGAACATCACCTATCAGAAATTGAAGTGGAAGGCGTAGCTTCCTTCTACCATTTTTTCCACCAGGAGCCTGCGGGAAAACATACTATCTACATTAACAATAGCATCATTTCAGAACTGAAAGGTTATGAACGAATCCGTGAAACTTTTGAGCGGGAAACCGGAGCACGGTTAGGGACCACCGATCCAAGTGGTATGTTCGGACTGTATAAAACACCTTGCATCGGCCTCAGCGACCACGAGCCAGCTGCCTTAATCGATTTTTACCCCTTCACCAACCTGAACGCCCTTAAGGTGAAGGACATCATCCATAAACTCAAACAAGGTCTGTTGCCGGAAGAAATTTGTGATGCCCCTGATGACCACATCCGGTTTACCCCAGCTGAAAACCATACCATTTTCTTTGCACCCTATGAACGGGGCGCAGCGTTGCGTAAACTTCATGAGTTATCCCCGGACGGTGTGATTGAAAACCTGCGCATCTCCGAGCTTGCCGGAAGAGGTGGCGCTTTCTTCCCTACCTGGAAGAAGTGGAATACCTGCCGGAATTACAAAGACACAACCAAATACATTATATGCAATGCCGATGAGGGCGAACCGGGAACCTTTAAAGACCGCGTGCTGCTCAGTAACCAGCCCGGTTCCGTTTTTGAAGGAATGATCATTGCCGGCTACACCGTAGGTGCTGCCTATGGCATAATCTACCTCCGGGGTGAATACCGCTGGCTGGCTGGTAAACTGCAGCAGGAAATTGAGGCGTTTCGCGAAGCTGGTTTATTGGGTACGAATATTTCCGGTATCAACGGTTTTGATTTTGATATCCGCCTGGAAATTGGTGCCGGTGCTTACGTCTGCGGTGAAGAAACCGCCATGCTCGAATCAATGGAAGGCAAGCGCGGTGAGCCGCGCACCAAGTGGTTCTACCCGGTAGAGAAAGGCTATCTGCAACACCCTACCGTGGTGAATAATGTGGAAACCTTTGGTGCGGTAGCCCGCCTCATCCAGATGGGCACCTTCGAATACCTGAAGCGCGGTATACCGGGCTCTCCGGGCACCAAGCTCATCAGCATCTCTGGTGACTGTATGTACCCTGGCTTGTACGAAATTGAATGGGGCATGACCATCGCAGAGTTGCTGGAACACTGCGGAGCAGAAAACCCATACTACATTCAAGTCAGCGGACCATCGGGTGAGAGCGTCTCCATCAAAGAAAAATTCAGGCGCATTTCCATGCTCGACCTGATGGCCCAGAAAGATATCCGCTGCGGAGGCTCTTTCATGATCTTTAACAAGAGCCGCGACATCGTGCACATCCTTCGCAACTACAGTTCGTTCTTCAAGCATGAGTCGTGCGGAGTATGCACACCCTGCCGTGCCGGAAATTTTATTATCCAGCGAAAGCTCGACCGGCTGGAGCATGGCTTGGCCGATATGGATGACCTGAAAGAACTGAGGGAATGGAGCCGCATATTAAAAACAACCAGCCGTTGCGGGTTAGGTAAAACAGCTACCAACGCCATCATTCAATCCATCGAAAAATTCCCCGACTACTTCAAAACCCGCTTGGCCGGTATCGATAACAGCATGTACCGCAAGTTTGATGAAGAAGCCGCTATTACCGAATACGAACGCTATAAACCCTGATACGCCATGGCTCTTTGCAATTTCTGGATAGACGGAAAACAATACCAGGCAGAAGAAGGCACCAACCTGGTGGACGCTGCGAAAGAAAACGGAGTGTTTATACCCTCACTGTGCTATTTCAAACATATCGACCCTCCGCTGGGAACCTGCCGCACCTGCACCTGTAAAATCAACGGACGCTATGACCCCGCCTGTACGGCTTACGTGAAGGAAGACCTCAAAGTGGAAGTGAATTCCCCCGAACTGGTGGATATGCGCAAGGCCCTCGTAGAAATGATGTTTGCCGAAGGTAACCACTTCTGCCCGGCCTGCGAGAAGAGCGGCAACTGCAACCTGCAGCACATGGGGTACGAACTCGGCATTTCTGTTTCCCGCTTCCCCCACTTATTTAAAGATCGTCTGATTGATTACCAGCCCAAACGGATGGTGATGGAACACAACCGCTGCATCAAGTGCAGGCGATGCGTGGAAGACATTAAAACTTCCGATGGACACCGCGTGTTCATGTACATCAACCGGGGCAACGAAACCATGGTGGGCATTGATTATGACCAGGAAGCGAAGCTGAGTGATGAAGAAGCCATACACGCTATGGAAATCTGTCCCACAGGCGCCATCATCGTGCGCGGCAAGAGTTTGTCGCAGCCGTTCGGGCATCGCACGTTCGACATGGAGTCGGCACAGAAACAATTCAGGCGAACCATCCACGAGAAGCCGCGTGTGGCCAACTTTGAAAAGAAAACAGTGGCAACGGTATCGCTGGCCGGGTGCTTCGGATGCCACATGTCCATGCTCGACATCGATGATGAAATTCTCGATGTTGCCGAACTCGTTACATTCAACAAATCTCCGTTGACTGACATTAAAAATTTCACACAACGTTGTCACCTCGGTTTGGTGGAAGGCGGATGCTGCAATACAGAGAATATTGAAACACTGAAAAAATTCCGCGAGATGTGCGACATCCTCGTGGTGGTGGGTGAATGTGCCGTGTGGGGCGGATTGCCGGCCATGCGCAATACGATACCGCTGGGTGAATGCCTGGAAGAAGCATACCTGAATTGTGTCACCAGCGAGCCAGGCGCTAATGTGGTACCCTACCATGTAGACCTGCCGAAAATTCTCGACCGCGTATATGCTTGCAATGAAATTGTGAAGGTGGATTACACCATACCGGGTTGCCCGCCATCGGCAACACACATCTGGAAAGTAGTGAAGAGCCTGCTGTGGGGTGAAGATTTTTCATTGCTCTATTCTGAATTTAAATACGACTGATTATGAACCGCAAAGTGGTTATCGATCCGGTAACGCGCGTGGAAGGACACGGACGGGTTACCATCCATCTGGATGAATACGGTAAAGTGCATGATTCCTTTTTTCACATCGTAGAATTCCGCGGCTTTGAACGGTTCATCCAGGGGCACCCTTACTGGGAAGCACCTGTACTCGTTCAACGTCTCTGCGGCATCTGCCCGGTAAGCCATCACCTTGCCGCTGCGAAAGCTATTGATCAATTAGTAGGCATTGATCCGGAAGACCTTTCTCCGGCCGCCTTCAAGCTGCGCAAACTGATGCACTATGCCCAGATCTTTCAGTCGCATGCCCTGCATTTCTTCTACCTCGCATCACCTGATCTGCTGTTCGGTGCCGATGCACCCGTAGATAAGCGAAATGTTTTTGCCGTAGCGGTCGCGGATAAGGAACTGGCTCGTAAAGGAATCCTGATGCGCAAATTCGGCCAGGAGATCATCCAGGTCATTGCCGGAAAAAAAATTCACGGTGTGGCAGCCGTGCCCGGTGGTGTTCACCATCCGTTTACGATCAAGGACAGAGATTACTTCTTGAACGGAGACCTGATTCCCATGCGCTTCATGAAAGGGTATCACGAAAAAAACAGGGCATGGCTTGATACCTTTGCCGCATTTCCATCCGGGCACCTCGGCATGGTGGATGATCAGGGCAACCTGGAACTCTATCACGGTAAACTCCGCGCCATCGACAATGAAGGCAAGATTACCTTGCCGGATGTATCCACCAACGACTACCTGAAATATTTTACCGAAGGCGTTGAGCGCTGGTCGTATATGAAGTTTCCGTACCTGAAAGAAATCGGCCGTGAGCATGGCTGGAACCGGGTTGGTCCGATCGCACGGCTGAATATCTGCAACGCCATCCCGACACCACTGGCTGAAAAAGAACGGCAGGAATACATCGCCTTCAGCGGACAAAAAGTGAACAACAGCACCCTGTATTCACACTGGGCACGGCTGATTGAAATACTGCATTGTGCCGAAGTGATTAAGATGTTGTTGCACGATGAGGATATACTGAATGATGACCTGGTACGTGAGGGTGTGAAACGGCTGGAAGGCATCGGCATCATTGAAGCGCCACGGGGTACCCTCACCCACCATTACCAGGTCGATGAAAAAGGGATGATCACCCGCTGCAACCTGATCGTTTCCACCACCCACAACAACGAAGCCATGAACCAGGCCGTGCGCTGGGTAGCGAATAATGTAATCAGCCAGAAAGGTACGATTACCGATGGCATGCTCAACCAGGTGGAAGTGGCCATCCGCGCGTACGACCCGTGCCTGAGTTGTGCCACCCAAGCCTTAGGACAAATGCCGTTGAAACTGGAGATCTATAATCATTTAGATGAATTAATTGGAGAACATGTTAAAGGGGAATAAAAGAACACTGTTAATAGGTATTGGCAACTACGGGCGGTCAGACGATGGGCTGGGCTGGGAATTTGTGGACGTGTTTGCCTCACACGATGATTTGTTTGACGTAGAGTACCGTTATCAGTTACAGATAGAAGATGCAGAACTCATTACCCAGTATGACGAAGTGATTTTTGTAGATGCCAGTCAGAAGCCCCTGTCCGAAGGATTTTCCTGGTACAAATGCAAGCCGGCCATGACAGCCGCCTTCACCACGCATAAACTGGAACCCGAGATGGTTCTCTGGCTGGCCGATGATTTATATGGCCGCCAGCCTACAGCCCATGTAATGGCTATTGAAGGAAACACCTGGGAGCTGAATCACGGATTAAGCGACAACGCCCGCGATAACCTGGTGAATGCTATTGCGTATTTCATGGCGCTGATCAATAAATTGGAGCCACAGGAGGTATAGGTTTAATAAGCATCGAATCGTAAACAGGCTGCTGTAATTTGATCAGGTAAATAGTTTAATTGGATTAAGCGTACTGATTGGATTATTTAATTCAGGAGGCTCCTACGGAGCCAGAATAATTGTTGCTTTAAATTCTAAAAACAGGCAGCTCCTACGGAGCTAATTTCATTAAGTTTTTGATTTAATTTTTCGTAAAAATGATTCAACCACTCCGGCAGGCACAGTAATAATATGACGCCTAACCATCATTGTGATGGGTATTTTCGTTTACCTGCTTTATATCTGATCAAAACGGAAACAGTAAAAAGAAAAGCCGCAAACAAGTTGCGGCTTTCTCAATTAACCTGATTAAACCAAGCCTCAGTTACTCGAGTACTTAGATTCACCTAATTTGGCATGCGCTACAGCCAGCCGTGCAATCGGCACGCGTGGTCCGGAGCAAGACACATAGTTCAGTCCGATGCTGTGACAGAACATGATGCTCTCCGGCTGGCCGCCATGTTCTCCGCAGATACCCACTTTCAGATCAGGGTTTGTTCTGCGGCCATCTTCCACGGCCATGCGCATGAGTTTACCCATGGCTTTGGCATCCAGCACTTCAAACGGATTTTCCTTCAGGATTCCTTTCATGATATAGAAGGGCAGGAACTTGTTCTCAGCATCTTCACGGGAGAATGAGAACGTAGCCTGGGTAAGGTCGTTCGTTCCGAAGGAGAAGAACTCTGCAGTGCGGGCCAGTTCTTCTGCGGTGAGGCAGGCGCGAACGGCTTCCACCATGGTACCGAACTTAAAGTGCAGTTTGATACTGAGCTTTTGCTCCAGTTTTTCCCTGATCTCATCCACATACACCTTGATGGCATTCAGTTCTTCCGGTTCAACGATCTGCGGCACCATAATTTCCGGGCGCACATCAATACCCACTTTCTGACAGTCGGCTGTGGCTTCAAGAATTGCCTGGATCTGCATGCGGTAAATTTCCGGGAAGGTAAGACCCAGACGAACGCCACGGTGGCCGAGCATCGGGTTTACTTCAAAGAGTTCTTTAACCTTCTTCAGCATCTGCTCCTTCTTCTGGATGGCATTTTCTACCAGGTCTGCACCGGTTGCAGTAAATGGATCGAGTGATTTTTCAGCAATCTTCAGATCAGCACCTAACAGGCGCAAGCTGCTGAACAGGTTGCTCACACCGCTTACGGTTTCTTTCAGATGCTTCAGGTTGTGTATTTCATCGCGCAACACATCTTCTGTCGGCAGGAACTCATGGATCGGAGGATCCAACAACCGGATCGTTACCGGACGAGGTGCCATCGTGGTGAGTATTTCACGGAAGTCTTTGCGCTGCATTTCTTTCAGTTGAACCAGGGCAGCTTCGCGTTCTTGCTCCGTAGAGGCAAGAATCATCTCAACCACAATCGGCAAACGATCCACATCGTTGAACATGCGCTCGGTGCGGCAAAGCCCGATACCCATGGCACCAAAGCCCACAGCTTTCTTCGCGGCAGAAGGTGTATCGGCATTGGCCATCACTTTCAGTGTAGCCACTTCATCGGCCCATGACAACAGTTTCTTCAGCTCATCAGAGAAGGTAGGTTCCACCATCGGAATCATGCCTTTGTATACATAGCCCGTTCCGCCATCAATGGTAATGTAATCGCCTTCATGCAGAATTTTATCACCAATATAGGCCTGGCGCAATTTCACATCTACCTGGATGCCTTCGGCACCGGCTACGCAGGGCTTACCCATACCGCGGGCAACCACAGCTGCGTGTGAGGTTTTACCTCCACGGCTGGTAAGGATACCCTGAGCGGCAAAGAATCCATGAATATCTTCGGGCTTGGTTTCTTCCCGAACGAGAATCACTTTCTCACCGGAACGGCCGAGTAATTCAGCACGGTCAGCATCAAATACAATGTGACCGGAGGCAGCACCGGGTGATGCCGGCAATCCCTGAGCAATCGGATCAACTTTATGTAACGCATCCAGACGGGGGTGCAGCAGTTGCTCAAGAATATCGGGCTTAATGCGCAGCAGGGCTTGCTCACGGGTAATCAGTCCTTCGTGAGCCATTTCAACAGAAGTACGCACCATGGCGGTTGTATTCATCTTGCCGTTACGGGTCTGCAGGCAATAGAGGATTCCTTTTTCGATGGTGTATTCAAAATCCTGAACTTCTTTATAATGAGTTTCCAGCTTGTGGCGTAACCCTTCTAATTGCCTGTACATCTCCGGCATCTCTTGCGCGAGCTGAGCTACGGGCTTGGGTGTGCGGATACCTGCTACAACGTCTTCACCTTGTGCGTTAGTCAGGTATTCTCCGAACATCACGTTCTCTCCAGTGCCAGGGTCGCGGGTAAAGCCTACACCGGTGGCACAATCATTACCCATATTTCCGAACACCATAGTCACCACGTTAACGGCTGTACCGTTGGCCATATCGGGGGTAATCTTGAATTCCCTGCGGTAATCCACCGCGCGCTTGCCCATCCAGGAATTAAACACGGCTTTGATAGCTATTTCGAGTTGTTCGAATACATCTTCCGGGAATGGTCTGCCGGTATGATCTCTCACTACCTGCAGGAAACGCTCAGAAACTTCCTGGAGATCTTCGGTACTTAGCGCCACATCCACTTTAACACCGGCACGCTTTTTCACTTCTTCAAAATGATGATCGAATTTTTCATCAGGAACACCCAAAGCCACTTTGCCAAAGAGCTGAATAAACCTGCGGTAGGCATCATAGCCAAAACGTTCATTATTGGTTTGTTTGATCAGACCTTTTAAGGTGTTGGCGTTCAAGCCAAGGTTCAGGATGGTATCCATCATACCCGGCATCGACATGGCCGATCCGGACCGTACAGACACCAATAATGGATTATTGGCTTCACCGAACTTTTTGCCGGTAGCCCTTTCCAGGTCCTGCATATGGGTGCGAACTTCATTCATGACACCTTCCGGCAACGCACGGTCCTTGGTTCCCAGGTAGGTAAGACAAGCTTCGGTTGAGACTACAAATCCGGGAGGCACATTCAATCCGATCTGCGTCATTTCACACAGGTTGGCACCTTTCCCGCCAAGCAGTTTCTTGTTTTTGCCGTCTCCTTCCTGGAAGGAGAACACATATTTTACAGGGGTTGCTGATTTCATCTTGGTATCAACTGATTTTTCTAGTTCGAGCGTTTCCATATGTTTTGGGGTTAAAAGATGCATGAATCTACCGCGGTGGGCTTCAGCCACGGAATGATATAAGTCACGATAAAAGGCGACAGTAATCAGGATTTCAGGAACAGCTGAAAAGGCTGCAGGACACCTTGTTTTTGACTTCGATTAGCGATCAAAAATGCTAACTTTGGGCCCGTAAACGATTGAATATGGCGCTTGTTGAACTGGTGATGCCCAAGATGGGTGAGAGTATCATGGAAGCCACCATCCTTTCGTGGCTGAAAAAACCCGGAGACAAAATTGAACAGGATGAGTCGGTGCTCGAAGTGGCTACGGACAAAGTGGATACGGAAGTACCTTCTACGCACGCGGGTGTCCTGAAGGAAATACTCGCCAAGGAAGGGGAAGTGGTGAAGGTGGGCAACCCGATCGCCATTATTTCTACCGAAGCAACCACATCGACAGATCCGGTTATCGCCCCGTCTGCACCGGCAACCGAAGCAGCAGCGCAACCGGTTCAGTCACAACCGGCAACTGCGTTTCAGACTAATGGGGCAGGCTTGCACACCGGAAACGGAAGGTCAGCTACCCGGTTCTATTCACCCCTGGTGAAAACCATAGCCCGTGAAGAAAATATAGCCATTGCTGAGCTGGAGACCATTCCCGGCACCGGCCAGGAGGGCCGTGTAACGAAAAAAGATATTCTGGGCTACCTGGAAAACCGCAAACTGGGGCAAACCATCCAGGCAACGAAAGGCTATGCCGCACCACAACCGGCACCCGTGTCGATCAGCGGTGGAGATGAAATCATCCAGATGGACCGCATGCGCAAGATGATTGCTGAGCGCATGGTGGACTCCAAGCGTATTTCACCGCATGTAACGTCATTTGTTGAGGCTGATGTAAGTAATATTGTCTACTGGCGTAACCAAGTTAAAGGTGCTTTCCAGAAGCAATACGGTGAATCGTTAACCTTCACACCCATATTTGTGGAAGCCCTGGTGATGGCCATCAAAGATTTCCCGATGATCAACATCCAGGTTGACGGTGACCGCATCATCAAGAAGAAGGATATCAATATCGGGATGGCGGTAGCCCTGCCCAACGGCAACCTCATCGTACCGGTTATTAAGAATGCCGATCAGTACAACATCACTGGTCTGGCCAGAATTGTTAACGATCTGGCCATCCGCGCCCGTGAGAACCGCCTGAAGCCGGATGAACTTACTGGTGGCACCTATACCCTCACCAATGTCGGTTCATTCGGCAACGTGATGGGAACACCAATCATTGTGCAGCCGCAGGTCGGCATTATGGCAACCGGGGCCATCCTGAAAAAGCCTGCTGTGGTAGAAACCCCTTACGGAGATGCCATCGTGGTGCGCCATAAAATGTTCCTGTCGCATTCATACGATCACCGTGTGGTGGATGGTTCGCTTGGCGGAAGCTTTGTTCGCAGGGTAGCCGACTACCTTGAGAAATTTGACATCAACCGGACGTATTAAACCAGGCTGTTCTGCGGTACGGAATTTCCTGATCATATACTATACACTCATCTAACAGAAACCTTCGAATGAAATTCGGAACCAAGGCCGTGCATGCCGGTGTAGAACCTGATGCTTCCACCGGGGCCATCATGACACCTATTTTTCAAACTTCT
This sequence comes from Cyclobacteriaceae bacterium, assembly GCA_025455465.1. Taxonomy (GTDB): domain Bacteria; phylum Bacteroidota; class Bacteroidia; order Cytophagales; family Cyclobacteriaceae; genus UBA2336. Next base: position 4,467 of record JALOMI010000097.1, on the reverse strand, counting down.
ACCTACGTTCAGGAAGCACCGGCTCAGCATAAAGGATATGCTTATGCCCGCGGAGCCAATCCAACACGCAATGCCTTGCAAAAAAGTATTGCTGCCCTCGAGAATGCCAAGTATGCCCTGTGCTTCTCATCAGGCATGGGCGCTACCGACACGGTCATCAAACTGCTCAACCAGGGAGATGAAGTGATTACGGGCAATGACCTTTACGGTGGCTCTTACCGCATGTTCAAACGGGTGTATGAGCGCCTGGGTATCCGCTTTCACTTTATCGACTTATCGAATGCTGAAAATATTCGCAACTACATCAACGAAAATACAAAACTCATCTGGCTGGAAACGCCTACCAACCCGCTGATGAACATCGTTGACATTGAAGCCAGTGTGGCTATCGCACGGGAGCATAATGTGATCGTTTCCGTAGACAACACGTTTGCATCACCCTACCTGCAAAATCCGCTTGACCTTGGTGCCGACATCGTCATGCATTCTGTAACGAAGTACCTGGGTGGGCACAGCGATGTAATCATGGGGGCACTGGCCACCAACAACGAGAAGCTTTATCAGGAGCTGGCCTTCATCCAGAATTCGTGCGGAGCAGTTCCCGGCCCGCAGGATTCTTTTTTGGTGTTGCGGGGTATCAAAACCCTGCATCTGCGCATGGAACGGCATTGCCTGAACGGCAGGCTGATTGCCAACTATCTGCGCAACCATCCGAAAGTAGGTAAGGTGTACTGGCCTGGCTTTGACGATCATCCCAACTACGCCATCGCAAAAAAACAAATGCGCGACTTCGGGGGCATGTTGTCTTTCACGCTGAAGGATGATAGCATAGAAAAAGCATTCGAGCTGATGAAAAATGTACAGGTGTTTTCGCTCGCTGAGTCGCTTGGGGGTGTGGAGTCACTCATTAATCATCCTGCATCCATGACGCACGCGAGCATTCCGCGGGAAGACCGCATCAAAAACGGACTCGTGGATTCGCTGATCCGCCTCAGTATCGGTGTGGAAGATGGTGATGACCTGCTGGCTGATCTGGACCAGGCGCTGGCTAAGGTTTGAATTACATCTTGGGCTTAGGCCGATTTTGTGGCTTCGGAGCCTTCATCTTACGTGCCTTCTTGTCTTCCTTTTTGGCAACTTTTACCTTTTGCTCCATGGTCATGTTTTTCTTGCCTCCCTTCGTTTTCTTATCCTGGGCACGGGTTAAGCGTTGCTCCTGAGTTTCCTTTCCGGCCTGTCCGGAATGGCTCTGAGCATACATCATCACGGAAACCAACATAAACGAGAGCATCAAAACTATTTTCTTCATAGCATCAGGCTTTGAATCAAAAATACACAATTGAGATAACAGGCGCACCAATCGTAACGGATTAGTACTCATTAACTAAATACCAGGGATGGTATTTTTCTCCGGGAAGGTGATGGTGAAAACAGCGCCCTGACGCGGTTCGGAGCTCAGTTCAATTTTACCCTGCAGGCGCTCCACCAGAATTTTTACAATGGCCAGACCAAGCCCGTTCGAGCTTTCACCGGATGTTGGCCTTGCGGATAATTTTTTGAATTTCTGAAATACCTGTTTCATGTCTTCAGGTTGAAACCCAGGGCCTTCATCGCGCACCTGAATTGTCAGTCGTTCATTAACAATAAGCGCTGAAACCCATACATTTTTTTCGGAAAAAGAGAATTTGATGGCATTGGATATCAGGTTATCCAGTATTCTGATGATATAGGTCTGATCAAGAAATACCAAACCGTCAATCGCAATATCGGTATGAAGTGTAATGGATTTACTGGAGGCATAATGCTGATAGGCATGCACCCGGTCAAGAATAGTAGTACCTAAATTAAAATAAGAAAACGAAGGTTCCCGGTTAACCTCAAGTGAATTTACTTCCAGCAAGTCATTGATCAGATCGAGGCCGGCCTTGGTGGAATCCCGCAACAGCAACAAATATTTTTCCTGATTCGCATTGAGTTTATCTTCCAATAGAATCAGATCAGAGAGGCCCTTAATACGATTCAGTGGTGACTTTAGGTCATGCGCCACTATATTCATCAGGGTATCCTTCTCATTGTTTATATCTGATAGCTCGTGGTTTCGCTTCTCCAGCTTCTGATTCTTTTCGGTGATCTCCTTCCGCTGGCGTTGTATCTCTGCATTCTGCAGGGCAAGACTTACGTTGGCCTCCTTTCGCCTGAGTGTGTTTCTCCACTGAAGGAAGAACAACAGGGAAATAAATACTACCACCACAATGAGGATAACATTCTGCAACTGTTGCTGAAGGATAATCGCATCGTTCTGCTCCTGGTTGCTTTTCAGCGATTCATTCTCCCGTTCGATCTTTTCAATTTCCAATTGAAAGCGCAGCTGCTCAATCTGTCGTGCCAGTTCCACATTTTGCAATGACTCTTTTAACACGAGATACTGATTGAATGCTGCGGTGGCCTCATTGCGTCTGCCTTCACGCTCACTAATCTTGCTCAGGTAGAGGTAGGCATCACGTTTCAGATCCAGGTAGCGGTCTTCTGTGTTTTCAATGACCTGGTTGAGGTACACCCGGGCAACCCCGAAGTCATTGATGGCAAAGTGTGAAATACCCATGATCAGCGCAGCTCTTGGCAGGAGGCGTTGATTCTTCGTCTGCTGCACGGTATGGTAAGCCTGAAGCGCCATACGGTATACCAAGGCGGTATCATTTTGCGTCAGGAGGAATTCAGCCCACAACAATTGGATCTCTGCACGGCTGATTATATCATCAATACGTACCGCAATGGAATCTGCCTGCCGTAAATTGCGAATGGCCTGAACGGAATCTTTCATTTCACTGTACACCGACCCCAGTTCCATCAGCGCAGAAAGCAACGACCGCGGATTACCTAACTGCTTCCGGATTTCATAAGCGCGCTTGGCGGAATTCAGCGCTTGACGGTAATCATGCTGCGACTTGTATAGGTTGGCTAAACTCCGGTAAACATAAGCCTGGCCTTCCGGATGGTTGATGCGTTCAAAAATATCCGCACTTTTCAACAGGTTGACATACGCACGGGGTAAATCACCCTGATCAAAAAACAAACGGCCGAAATTATTGTATGCAAAACCAAGCTGTATTGAATCCCGTTGCTCCGCAGCCACTTCAATCGCCTCTGAATGATATTCGAATGATTTCTTATAATCCCCTTTGTAGGCATTGGCCAAGCCGATAAAGCTTAGTGGCTTTGATAACTCGCTTGGTAGATTCAACTGTTGACCGAGCTTATAAGCTTCCTCACAGTAATAAATCGTACTGTCGGGTTTGGACAGGCGGTATTCAAAACCCAGCGTGTTCAGCAGATCAAACCGTTCGGAGCCTTTGGTTGATGGTAAAAGTTTACGCAGGCTATCGATGCGTGCCCGGTTCTGCGCAGAACCCACCAGCGGCAAGGCAAGCAGGCTTACAGCAAGAAAACTTAGGTATAAGAGCGGATTACGCATCGGGGCTAAATATCCTGAAAAGTAATGTCAACATGTGTCTGTTTTCAACCCGATGTAAGGAAACTATTCCTGCTCCACAAAGTCGAGATCCCGGCCAAAAGTCTCGTCTAATGCGCTGAGCGACCATAAGGCAATAACAATCGTTACCGTGCCGACAATAACCGCACCGGTAATGACACCCAGGTCTTCCCTCAAAAACTTAAAAGCGAAGGTCAGCGGTACAACCGTACCGCGAATAAAATTCGGAACGGTGGTGGCCACCGTTGAACGCAAGTTGGTGCCGAACTGCTCGGCAGCAATGGTGACAAATAAAGCCCAGTAGCCGATGCCAACGCCAAGGCAAAAACAGCTAAAGTAAAAAAAGGTACGCGAGACTACCGGAGGATACAGGTACATCAGAATGAACACAAAGGTGAGTATGGTGAAATAAAAGACCACCTTCCTGCGTGAACGGAACCACTGGCTCAGCAAACCGCTGCTCATATCCCCCACGGCCAGCCCGATGTAGCTGAACATCACCGCATCACCGGCAATGATAGACTCGGTAAGCCCAACTTCGCGGGCAAACTCAGGAGAGAATGTGATGAGGATACCGATGGCAAACCAGATGGGCAAGCCGATCAGTATGCAATTCATAAATCGCTTAAAGCGATCGTAATTATTGAACAGGGCAAAGAAATTGCCGCGCTCCACCGTCTGCTCCTTCAGGGTAAGAAACATACCCGACTCAAATACACTGACACGGGCAATCAGCAAAAGGAGGCCAAGACCGCCACCAATAAAGTAAGCAATCTGCCAGTCGAAGTGTTTTGCAATAATGTTAGCCAGCACCGCACCCATCAACCCCACCGTTGCCACCAGTGTAGTACCATAACCCCGCAGTTTTGTGGGAAGCACTTCCGACACCAGCGTAATACCGGCACCGAGTTCACCGGCAAGACCGATACCGGCTATGAAGCGCAGCGTAGCGTACTGATCGACAGAAGTGACAAAAC
>JALOMI010000096.1 GCA_025455465.1 Cyclobacteriaceae bacterium | reverse complement strand
ATAATTCGTGACTGTTCAGCGTGAGATTATTAGTTATTGCGTGATTGCCAGCACCAGTTCCTGCTCAAAATCCAGGAATACCTGGCGCAGGTTGGTTTCTCCATCGGTGCCGTAATTTACAAAGAAGATCATCAGCCGATTATTGCGTGATGGGAATGCAAACAGGTCGGCACTGTATCCGAGATCGCGACCGGAATGCCCCACACCCGTGTTGGTGGTAAAATTCTTGAACTTACGCATCATGCCCACCCCAAGATCATTACGTTCATCTTCCGGAATAAAGTCCATCATCACATCAAGACTGGCCTTGCTGATGAGTATGTTGTTATAATACACGGCATCCATAAACTTCAGCAAATCTTGTGTGGTGCTGAACACACCACCGTAGCCGTTACCACTGCCGGTAATGATGTTCGATACATTCACGATGGTGTTGTTGTTGTACAGATCGTAGTAACCCTGCGCAGTGGTATTCGGCAGCGCTTCACGGCCCTGGTAGTAGGTATTCGTCATGCCCAGCGGATCCCAGATCATCTCTCGCAACGCCTGTCCGTGCGGATAACCCAGCACTTTATCAAGACACATACCGACAAAGATGGTGTTCGTATTACTGTATTCCACACCTTCGTTGGGCGGAAAGTACGGATCCTTTCCGTAAACAAATTTCAGCAGTTCTTCCGCATCCCAATTCTTATTCGGGTTGTTCAACACGGCCAGGTAAAACTCAGAATCCGTAATGAGGTCATAGAAGCCTGTAGTATGCTGCAGGCAATTCCTAATTGTCACCTTGTCGGCATTGGCCACTCTCGATATAATTGTTGGATCAATATATTTCGAAATCGGATCGTCAATACTTATCCTTCCCTGTTCCTGAAGCATAAAGGTGAGTGTGCCGACCATGAACTTGGTGATACTTGCTGCCTTGGAAGGATGGCAGGGAAGAAAAGGAATGTTACGTGCGATATCTGATTTACCTCCGTAACCGATCCAAGTGCCGCCTTCGTCCCGAACGAGTACAGATATTCCTGGCAAACCCTTCTTCACATACTTATCCACGATGCCCTGGTAGATACTCGCTTTCGGATGGGATGGGAAGTCAGTGAACGTGCAATCCGATGTCGGGCCGATATCAGGATCCTTACACGAAAGCAATCCGATCAGCGCAAGAACAATAACTTTTAAATGTATGCTTCTCATAACTACCTGCGCTTTTTGAGTGATTTCTGAATACCGAGCTGAAACGTGTTGTACGGCAACACCGGCACATATGAATTGACAAATGGCCCCTGGAACAACATGCCGTAATTCATCGACAGGGCAAGTTTATCATTGAGCTTATAGGTTCCGGAAAACGAAACTTTCGCCATGCCCTGCGCCCGGCCCAGGTTGTTTATTTCTTCATAGACACCAGCCGAGTTAAGCTGAAACCGGTCGGTGGCCGGAATGCTTTGCAGATACCCTAAACCCAGGTGAGCGCCAAATGCAAAACGGTCACCCGTTTTAAGACGGTATACTAACTCCGTAAATAATGGAATACTGTGTTGCACATACCGGTGATAGATATAGCCGATGTTGAAGGTTTGCTCCCAGCGATGCTTCTTTAGTTTTTGTTCACTCCAGATAAAACCCGTACCCACCGTAACGAAGGGATGGAAGTTGGAATAGAACAACTGGGGAAATCCTACAACCGGATAAGCTGTAATGGCGTTGCCGGCTTCTACGGAAACCATGGCGAGTTTTCGCTGAGCCATCGTTGCTGTGGTCATCAGCATAAAAATCACCAAAGCGGTGAAGGGTAATCTTCTGAGATTCATGTTTAGGTAGTCTTCATACGAAAAATAAACATTGCTTAAGACTTTTCGGGCACAATTATTGAGTTTTTCGGATTTATACAATGATGAAGCCTTTACTACTTTTACCTTACAATGACTCCTACTACTAACTGAAAACACCTGATGACTTCTTTGCGAAGCAACTTAATCATATTAATGATTGCCCTATTACTGGCCGCTTGCTCTTCTGATGAACCCACCCCGGCTGTCTCCTTGTATTTCCCACCCATTGGCTCAACAACCTGGGAACAAACTGACCCTGCATCGTTGGGATGGAACACGGCCAAAATCAATGAACTTGATGCTTTCATGACCGCCACTAATACCCGTGCCCTGCTCGTGCTGAAAGACGGAAAAATGGTGATCGAGAAATATGCCGGCAAGCAACTCATTAATATCAACCAGGATTTTAATGCCTCTAGTGTGTGGTACTGGGCATCAGCAGGCAAAACATTAACCGCTGCACTGGCAGGTATTGCCGAAGTACAAGGACTACTCAACCTGGACGCCCGGACATCACAATACCTCGGCACCGGCTGGACATCCCTGCCGCTAAACCAGGAGAATAAGATTACTGTACGCCATCAGCTGACGATGACTACGGGTCTGGATGACGGTGTTGCCAACCGCGACTGTACCCAGCCTGAATGTCTTGTCTACAAAGCAGAGCCGGGCACACGTTGGGCTTACCACAATGCCCCGTACACGTTGCTTGACGGTGTGCTGACCGGTGCCACCGGTAAAACGCTGAACAACTATTTGAACGAAGTGATTAAATCCAAAACCGGCATGGACGGACAATACGTTCAGACTGGAGAAAACAACGTGTTCTACAGCACTCCGCGATCCATGGCGCGGTTTGGTTTACTGCTGCTGAGCAAAGGAAAATGGGCGCAAACACAAGTCATACCTGAACCCTATGTTTCACGGATGGCTACCACATCACAATCGATGAATCCGGCTTATGGCTACCTCACCTGGCTGAACGGCAAAGCATCGTACATCCCCCCGGTGCCGCTGCAGGTAAGCATACCCGGGTACATCACCCCGGACGCACCTGCCGACATGTTTGCCGCGATGGGGAAAAACGGGCAACTCATCAATGTGGTGCCATCACAGAATTTAGTAGTCATTCGTATGGGTGATGATCCGGACACCAGCCTTGTGCCGTATGTATTTCAAAATGATCTGTGGAAAAAGTTAAATGAAATTATAGCCAAGTAGTTTCAATGTTCCGGCTTCTGCGTTTCACAACGGTGAAGTACACGATAAAGCCAATCAGCCCTTCGATAAAAGGAATACCCAGCTGCCAGAAGAAATTCGGGTAAACGAACGCAAGCAAGACGATGGAAGTCAGCATCAATCCGCCAAGCCAAGTCCACCAGGAATGTTCCATCACGGGAAGCGGCACAGCCACATACTCCACACGGTCGAGGATTAAAAATTGAAACGCGCGCAGATCCCACACGATCAGGTATAGGGTGGCCAGCAACATGAGGCCGGTAACAACCGGTGTGCCCTGAAAATTATACGATACCGTAATCACAAAAATATTCAGGATGAGGCCGAAGAAAATCAACGCTCCCAGCCGGGCGAAGCGTTGCGTCATCAGCAGGGCGCCCGCGATGATCTGCGTCCATCCAATGAACTGCCAGTACAATCCCGAATCAACCATCACCCGAAAAAACTGCTGAAGCGGATGCAGATCCTGAATGGGCGTACGCATCGAACTCATCAGATCTACGCTGCCGGGAGATACTTTACCCATGCCAAACGCTGCGATGACAAATGCCCCGCCAATCAGGTAACGCAGGTAGATGGTAAAAATCTGTAAGAATGTTTTTTGTTTCCAGCGATCAATCAAGGCCAGCATGGGGATTTTCGTCAGATTAATGTGGTCAAGACGTTGCTGCTGCCAACTTGTTACAGCTGAACAGCCTTTATTTCAATTCCCTGTGATTTCAGCCTGCTAAAAATAGCCCTCGCAAAATCGAGGGCGTGCACACCGTCACCATGAATACAAATAGTATCTGCCTGAATGGGAATGTCCGTACCATCGCTACAGGTGACAATATTTTCTGTAACCATTCGCAATACCTGATGCACAGCAACGTCAACCTCATGAATCAGTGCATCGGGTTGACTGCGCGGTGTCAGAGTTCCATCGGGCTGGTATGTACGGTCAGCAAAAACTTCCTTTACCGTAAGTAGACCCGCATGCCGGGCCTCTTCAATCATAATGCTCCCGCTTAACCCGTAATAGAATAAATCGGGATTAAAGTCGGCAACGGCCTGAGCGATTGTTGTGCTGTATGACCGATCCTTAGCAGCCATGTTATACAGCGCACCATGCGGCTTAACATGGTGAAGCTTGGTATTTTTCTCCAGGCAAACAGCCTGCATTAACTCCAGTTGCTTCCATACCAGTTTATACAATTCACGATCTGACAAATAAACCTGAACCCGGCCAAAATTGGGCTTATCATCAAAGCCCGGATGGACGCCAATGGCAACATTATGTCTCAGGCACAAATCAATTGTTTCACGAATAGTAGCTTCATCACCGGCATGATATCCGCAGGCAATGTTGGCGCTGCTGATGAAAGGCATGATGTCCGCATCCCCGGGCATGCCCTCGCCCATATCGCAATTGATGTCGATCGTCATAAGCCGGTTTCCCGAAGTTTGAAGGTACATGCCCATTGCAGTTGCCGCAAGCTTCTCTCTTGATCTATTGCTAAATCCTCAGCTTCCTGAATATCTGTCAGGGTGAAGGAAATTTTATCCCCCGGTCTGCCCTGTACCAACCGCGAACGATCGGCACTGATTACGTGCGCTATTCGCGGATACCCTCCGGTGGTTTGATGATCTGCCATCAGCGCGATTAATTCGCCATTGGGTAATAACTGAATCGTTCCGAAAGACACAGCGGTGGAAAGCAGCTCTTCTTTTATTTGCTGCTTTAATGCAGGTCCGGTTAACCGGTAACCCATGCGGTCGCTGTGGGCTCCGATGGCGAAAGGTTGTTTCAGAAAATCTTTTTGCGATTTTCTGTTCAGCCAGCTGAACTCATTGCCGGGTATGATGTGTAAGGCAGCGTGTAGGGATGAAGGTTCTTTTGTTGCTTGTGGGGACACAAGCCACGGAGAAGTGCGCCAGGGATAAATTATTGTGTCCGACAGACCGGGTGAATAGCGAATCGGGAGAATGTCTCCGCGTTTCAAAAATCTTCCCAAACCACCAGCCCCGGCCTTGACATGCGTGCTTGTACTGCCGAGCCATTCACGCACATCAACACCACCGCGCACGGCCAGGTAACACCAGGCTCCTTGCAACGCTTTGGAAAATTTCAGTTCACTGCCTGCTGCAACTCCAATTGGCTGATACAAGGGAACATGCGCTCCGTTCAGCCGGGGTGAAAAATCGGCTCCGGCCAGTGCGATGAAAGCGGCCTTATGAAAGTACAGTGAAGCTGCCGGGAAAGACATTTCAACTACGGCTTCATTCAGCGCATTGCCTGCCAGCGCATTGGCCATTTTCATGGCAAGTAAATCCATGGCGCCAGTCGGGTTGATGCCCAGGTGCTGGTAACCATAACGACCTCCATCCTGAACCGAATCTGCAATACCTGCTTTGATGACTTCGATGCTCATGCTGAAATCGGATTAAAAGACCGGGCATCAAAGGCATCAAAGGCATCAAACGCCTCTTGGGTGATGGGATAAAAGGTTACTTCATCCCCTGGTTGAAAAAGAACAGGTTGTTTGGCATGCACGTCAAACAGTTTCACCGGTGTGCGACCGATGATATTCCAACCGCCCGGTGAATCCATCGGATAGATACCGGTTTGATTGCCGGCAATGCCCACACTGCCGGCAGACACTGTTCTACGCGGAGTGGCCAAGCGAGGTGCAGCAATGGCATCAGGCACCATGCCCATGTAGGGAAATCCCGGAAGGAAGCCCAGCATGTAAACCCGGTAAGTGGGTGCCGTATGCCGCTCAATTATTTCATCAACTGAAATCCTATTCGATTTGGCCAGCGCAGGCAAATCCAATCCAAAAGCAGATTCATAGCATACTGGAATTAGAAGCTTGCGAAAGGTGAGCCCCTCATCGTCAATACATTTTTCGAGCGCCTGTTCCATCGAATTTTTCACATATGTGAAAGCACAGGCTGAATGGCTCCTAACCAACTTCAGGTCATACACCACAGTAAGTGTACAATATGCAGGTATCAGATCTTTCCAGAAAGGATCCGCTTGTCTTCGCAAATGATTATAGAGGCTAAAAACCTGATCATTAATTTCTTTATCCGGTTTGTTGCCGAAACAAATGCTAAGGGCCTGCTCTCCAACCGGAAAAATCGAAACTTCCTTCAATTCGTAGATTTTAGTTCAAAAGATAAGAATTTCAATGGCTCTGATCTTTTACATCTACAAAAATGAAACATATCATCCGCATTCACGTTCGTAAAACTGTTTACGCAAACTACCGATGAAAGGAACTTACCTGGGAGAACTGGAAGAGCTTGTACTGCTTACTGTAGGCATCTTGTTCCCGGATGCTTACAGTGTGGCCGTGATGGATGAAATTGAAAAACAGGCTGGAAGAAGCCTGAACATCAGTGCCGTTCACGCGGTGCTCACCCGGCTTGAAGAAAAGGGATTTCTGAAATCGACCATGAGTGAGCCCACGGAAGAACGCGGTGGCCGCAGAAAGCGAATATTTTTGCTGACAGCAGCCGGCAAACGGGCGCTGGAAGAAGCAAACGAACTGCGCACACAACTCTTTAAGCAGATACCAAAAATAGCGTTTCAGTTTAAACTCATCTGATTGTTGAATGAACCGAGTACCTCCACGCTGGGCCGATCAATTTCTGAAATGGTATTGTTCCCCTGAATTGCTGGAAGAAATTCAAGGAGATGTTTATGAATTGTTTAACCGCACCGCTGTGGAATTTCCGCGAAAAGCCCGGTGGCTTTTCATCTGGAATGTGTTCCGCTTTTTCCGCTGGAAGAACATCCGAAAAATAAAATCCGATCACACCGACTCCATTTTCCATCCTGCTATGCTAAAAAATATCCTCATTGTCTCAATCCGAAACTTCGTTCGCTACCCGGGGCAATCCTTCATTACTACTGCCGGGCTGACAGCCGGCTTTACTTCTGCTTTCCTGATCTTGCTGTGGATCAGTCATGAATTTTCATACGACAAGTTTCACCCGCAAAAAGAACAGCTCTATAAGGTAGTTAGTCATGTCAATGCCAATGGTGCCGTACAAACCTACGAGCTGGCCGGCAACAATTTGGATGTGGCATCGGTGCCCGAAATCGAAAGCATTACCCGCATATCTTCCGGAAACCGATGGCCGCATGAGCTTTGCTTTCGTCCGGATGAAAAACCGGCTGAATGCCTTTACTTCAACGGAGTGTATGCCAATGAAACATTATTCAGCAATTTCAACTTCCCGATACTGCAAGGTGATCCCAATCCTTTAGGCAAGCCTGCCCAGTTGGCCATTTCTCAGAAAATGGCCGCTGCGTTATACGGCACGGAAAATCCAATCGGACGTGTTCTCAAGATTGATAACACTCACGAAGTAACTGTCTCGGCTGTTTTCCGGGATGTGCCGGTAAACTCGTCTATTCAGTTCGACTTTGCATTGCCGTTTGATATCCTGAAGAAGCAATGGGGAATTAATGATCAAATGCTGACGGAGCAATTCTTTAACATCTACCTGAAGACGCAGGTGCCGGTTGATGTAAGAACTCTCAATGAAAAACTCAATCAATTGCCAGTAATCAGTGCCGAATACCAGACACAGAATATCCGGTATGAAGCCTTTGCCCTGACTGACCTGCGCTTATACAATAAATTTGAAAACGGGCAAGCAACTGGCGGCCGTATTGACTACATCATGCTGTTTTCAATTATCGGTATACTGGTGCTCGCCATGGCGGTCATCAATTTTATCAACTTATCGACTGCCAGGGCTTCGCTTCGCGCCAAAGAAATCGGTATAAGAAAAGTTACCGGGGCTTTTCGGGGAGGTTTGATCGCGCAGTTTATGGGTGAGGCATTCGTGCTGGTACTCATCGCGTTTCTGGTATCGGCCATTTTTGTGCAGCTGGTGCTGCCGTTTTTCAACACGCTCATCGGTGAGCCACTGACCGTATCGCTACTGAACACACGGATGATTTTTTTCATGGCCATCGGATTGATCCTGATTGCTTCGCTGGCCGGCTTCTACCCGGCCTTAGTCATCTCTTCGTTTCAACCGGCTACGATCCTGAAAGGACAATTACCAACATCAATTACCGGGTCGCAGCAGTTACGGAAAGCGCTGATGGTTATTCAGCTCAGTGTTTCGGTGGGCATCATTCTCTTTGGAAGCATTCTGTACCGGCAGTTAGCGTATATCGCTGATGTCAACCTGGGCTTTGACAGAAGTAATACCCTTCGCCTGGAGCCTACGCACCGGCTGCACCTCAGCTATGAAGCTTTTCGAAATGAGTTGCTGAGCAATCCATTAATTAAAGCCGTTGGCGCTTCCGACTCCAACCCGCTGGAGACGGGTGGCGGTACGTCCGAAATAAACTGGCCGGGCAAATCGCCTGATACCCGGGTTTCTTTCAAACTCATCGGCTGTTACCACGACTTTCCGGAAACCATCGGTTTGCAGCTGGTATCAGGAAGTTTCTTCCGGCCGGAACGGCAAACCAATGATTCGGTGGCAATTGAGTTACTCATCACAAAGAAGGCTGCCGCTAGCATGGGCATGACCAATCCCATAGGCGAAAAATTAACGCTCGGTACTGCTGTTGGTGAAATTATCGGCATCGTAGACGACTTCCATACATCATCGCTGCATACAGTCATGGATCCGGTCATTCTCTACCGCAAAAATATTTACAATACTTCGGCCATTTATATACGTTATGAAGCTGGAATGGCAAGGCAGGCGCAGGAAGCGATCAACACGGCCTATAAAAAATTTGAGCCCTCGGTAACCATGAAGTACTGGTTTCAGGATGATACCTTCCAGCAGCTTTACAAAACAGAAACACTGGCTTCGAGACTGGTGTTTATCTTCTCCATCATAGCCATGGTTATCACCTTTATAGGCGTTACCGGATTAGCCACCTTCAACGTCATGCGCAAAACCAAAGAGATTGCGCTGCGCAGAGTATTCGGAGCTTCGGTCGTTCAGATTCTGATGATGCTGTTCAATGATTTTCTGGGAATACTCATGATTACCCTTGGTATTGCCTTACCGTTCGCCTGGTATGCTGCACGTCAATGGCTGGATGGCTTTGCCTATCACACTGAATTACCCTGGCTGAATTTTGTGGCCGTTATTTCGGCAACTGCCGGGCTTATTCTGCTGATCATCTGGATACAGGGCAGAAGCATTCTTGCTGCCAACCCAACGGAAAAATTACGAAGTGAGTAAAACCTGGAAATTCAGCCGCGCAGTTTATCGAGTAAATCGTTCAGTTGCTTTGACTCCGATTTACTGAGGTTCTTCAGGATTCCCTGCCAGGCATCGGATGACTGGTCTATTTTCGTCAGTAACGCAAGTCCCCTGGCCGTAACGCTGATGTCTACCTGCCTTCGGTTGGTCTTGCAGATTTCACGTTTAACCAAACCTTTGGTCCGGAGTTTTTCAACCAGTCGTGTGGCGTTGCTGTTCTTGTCGAGCATGCGGCAGGCGATATCTGCCAGTTTGAGGGGTTTCGGATGGCTGCCGCGAAGGATACGCAGCACATTAAACTGCTCCGGTGACAAGCTGAAGTCTTTCAGGAAAGCAGCATTTTTATTGTGCAGCCAGTTGCCGGTAAACAAAATATTGATGGCAGCCTTCTGGTGTTCCGACTGAAATTTTTCCTGCTGTATGTCCTGCTCCAGTGCCATAGCTGCAAAAGTAACGGGGATTGATGTATAGACAATGATTCGGGCAGGATTGTTATACACGCTCCCACCAGCGGTCGGACGGATACGACTTGCTGAGCAGCACCGGTTCACCGATTCGTGGTGTCGTGAGGGGCACCTGATGCTGCTGGGCCGCTTTCAATACGCGTTCGACAGGCTCCTTCCACGGATGAAGTGCGAGGCTGAACTTACCCCAGTGAACGGGCATCATCATTTGAGCTTGAAGGTCGATCGCTGCCTGCACGGCTTCTTCCGGCATCATGTGGATCAACGGCCACATGGTATTGTACTGGCCGCATTCCAGCAATGCAAGATCAAAAGGCCCGTATTTATCTCCGATGGACTTAAAATGATCATCGTATCCCGAATCACCGCCCAGGTAAAGATTGAATCGCTCACTGGTCAGAATAAAGGAAGACCACAGTGTTGTGTTTCGCCTCAGACTTCTTCCGGAGAAATGCCGCGCGGGCGCAGCCGCCAGGGTCAGGCTCTTAAAGGAAGTACGCTCCCACCAGTCCAGCTCCGTGATTCGTTCCGGCTCAATGCCCCATCCCTCCAGGTGGGCACCAACACCGAGCGGGGTAATAAACCGTTCGGTCTTGCGGTGCAGTTTGATGATGGTGCTGTGATCAAGATGGTCGTAATGATTTGCCAAAAAATGATACCGGTGAAACACGCCCGCTGAATACCGGGTCGACCAGTATGCTGACATCATGAAGTCGGATGAAATAGGAGGAGTGACCAAACCAGACAATCATCGGCTCTGCTTCATTACGGTTCACATCCGTCCGAACCATAGGCAGTGCCTGAACGGGATTTTTATCCGGTGGCGGATTGAACTGATCGCGTAACAACTTTAATACAGAAAACTCTTTCGTCTGCACCGGTGTAACGGAAATGTTGTGAAATCTACCCTGGCGAAACTGCGGAGATTGAAGGATGCGGTCTTTTCGGGAAGCAGCTGACTGGGCTCGATTCATAACGTTTGTCGATGGGTGAGGTCTAAACGTGCAGATTCGTTTAAAGTTTTTCTGCGTGCAACTTCTTCCTACCTTCCATATGTGTTAGCCTTCACCGCCACCATCCGAAAGTTTGACAAGAAAGGGGAGAAAACCGGCTGGACATACATTGAAATCAGCGCAGCACAGGCCAAAAAACTGAAACCCGATACAAAAACATCGTTTCGGGTGAAAGGCAAATTGGATCAGCACCCCATCAAACAAACGGCATTAATCCCGATAGGAGATGGGCAGTTCATCCTTCCCTTCAATGCCGCCATCCGGAAAGGCACCGGCAAAAAACAGGGTGAAAAAGTGAAAGTCGAACTGGTGCTGGACGAAAGCCGCTTCGTGATGAATGCCGATTTCATGGATTGCCTGAATGATGACCCGGCAGCGAAAACATTTTTTAAAACCTTAACGGCAGGGCATCAGCGCTACTTCAGCAAATGGATTGACAGCGCGAAAACAACATCCACCAAAACGAAACGCATCGTGATGGCGATGAATGCGCTGGCGCGCAACATGGGCTTTCCGGAAATGCTGCGAGAGGAGAAGCGAAATAAATTCAATTAACAATTTACAATGAACAATTGAAAACTTCGCTTGACTATCGG
This sequence comes from Cyclobacteriaceae bacterium, assembly GCA_025455465.1. Taxonomy (GTDB): domain Bacteria; phylum Bacteroidota; class Bacteroidia; order Cytophagales; family Cyclobacteriaceae; genus UBA2336. The sequence goes on along the minus strand of JALOMI010000096.1, from coordinate 179 downwards.
GCTAATTGGTAGATAAACTCGTCCACCTCCAGCGAACCGTTTTTTTCGCGCTCCAGCACGGCACGAAGTTGACTTGCGTTAACACGTTCATATATCAATCGGGTCTTCTGATCCGGAGCTTCAAACACAGCCTTATTTTTTTCCAGTTTCACTATGGGATATTCATAGGGTTTATCCTT
>JALOMI010000319.1 GCA_025455465.1 Cyclobacteriaceae bacterium | reverse complement strand
GTGGCAAACATCTCGAAATAAAGCCCGTCGCCCACGCCCGTGATCGAGTCGAGCACTTCTCCGGTTTCGTGAAGTACAAAACTGTCAGAAAGCAGGATAAGATCAAGATTGAAGGACGATACAGGTGTCGGCCCCCAGTTTTCAAGAAAACCATTTGCAAGCTCATAAGTTTTTCCGTCGTATTCGAAATAGCTGGCCGGTTTTTTGGCTTCGTCATCTTTTTTGCAGCCAATCAGCGTAACTACCGTGATCATTAGGGCAATAACAACATTTAATTTCATAGAATGGAATGAGTTTAGGATGTAAAGATCTGCTTCGAAATTCTGATTCAGCGCAATGTAATCTGCCGCAAACTTACTGATTTAATGCCAAATAACAACTTTCGCAAGCAAGTATCATAAATACAGGATTAGTGTAAACAACAGTAAATCAGTAGCATAAATATCAAAGGGTTGGGTTAATATTAAGAATACCCGCTAAATGGTTCTCGTTTTGATTTATCGGATAGACTTTAGGCTTACCAGTACGAAAGGTCTTTTAGAATTAATTTATCATCAATCATAATGGAACGTAATAACCGAAATAAAAATCTACATTGATCCGGTATCAAAAGCATAATTTTGCAGAGATTTAATCATCCAAAAACTATGAAAATAGCTGTTGTTGGCGCTACCGGCATGGTAGGCCGTAAGATGTTGCAGGTTCTTGACGAACGTAATTTTGACTTTGAAACGCTGATACTGGCTGCCTCAGAGAATTCAGCAGGTAAAATAATTGCATTCCGGCAAAAGGAATACGAAGTAGTAACTGTGGAAACTGCTCTGGCGCAAAGGCCTGACATTGCGTTGTTTTCGGCCGGTGCCGGGACTTCGAAAAATTGGGCAAGGAAATTTGCTGACGCTGGGACTTTTGTTATTGATAATTCTTCGGCATGGCGGATGTTTGATGATGTGCCGCTTGTGGTTCCTGAGATCAACGGTGATGCAATTAAATCCTCCGGTCGTTTGATAGCCAATCCCAACTGCTCTACCATCCAGATGGTGGTTGCGCTGGCGCCGCTGCATAAGGCTTTCCGGATAAAAAGGATCGTTGTTTCTACATATCAGTCGGTGACAGGGTCAGGGATGCGCGGCAGCGATCAGCTGGGGTATGAAAGAGCTGATCTTCCGGTAATTCCCTTTTATCCTTATCAGATTGATCTCAACCTGATTGAAAGTGTGGTCTTTGCGATCGGCAATGCGCTTGGATTTTCCCTGGCCATCCTGATTTTCTCCAGCCTGCGCGAACAGCTCGATGAAGCTGACCTTCCGGAATACATGAAAGGCGTACCGGCAGCGCTGATCACCGCGGGTATTCTGGCCATGGCCTTCATGGGTTTTGCCGGCATCGTTTAATCCTCCTTTTGCTATCTTCGGCAAAATTGAAAGCAGCATGTCGTTCATGAACAAAGTCGTATGGATTACCGGTGCATCCTCCGGTATAGGTGAGGCCCTGGCCTATGCGTTTGCAAAACAAGGAGCACGGTTGATAGTATCGGCCCGAAGGAAAGAAGAACTGGATCGCGTTAAGAAACAATGCCTGCTGCCGGATAAGGATGTGTTCGTGCTTCCGATGGATGTGGCCGATGCATCATCGATTGCCAATAAAGCAGATGAAGCCATCCGGCATTTCGGAGGAGTTGATGTGCTGATTAATAATGCGGGTGTCAGCCACTGGACGAAAGTCAAAGATCTGTCGATGGATGTGATCCGGCAGATCATGGAAGTAAACTTCTTCGGTGGCGCTGCCCTTACCCGTGCCGTGCTGCCGTCCATGCTGGAGCGTAAGCAGGGCAGCATTGTGGTGATTTCCAGCGTGCTGGGAAAGATGCCTGTGCGGAAGCAGGCCGCCTATGTGGCCAGCAAGCACGCCCTGCAGGGGTATTACGACACGCTGCGAATGGAAACAGCCGGGGATGGTATTCATGTGATGCTGGTGTGCCCGGGATTCGTTCGTACGAATGTGGCGAAGAATTCCCTGAACCGGGAAGGCAAGCCCATCAACCAGGATAATGAACGCATACAAAAAGGCCTGGATCCGGCTGATGTTGCCGACTCGATACTGAAAGGAATTGAACAAGGAAAAACAGAGCTGATCATTGCCGGCAAGCCGGAGCGTACTGCCATCTGGCTGAAGCGGATGTTCCCGGGTTACTTCACACGGTTTATGCTGAAACAAAAGATGCTTTGAAAATGTCCTTCCAGTCGATGGGAAGGGGTGTTGTTATACCTATCGTGTTCTATGCGGCCATGGTCAATTTGTTTGCTCAGGCAGACACCGTATTGTCTTCCAATCGATGGACGTTCAGTGGCGCAGCAGATTTCTTTTATGCCTATGATTTCAACCGCCCGACAACGTATTATCGGCAGCCATTTCTCTATAACCATAATCGTCATGATGAGGTAAACCTTAATCATGGTTTTGCCCGGCTGACGTATCAGGGCAACCGGATCAAAACAAACGTTGCGCTTCATGCCGGTACATATGTGCTCGACAATTATGCCAATGAACCCGATGTCTTGAAATTTATTTTTGAAGCGAATGTACGTGTGCTCCTTGACGAACAGCGCACGTGGTGGATTGAAGCCGGTATCCTTCCTTCCCATATCGGATTTGAAAGTGCCGTATCGATGGATAATGCAACGCTGACACGTTCGTTATTGGCAGATAATTCTCCTTACTATATGACGGGCATTGTTGCCGGTCATGCATTAACCGATAGGCTGGAAGCCAATATCATGATGCTTACCGGATGGCAGACTATAACCATGGTAAGCGGCAGCACCTTGCCTGCCTGGGGCTCTAAAGTATCCTACACAATACCCGATGGGATAACCATCAACTGGAGCACGTTTGTCGGTACGGTTGAACCGGATGCGTTACGCACCATGCGGTATTTCAGCAACCTCTATGCGATTCTTCCCTTAGGTGATTCCTGGAAACTGATAACCGGATTCGATATCGGATGGCAGCAGCGTGAAAAATTCAGTAATGATTATGACACGTGGTATAGTGCGGTAATGATCATGCGTTATGCGATGAACCCCCAATGGGCTATGGCCCTACGTGGTGAATATTATGCCGACAAAGCGGAAGTGATCATTGAAAATCCAACCGGTGATGGTTTTAACACATTCGGTGTCTCGCTGAACCTGGATTATCATCCTGTACCAACCCTTTATTGCCGGCTGGAGGGCAGGTTACTGAATAACCGAGAGTTGTATTTTTTGAGAGATGGCTTTCCGGAAAGCAATAACCCGTTTGTGGTTGGTTCCATAGGTTTTAAATTTTAACATTACGCGGAAAGGAGCGCACCCTCATCCGATGAGTTTTGTTAACAACCAAGAGCAGAAAAGGACTATGGATTTTGAGCGGTTGATTACTAAGTTGGAGGAACGATTAAAGCAACCCTTGCCCGGAAGCACTGCACACGAACTATTGCGGGCAACTCCGG
>JALOMI010000095.1 GCA_025455465.1 Cyclobacteriaceae bacterium | reverse complement strand
CTCTGGGTGTGCATCAGACTTACTCCGGTTGTCATTGCTCCTTGGGTATTGGTTGCATTCAAGGTTGGATTAACATTGGCTCTGCTGTACATTTTCACTTTAAACTTACCATCCGGAGTGAGGATATAATCAACAGTCCAGTCACCTATGGCCGCAGCAAGTTCACTTCCCGGTGTAGATTGTGACTGGTTTCCCATGGTTCCGTCTCGCGTTACACGTAACCGCCCGTTCAGGAAGGTGTACGACATCCGGAGTTGGAAGGTGTTGAACGATTCCTGATCCATACTGCCAAGATCAACATCAATCTCCAGGTTTTCATCTACCTGGCTGAGCCAATAGCTTAGCTGGTTGGAGAATAGTTCGCTCACACTGCCGGCCAGTGAGCCGCTGGTGTTAAATGATTCCGGAGGTGAAAATCTCCGCAATACGATAATGCTGAATACCTGCCGCTTCAGTTCCTGTTCATCCAGCCGTGATTTGAAAGCGGTAAACTCAAGGTCTAAGGCAACAGGCGGTCGCCCCTCGATGACAACTGATTTTGGCAAGTCTTTACCAACAATATCAAAGTTGATGGAAGGAGACAACATAAGCCCTTCCAGTTTCAGCAGCACCTGGATGGGGTACTTGCGTCTCATTTGGGGTTCGCTGGCCAGCGACTGGTCGCTGAGTATCGGGGCAAGAGAAGTCAATTGGTTGTAGCTGGCATTAATCTTCAGGTTGCCCTGATACGGATCGCCATACCATGTTAATGTGCTGCCCGGCTGAATCTGGAATTCTTTGTTGATAATGTCGTACAGTGTAAAGTTGTACCAGCCTTCGGTGAATTCAATCGGACCAAACATATTGAATTCACCCTGGGTGTCTAACTGCAGTTTAATTTTACCGTTGCCTCGTCCCCTGATGATATCACCGGCTTTCAGATCAAAGATAATTTCACAGTAGGCATCGGGTGTAACATCGAGATTAAAGTCAAGTGTTAATCCGGTTAGCTTCACTTTTCTCTCTTCCGCAAGTTGTTGGCTGAGGATGTAAGTAGAATCGCGGAAGTTCACAAATCGGATGTAGTCTTTCTGTTCGGTTGAAGCAACACCGCTGATGGGGATATAGACACGGGTATTCTTTCGTGTGGTGGCTGTAGCAGATATAACCAGGTTATCAAGTGGTCCGGAAAAACGCACCGTTCCTGACGCAAACGCCTGACCATAAAACAAGGAGTTGTCCTTGGCAGTGGTGTTGAGAACCTGAAAGTCATTGAGTTGCCCATCAAGTGAAATGCGCATATTGGCAAATGCGTTATGCCTGATTTCTCCATTCAGCCGGGCCCGGTTTCGGAATGCATCTGTCAGCTCAATATCCTTAAAATAAATAGACTGGGGGGCGAGGCCAAGGATACCGGTGAACTGATAATAAGTACTCAGGTAGTTGATTTTCATCCCTCCGTTTTCAAGTTTTCCTTCGCCTTCAATAACCGGATCAGTTAAACTTCCCCGAATGGTATATAAACCTGATAGGGTGCCCTGAAAGTCACTGAAGATTTCATCCAGAAAGGGTTCAATAATTTTAAGGTTGGCCCGGTTGAATTGTGCCAGAATATTTAGCGGATCTGTCTGTATACCGGGGTTGTAATAGCCTGAACAGTCTACGATGCGTGTGCCGAGGCGTTCAACTAAAAATGCAATAGAGAATCGTGCATCATCAGCCTCCCAGGTGTTCTTCCCGGTTATGTCACCAATCAGAAAGTCATTGATTTCAAGACCATTCAGGAAAATGAGATTCTGAAAGTTCAGCGATGAATAAATATTGTTCACGGCAATTTCCGCTTCCAGTGTGCCCTTCAGTTTTTGTGTAATAAGCGGATTGATGTTAGCCAGATTGAAACGGTGCACCTCCAGTTGCAGTTCTCGGGTTGAATCCTGCGACAGATAACCGTTTACATTTATGATCTGCTCGCCCTGATTGAACCCGATGTTGGTAAACTTCCATTCCTTACCCCGGATGACGATGGAGTTATTTCTGTTTACTCCCCATACCTCATCCAATACCCGAATGTTGGAGGGATTCAATTTAATCAGCGTGCTGTCAAGCAATTCAATTGTAGCTGAAAGATCAAAGCGATTGGTGGTTTCCGGTTGGGCAATACTGGCATCAACATCAATATGGGTTTTATCCCAGATCAGTTCACCCATCAGGTTATTGGTCTTGATCTTGCCAAATTCCTGATTTGCCGAGGAGACATAGACCATGGCCAGTGCAGTTGTGCTGTCGTAGTATTTAGATGCGTTTACTTCCAGTTCATTACGGTAAAAGTAACTGTTACCAAAGCGAATTGAATCAATGCGTGTAAAGGCCTGCAGGTTTGACGTCAATCCGTTGGAGAAACGTCCGGCCAGGGTTGTATTCCGGCTGATGGCAACATCAATGTCAAACAACTCCATGATCGGCCGGATGTTCTTGGCGACAACGGTGAAATCGGCTGCATAACGCGGAGGTGCTCCTGTTTTTTGAAGATAGTATTCGGTAAGCGAAATAGGATCGTTTTCAATATTCAGCCTGAATTCTTTAACGAGTTGGGGTATATCGCGAAAGAGATCAGAAAAGTAGAAATCTCCCCGGGTATCCAGATCCGCGTAAGTAGTCCGCAATGCCAGTGAACGCTGGTGACTTTCCCGTATGGCTTCCAGGCTGATTTCACTGACGGTGATGGATTCATCACGGTATCCAACGGTCAGGTTTTTCAGAAGGGCATTTCCTTTCAGACTGTCAAGTTCCAGTCCGTACATGTCAATATCCATGTCGGTTTGAAGGAATGTGTAATCGCTGACGAGTTTAAGGTTATGCAGGTATGCCGTATCGATGCGTCCGTGAATTTCTATACGGTTAAGTTTATTGCGAAGATCGACAGATCCGTTAGCAGAAATCATCAGGTTGGGATCATGAACGGTCAGCTCACCGTTAAAATATTCGGAAGCGAAACGGGCATTTGTGCTGATGTTTTCATAGACATAGCCAAGCAGGCCGATTGAACTGATATATCCTTTCAGTGTAAAGTCTGCCGTCTCCAGGGTAATGCCCTTTCCTTCAATCGATCCATTCATATTGACTTTCTGAAAGCGTGCCGTATCATTCAGAAAAGTACCCAGGTCAAAATTACTGAGGGTTATACTGCCGCGGTAACGGGTAAAGTCAACAGAGCTTTCACCGATTTTCAGGTTGATGTCTGAAGTTATCCGCCCGATCTGGCTGTTAATATTACCTGTCGCTACAAAATCGTTCGGGTACCCGAGGAACTGACCACGGAAGTTTATTTTTCCGAAGGGTTCCAGCCGCACCAAAGCAGCATCATCAAAAATAAAACTCAGGTCATTAAAATCGATTTGCGACTCACGCAAGGACAGCAGAATAAAGGTCTCCATAATGTCGGGTAATCCATCCATTTCCAGAACACCTTTTAAGTGAGTGCCACCCAATTGCAGATCCATGTTGGTAAAGCGGAAACGGCTGATGCGCCCGTTGAAATCACCGGACAACGCTATAGGTTTGTTGAGTTCTTCAGGTATGGGGAAAAAGAGCCGGAGATCTTGCGGATGCAGAATGGTATTGAACAAGTGGGCTTCGATGAGGACACTGTCAATAAATTCAATCATGGCTTCTTGCGATCGGTAGTGGAAGTGAATGGTATCCGAAACAATACTTTCACCTGCCTTCAGGTTCAGGCCGGTAAATTCCATGCCGGACTGTGATATCCGGAAAAAGGTGGAAAGCTGATGGATGGGAAACTGCAGAAAGTCTTCTTGCGCTGTTAAATTCAACAGCCGGAATTCGATGGTGTCTCCCAGGATCAGAAACTGGTTTAGTTCAGCATCATCAATGGTTACTGCAAAATGACCGGGGTTGAATATTCCGGCAAGCGTATCACCATTGGTGTGCAGCATGAAGTGGCTGTTTTTGAGAAGGGCTTCTCCGATTGCGATTGGGGTGCTTCCTGTACTTGCCGTAGTTTCCGGGCCGCTGAGGCGTGCAATAAAAATGTTGATGTTCAGATCGCGCAGCGAATCATTTTCCTGGATGGTGATCAGGTTGACTGCGGCACCATTCAGAACAGCACCGTCCAGGTTAATGCCCTGGCTCTGAAACAGACCGGAGAAGCTGAAGTTTACCATCAGTCGCTCCACGCCAATCATGAGATTTTTTTCAGGGTCTTCAATGCGCACGTTGGTCAGTACAAGCCTGTCGAACCAGTAGAATTCAACCCGGCCGATAGTTGAGTTAAAGTCGGTGGCAGCAGAAACTTGTTTCAACAGGCGGTTGGCTGCGATGCTCTGTACGGCAGGTAGTTGCAGAAGAAAAAAGGAACTGAGCAGCAGGAATACAATCGTGTAAAGACTGTAAAGTGTGATAAACTTAAGCCAGTACAATACCCGATTTTTGATAACTTGCAGGTTCATGCGTCAAGCTATGGGGCCCGTCATTCTCGCTATTGAATCATCATGCGATGAAACCTCTGCCGCAGTAATTAGCAACGGCAAGGTACTTAATAATATTATCGCCTCACAGGCAGTGCACCAAAAATATGGTGGCGTTGTTCCGGAGTTGGCATCGCGCGCTCATCAGCAAAATATTGTTGCGGTAGTCAATGAATCACTGACAGTTTCCGGTATCCGTAAAGAAGCATTGGATGCCATTGCGTTTACACGCGGTCCGGGTTTAATGGGTTCATTATTGGTTGGATTATCGTTTGCCAAAGGCCTTTCGCTGGCCTTGAAGAAGCCACTCATCGAAGTGAATCACATGCAGGCGCATGTTTTAAGTCACTTCATTGAAGAACCTCGCCCGTCATTTCCGTTTTTATGCCTGACGGTAAGCGGTGGACATACGCAGATCCTGCGGGTATCTGATTATCTACAGATGGAAGTTTTAGGAGAGACCCAGGATGATGCCGCAGGAGAAGCCTTTGATAAGGCAGCTAAAATTATGGGGTTACCTTACCCAGGCGGACCACTTATTGATAAATATGCCCGGCAGGGAAATCCAAAGGCATTTGCGTTTTCGAAAACGGTCATGCCTGGACTGGATTTTTCGTTCAGTGGCATTAAAACTTCCATACTTTATTTTTTGCGCGATCGAAAAAAAGAGAATCCTGACTTCATTGAGCAACATTTAAATGACCTTTGTGCCAGCATCCAGCATCACCTCGTGGGCATGCTGATGGAAAAGCTCGAAATGGCTATCCTGCAAACCGGCATACGACAGGTTGCCATTGCCGGAGGTGTTGCGGCCAACAGCGGCCTGCGCGAGGCGCTGCAACGCCTGGCGGAGGAACGTCATTGTAAGGTCTATATCCCTGCCTTTGAATACTGTACAGATAATGCCGGCATGGTAGCAATGGCCGCTCACTTTAAATACATTTCCGGTGAATTTGCTGACCTGAATATTGCCCCCCTGGCCAGAATGCCAATTGAATCCTGATGAAAGCAGACGCATTAACTCCAGGGTATCGGAAAATCATGAAGTATACAGTCAGTCCGGATGATGTGGCTGCTTTTGCCGGTGAAGTGGTGCATCCTGTATGCGCCACCTTTACGCTGGCGCGCGAAATCGAATGGGCTACCCGCCAGTACATGCTGGAGTGGCGGGATGAAGATGAGGAAGGTATTGGAACGTTTCTGAGCATTGATCATCGTTCACCTGCCTTTGTTGGTGAAGAGTTGCTCATTGAATCAATCGTAGAATCGGTTCAGCGAAATGAGCTTATCTGCTCGTATATTGTCCGCGTCAACGACCGTGTCGTGGCAACCGGTAAGACCGGTCAGAAAGTGTTAAAGAAGGATACGATCAACCGTATTCTTTCCAAAACCAGTTAAACGGTTACCGATGGAAAAACGATTTTCAACGAACATCAACATTCGCAACAAACGGGCAGGCTTTGAGTTTGAGCTGTTAGACAAATACGTTGCCGGCATGGTGCTGACCGGTTCGGAGATAAAATCTATCAAAGAAGGTAAGGTCAATTTGCAGGATGGCTATTGTTATTTTAAAAATGGTGAGTTGTTTGTCAAGGGCATGACGATATCTCCTTATACACAGGGATCCCATTATAATCATGAGGCAGGTCGTGAGCGCAAGCTGCTGTTAAAGCGTTCGGAGCTTCGAAAGCTCGAAGGAAAGGTTGAGGAGAAGGGGCTTACGCTGGTTCCGGTGCGTTTGTTTATCAGTGATCGCGGACTGGCCAAGCTGGAAATCGCCCTTGCCCGCGGTAAGAAGCTTCACGATAAACGTGACAGCATTAAGGAAAGGGATATCAAACGTGAAATGAGCCGGATCAAATATTAGTCAGTATTCAATGAAGGACAGCATAGATTATGGAGTTTGCCGGTTAAGCGTTGTATCGATGCGGAGGGAGGCTGCACACCGGTCAGAGCAGGTTTCCCAGTTGCTTTTTGGTGATCATTACGATGTGCTGGAAGAAAGCAAGGATAAAGCCTGGCTGAAGATTATAACCTATTACGATCAGTGCGAAGGATGGATTGAAACGCTGCAGCATCATTCCATCACACGGGAGTATTTTGATCATATCAACCGTGCTGATTTTAAAATTACAACAGACCTTACCTCCAGTATTCTTTATAACAAGAGCCCGCTGCTGATTCTGATGGGAAGTGTCATCCCGATTTCTGCTTCGGAGTTATTCAAAATGGAAGAACAATTTGCGTTCAACGGGGAGGCCAAAACGCTGGGCGCCAAACGGGATGCGGAGTCGTTGATCAATACGGCCATGAAATACCTGAATGCCCCCGCATTGACCGGTGGAAAGAGTCCTTTCGGTATGGATGCTCCCGGGTTAATCCAGATGGCCTTTAAAATCAACGGGTACCGGCTGGGACGGACTTTGCCGGAGCAGCAAAAGCAGGGACGTGAGGTAAACAGCCTTCAGGAAGGCCGGACGGGTGATGTGGCATTTTTCACGGTGCGCGGAACCCGGGTACCCCATGCAGGCATTCTTCTTCACGATCAAAAAGTTCTTCACGTTTTCGGTAGGGTGCGCCTCGATTTCTGCTATGAAGATGGTATCCTGAACAGCGAAAGCAAGATCTATACGCATGAACTGGTGACCATCCGCAGGTTGTTGGCCGAGTGAAAATTCAATCAAAAAGCAGAGGTTTGTAGTCAATCCTTGCATGGATGGTTTGCATGGCTGGTCTAAGCCGTTTAAATTACCTGCATGGATGGCCGTGTACTTGTGCTCAATCAGGACTTCAGCCCGTTGATGGTTTGCTCCGTTCAGCGTGCCTTTATCCTGGTGTACCTGAATAAAAGTGAGATGGTGCGTCCAGCCAATGGTCATAAATTACATTCTGTAAGCCATTCCTTTCCGATGCCTTCCGTCATCCGGTTGAACCGGTATGTGCGTGCCCCCTACAAAGGTGTGGCACTCACCCGTCAGAATATTTTCAAGCGTGATAATTTTGAATGCCAGTATTGCGGTACAAGGAAGGAACTGACTTTAGATCACATCATACCGAGTTCGCGCGGTGGGCAGCACACCTGGATTAACCTGGTCACTGCCTGTAAAAGTTGTAATGCAAAAAAAGGCGACTATACTCCGGAAGAGGCGAACATGCCATTGCGTAAGAAACCGCACAAACCTACGTATGCACTCTTTTTGCGTGAGCTTTCCACCCATTTTGGAAATGAGTGGGATGAGTTCCTCAACCAATAGGTTATTGTAGTGCCTGTCTATCAGAATTTGCTGTGTCCACAAAAACAGTTTGCTTAAAACCGCAGCGTAAACACTGTCTTTTCCTCAGGCACTGACTCAACACTGATTGAGCCATTGTGCAGTTGCATGATTTGCCGCGAAAGGCTTAGACCAATTCCGGATCCGGTACGCTTGGTGGTGAAGAAGGGGACAAAGATTTTTTCAATCGCTTCCTTGATGATGCCGGCACCATTATCTGTGACTTCGATTTTTACCGAGCTTTCATCGTAACTTCCCACTAGATGAATGCGGGGCTGGGGTGTTTCGGCAACGGCTTCAATGGCGTTTTTGATCAGGTTGATTAATACTTGTTCAATCATTTCTTCATCGGCCTGTATGGTGAGATATTCTGAGACACACTCGAAATGGAAGTTGATTTTTTTTGCCTTCATGTCCGGTGTCATGAGTACTCCAACTTTATCAATGAGTTCTTTTAATCGCACCGATTTTAATTTTGGTTTGGGTAAAGAAGTGTATTCCCGGTAGGCATCGATGAACTTGATCAGGCCTTTGCTTCGGTTCTCAATGGTTTCCAGTCCTTCTTTCAGGTCTTCAGCGCCTTCGGCTTTCAGTTCATAGTGTCCGTTCTTCTTTTCCAGTTCGTAATTCAACACGTCCTTAAGCGTAGAAGTCAATGAGGAAATCGGGGTGATGGAGTTCATGATTTCGTGTCGAAGTACGCGTGTCAGGTTTTGCCACGCTTCCAGTTCCTGTTTCTGTAGTTCGGGCTGAATGTTCTGAAGGGTAAGCAGTTTGACGTCACTTCCGCGGATTCTTAACTCAGTAGCCTGAATGGTAAGGTATAATTCGTTGCTGCCTTTATACAATGAACTTTTACCAAGGCCGGCTTCAATGATCGCCTCATATAGCCGGTGATCCTGTTGCTGCAATTCATGGATGTTTTTAAGGGATTGCATGCCGATAAATTTCTTTGCATTAGCATTGATCAGCTGAATATTACCTTCGGCATCAAAGGATAATATGCCGGTGCGTACCTGCTGAACAACGGTATTGAGGTATTGCCAATGCTCTTCTTTTTCTGAGCGCGCTTTTCGGAAAGCTTCCAGTACTTCATTGAAGGCGACATTCAGATCCCTGAAACTTCTTCCCAGTTTGTTGTCAGCTGCAAAGCCTGAAATGAAATCGGAATATTTTACGGATTCCAGGAAGCGTGTGAGTTTACGGTTGGTCTGGCTGATATAACGAAAGAGTTCAACATGTTGCAGGATAATAATTACACCGGTAAGAACGGCAGCGAATAGCATGTTTTGATGTTGTATCATATACAGCATCAAGCCAATGGAAGCGCCCAGTAAGATTACCCTCAGAATAACGCGTGTACGGAAGTCATTAAAAACGTTATTCATGAGTAAGGTTTCGGTTATTACTGCTTTTTACAAGCCGTGCTTTTCAAGTCTGCGGTAGAGGGAAGACCGGGTCAGCCCAAGTTCAGAAGCCGCCTGGGTAATATTGCCGTTGTATTTCTTCAGTACTTTGCGGATCAATAATTTCTCCACCTCATCCAGGTTATATTGTTCAAGGTTTAGCTGGTTTTCTTCTTTAGCGGTGGACGCATTCAGGTTGAAGTCTTCCGGCTGCAGCACAGTGCTGTTACTTAAGATCACCGCACGTTCGATCGCATGCTGTAATTCCCGGATGTTGCCCGGCCACGGATGTTTGTGCATACGAATGGCCGCGGCATCGCTGATACGAGAAACCGATTTCTGATATTTTTCTGCGTAGTATTTTAAGAAGTGATTCGCCAGCAGGGGTATATCTTCCAGCCTGTCACGCAGCGGAGGAATTTCAATTTCAATGGTATTGATGCGGTAAAGCAGATCCTGCCGGAACCGGTTCTCTTTCACCATTTCATACAAGGGCATGTTCGTTGCACAAATCAGCCGGATATCAACCGGAGTTTCTTTGTTGGAGCCTACGCGGCTTACCCTGCGGTTTTGCAATACCGCCAGCAGTTTGGCCTGCAACGGCATGGATAAGTTGCCGATTTCATCCAGAAACAGGGTTCCGTGGTTGGCCAGTTCGAAACGTCCGGCACGATCTTCTTTTGCATCGGTGAAGGCGCCCTTCTTATGGCCGAACAGTTCGCTTTCAAACAAGGTTTCGGTAATGGATCCGAGGTCTACACCAACAAAGTTTTCGTGCGAACGGGATGAGTTGCGGTGAATAGCTCGGGCAATCAGTTCTTTACCGGTTCCGTTTTCACCCAGGATCAGCACATTGGCATCTGTGCGGGCAACACGGTCGATGGTTTGAAAGATGCGCTGCATGGATGAGCTCTGCCCGATGATTTCACTGAACCGTTTATTCAGTTCATAGTTTATTTCCTGGTTCTTGATTTTCAGATTTTCGATTTCATCCCGCGATTCGCGCAAGCGCATGGATGAATAAAGCGTGGCGAGAAGTTTTTCATTTTCCCAGGGCTTCAGCACAAAATCGGTCGCACCGGCTTTGATGGCCTTCACAGCCATCTGCACATCGCCATACGCAGTGATAAGTACCACTACGGCCGATGGATCTGCTTCCAGTATTTTACCAAGCCAGTAGTAACCTTCACTGCCGCTGCTTACATCACGGGTGAAATTCATGTCAAGAAGAATAACATCATAATCTTCGTTATTCATCAGCGATGGAATTGCCTCCGGATTTTTCTCAATATCGACCTGAGCAAAGTGGCGTTTTAAAAACATTTTGGCTGCTTTCAGCAGGTCTTCGTTGTCATCAACGATCAGAATCTTTCCTTGTTTTTGTATCATTTCAGATCAGCTATGTCCGGTTATGCAACACTTCTTTACAAAGTTCAGACCGCTTGTGATAAGTTTAAAATTCTGTTGAATTTAAAGGATTAACCTGGTATTATTATTAAAATCATGTC
>JALOMI010000318.1 GCA_025455465.1 Cyclobacteriaceae bacterium | reverse complement strand
CGGCCAGCAGGAAGAGCATCACTTTTTCGTTTTTCATGTACAACGTAAACCAGATTTAACCCATACGGTTATTGGCAGTGAAGATGGCAAGGTACTTGTTCTGCAGTTTATCCGTTTGTTCCGTTCGCATATCTTTGATATTTTAAATCGTTTTTGATCTGATCCTCCCTATGACTTTCAGCCTGCATACGTTTTTCTTTATTATCGTTGGACTGATTGTATGTCTGTTCAGTGAGGCCAGCGCTCAAAAAAAGGAGGAATTCAAGTCGTATTACCGGATTGCTGATCTGCCGTACACCGACAACAAGCAGCAACGGTTGAACATGCTCGATATCTATATGCCGAAGAAGGGTAGCAATTCACCGGTAGTAATCTGGGTGCATGGGGGGAACTGGACATCCGGAGATAAACGTGATGTGGATAATATGCCTGAATTTTTTACCGGGCTGGGATACCTTTTTGTGTCACTCAATTACCGCCTTGCGCCAGGGTTGATTTATGAAGATCAGGCTTATGACATTGCGCATGCTATCGTTTGGATATACAACAACGCTATTCACTTCAGCGGTGATAAATCCAAAATCATCCTCATGGGAAGTGATACAGGTGCTCAGTTGACATCCGCAGTCGCATTACGCGATCAGTACCTGGAAGAAAAGAAGGGGAATCGCAAGATGATCCGCGGTGTAGTTTCGCTGGAAGGTGTTGGCTTTGACATTCCCGGTGTGCTGTCTTCAGAATCCAACCGCTTCCGTGACGGTTGTTATGCGGTCATCGGCAATGCACCCGGCCGCTGGGAAGAAGCTTCGCCTGTAAACATGATCACAGAAGGAATCTGGGCTCCGCCCTTTTTACTGGCGTATGCTTCAGGCAAACCGGTTCAGGAGTCAGATGCGCGTGCCATGGTCAACCGGCTGACCAATGCCATCATCAAATCACGCGCCCAGGAATATCCTTCGCGTTCCTCCATCACCCGTGAGTTGGGTAAAGATGGTAACAAGCTTACCAGTGATCTGCTGGTGTTCATGAGCGCCTGCTTCTGATCAAAGCAGCGGAGAGATTACTTTCCAGATGGTTTCCGCTACTAGTTTATGCCCCTCCACATTCGGGTGGATGCCATCGGCCAGGTTGAGTTTTTCTACTCCGCCAACACCATCGAGTAAAAAAGGAATAAGCGTGGCTTTATTTTTTCGGGCGAGTTCCGGATAAACGGTTTTAAATTGTTCGGAATATTCCGGCCCCATGTTGGGCGGCACCATCATGCCGGCCACCACAATCTTCACATTCGGGTTTTTGGCTTTCACCTTGTCGATGATGCCCTGCAGGTTGCTTTTCGTTTGTTCGAGGGGCAGCCCGCGTAAGCCGTCATTGCCCCCCAGTTCCAGGATGAAGATATCTACCGGCTGGCGCAGCATCCAGTCGATGCGGGATAAGCCTCCGGCAGAAGTTTCTCCGCTCAGTCCACCGTTAATAACCTTCCAGTTCTTCCCCTGTTGTTTCAGCCGCTTGTCGATCAGGGCGGGGAAAGCTTCATCGGTCGACAAACCGTATCCGGCCGTCAAGCTGTCCCCGTAAAAGAGGATGGTCTTTGTATTGGTGGCGCCCTGCAGGATAGTGATCAGTAAAGCGATAATCAGAAATTTCGAAAACATCATTCGTTTGAGCTTGTTTGTTTTAACAATGCTGCCGCATTTCAGTTCATTTCAGTTTTTTTATTTGATCACCGGCAGGCTGATCGGCTAAAGTTAGAGTAACTTGTTCCCTTGAAACAAATCGCGTTCCGAATATTACTGCTATGTCATCCATTGTATTACAGGCTGAGTCGCTGACCAAAACCTACCGTTCCGGTGAATCTTCGCTTACAGTCCTCGACCAGGTTAGTTTTTCCGCCCATCAGGGGGATACCCTCGCCATCATCGGTCCTTCGGGCAGTGGCAAAACCACGTTGCTTGGTTTGTGTGCCGGGCTGGATGTGCCCACTAGCGGCTCGATTTCGCTGATGGGTTTTAAGCTGAATGCCATGAGTGAAGACGACCGTGCCTACCTCCGCAACCAGTATGTGGGGTTTGTTTTCCAGAACTTTCAGCTGTTGCCCACGCTTACGGCACTGGAAAATGTGATGGTGCCGCTGGAGCTGCGCGGTGGACGTAACGTTGCCGATCGCGCAAGCGAGCTGCTGGGCCGTGTCGGGTTAGCGGGGCGATTGCATCACTATCCTTCCCAGCTCTCCGGTGGTGAGCAACAGCGGGTGGCCATGGCCCGTGCGTTTATCACCGATCCGAAAATTTTGTTTGCGGATGAACCTACCGGGAATCTCGATGAAGACAATTCCGGTCATGTAACGGATCTGCTCTTTTCCCTGAATAAGGAGCAGGGTACTACGCTGGTACTGGTTACGCACAACCTGGAGCTGGCGCAGAAGACGGAACGCATCCTGCGGATGAAAGGGGGCAAACTCGTGGATGATCAAAAAATTGCGGTGGTATGATTGAGTACATCATCCGGTTGAAACGTCCGGTGAAAAACATCCTTCAGGATCGCTGGGTTTGGCGCATGGCCTGGCGCGATGCACGGCATAATTTCTCCCGCCTGTTATTGTTTGTGGCATCACTGATCACCGGTATTGCCGGACTCGTTGCACTGGATTCACTGAATGCTTCGCTGCAGGGGGATATTGAACGCAACGCCAAGGAACTGCTTGGCGCTGACCTGGTGGTTAACGCCAGCCGGAAGTTCGAACCGGAACTGGTGGCACGCTTTGATTCGCTGCAACTGCCGCAGGCGAAAGAAGCCGATATGGCTTCGATGGTCTTGTTCATGAATTCGGGGCAGTCACGGCTGATCCGCCTGGTGGCGCTCGAAGGTGATTTTCCGTTTTACGGTAGCATTGAAACAATTCCTTCTGATGCCGTGGCGCTGATGAAGACGGGTCGCTACGCCATGCTTGATGAAACGCTTGCGAGCCAGTATGAGGTCAGCTCCGGTGACTCGATCAAGGTGGGTGCGAACAAATTCATTGTTGCGGGAGCGGTTACGAAGATTCCGGGTGGGGGAGGAATACTCTCAACGTTTACACCATCTGTTTACATCGCCATGGCCGAGCTTGATTCCACGCGCCTTGTGCAGTTTGGCAGCCGTGTGAATTACCGGCACTATTTCAAGACCGGAAGTGATGAAGAAACTGAAAAACTTGCCGGTGCACTGAAGGGGGATCTGCGTAAATACGGACATGGCTATGATACCGTGCAGGAACGCAAGGAAGAACTCGGTGAAGCGTTTCAGTCGGTGTACCGGTTCTTTTCGCTGCTCGCCTTTGTGGCACTGGTGCTGGGAAGTATCGGTGTAGCGAGTTCAGTACATATCTATGCACGCGAGAAGCGCGATGAGGTGGCGGTACTCCGCTGCATCGGATCATCCGGCTGGCAGGCCTTCAATATCTATTTCATCCAGATTTTCTTCCTCGGTATTATCGGCAGCACATTAGGTGCTTTCCTGGGGATTGG
>JALOMI010000094.1 GCA_025455465.1 Cyclobacteriaceae bacterium | reverse complement strand
TCTTCGTGTTCCACAACGATCAGCGGCGTATCCCGTTCTGCGCCGAGGACTGCGGACAGCGCTTCAATTTCAATCGGATCGCCCAGCTTGGTCCCCGTGAGATCGTGGGAGTATCGACCTACAACCATCATGTACCCCTCTATTTTTAGTGCATTATTTTCTAATCAACGTACACCTACGCCTATGGAACTCGAAAGATTCAGTTACGACAACAAAATTGTGAAGGCCTTCATGATCGCCTCAGTGATCTTCGGCCTTGTCGGGATGCTGGTGGGCCTTACGGCAGCCATTCAGCTTTTTTACCCGGTTTTTAACTTCGACCTGCAGTATACCAGTTTTGGACGTATCCGTCCGCTGCACACCAATGCCATCATTTTTGCCTTTGTGGGCAATGCCATGTTTGGTGCGGTGTACTATTCGATGCAGCGCCTGCTGAAGGCCCGCATGTTCAGCGACATGTTGAGCTGGGTGCACTTCTGGGGCTGGCAACTCATTATTGTTGCCGCGGCAATTACATTGCCTTTAGGCATTACTACGTCCAAAGAGTATGCTGAACTCGAGTGGCCGATTGATATCGCTATCACCCTCATCTGGGTCGTGTTTGGTATCAACATGATTGGTACGATCATCAAGCGCAGGGAGAAACACATGTATGTTGCCATCTGGTTCTACATCGCTACGTTCGTCACGGTGGCCGTGCTGCATATTGTGAACTCCTTCGAGATGCCGGTGAATTTCTTCAAGAGTTATTCCTGGTATGCCGGTGTGCAGGATGCGTTGGTGCAATGGTGGTATGGGCATAATGCGGTGGCGTTCTTTTTAACTACGCCTTACCTGGGCATGATGTATTACTTCCTGCCGAAGGCCGCTAATCGGCCGGTTTATTCCTACCGATTATCGATTATTCACTTCTGGACACTCATCTTTATTTACATCTGGGCTGGTCCGCACCACCTGTTGTATTCAACCTTACCTGATTGGGCACAGTCGTTGGGTACTGTGTTTTCCATCATGCTGATCGCTCCATCATGGGGTGGTATGCTGAACGGTCTGTTTACCCTTCGGGGTGCCTGGGACCGCGTACGTGAAGATCCCGTTTTGAAATTTATGGTGGTAGCCGTTACGGCTTACGGTATGGCTACGCTGGAGGGCCCGCTGTTGTCGCTTAAGAATGTGAATGCGATTGCACACTTTACCGACTGGATTGTAGCTCACGTACACGTTGGTGGTCTTGGCTGGAACGGCTTCCTGATCTTTGGTATCCTGTACTGGATTGTGCCACGCATGTGGGGTGTGCCGTTGTTCTCGAAGAACCTGGCGAACGTACACTTCTGGATTGGTACGCTGGGTATCATCTTCTATGCCCTTCCGATGTATATCTCAGGCGTTACCCAAAGCCTGATGTGGAAAGAGTTTAACGCAGAAGGTTTCCTGGTGTACAAGAACTTCCTGGAAACAACCGTTCAGATTCTTCCGATGCATGTGCTGCGTGCTATTGGTGGCGCTCTGTACCTCACCGGTGCCATCGTGATGGTGTATAACCTGGTGAAGACAGCCTATTCCGGCAAATTCATCGCTGATGAACCTGCTGAAGCAGCACCGCTTGCGAAAACCGAAGTAACCGGTGCATGGCACCATGTATCGTGACATTTACATCCGCGAAGGTTGCGTTGGCTGCCACTCGCAGCTGGTGCGTCCGTTCCGCAGTGAAGTGGAACGATATGATCCGCTGGGCGGTGAATACAGCAAGTCGGGTGAATATGTGTATGATCACCCGTTCCTGTGGGGTTCGAAACGTACCGGCCCGGATCTGCACCGCTTAGGAGGTAAATATTCTGACATCTGGCATTACAACCATATGCTGGCGCCTGATGCCGTATCCTCCGGATCGATCATGCCGGCCTATCCCTGGTTGTTTTCACAGGCCATAGATTTAGGGCAGACGGCACCAAAGATCAAGGCCTTGCGTAAAATCGGAGTGCCGTATGAAGAAGGCTACGAAGCTATTGCCAATGAAGAGCTGATGATCCAGGCACGCAGAATTGTGAGCAACCTGGAACTGGAAGGTGTTGAGGTTGCACCGGAGACAGAGATCATTGCGATGATTGCTTACCTGCAACGGCTTGGAAAGGACATCAAAGCATCCAAAACTGCGTCAAACCAATAAACGGAAAGCCATGTATAAGAATGTATTGCAAAGCATCGACAACGTGGCCATCTGGCCGGTAATCTCGCTCACGATATTTTTCCTCTTCTTTATCGTGATGCTGTGGTGGGTGTTTAAAGCGGATAAGAATTTCATCCGTGAGATGAAGAACATGCCGCTGAATGACAGTCCTGCTGAAACTACTGAATCCAAAACCTCAATGACAAGCCTATGAGAACCTTCATCGTAACGCTGATATTTATTTTCTTCAGCCTCGGAGCCTTTGCACAGGATGCTGCAGGCGAAACCGGATTCTGGCGTGATCCGCTGGGCGACCCGCTGTTTCCGTTTTATGTGGTCACCGCATTTGTATTTCTGACGGCCTTTCTGGTGGTGCTCGTAGCCGTGTACATGCTGCAGGTGCTCAACGTATTCATCCGCAAGGCAGCCGAAGAGAAAGCCGAAAAACTCGGCATACAGTATGTGCCGCAACCCAGTATGTGGACAAAATTCTGGATGTCTATCAATGCATTCCGTTCGGTGGAGGAAGAACGCGACATCATGCTGGATCATAATTATGATGGCATTCGCGAACTGGATAACCACCTGCCACCGTGGTGGAAGTGGTTGCTGTACGGATCCATTGTATGGGGCGCCATTTACCTGGTGGTGTATCACGTAACTGATACCCTGCCGTTGATGGATGATGAGTATAATCTGGAAGTGGAGGCTGCCAACGCTCAGAAGGCGAAATTCCTGGCGTCCAATCCTCCGGTTGCCATTGATGAAAATGCGCTGGTGTATGAACCCAATGAAGCAATACTGGCCAAAGGCAAGCAGGTATACACCATCAACTGTGTATCGTGCCATATGCCTGATGGACAGGGAAGCATCGGTCCCAACCTGACGGATGAATACTGGCTTCATGGCGGAAGCATTAAAGACATCTATACGGTAATTAAAAACGGTGTGCAGGAAAAGGGCATGATCCCCTGGGGGCCGGTATTGTCTCCGGAGCAGATCCGCGATGTTACTTTCTTCATCCACAGTCTGCAAGGCACCAATCCGCCTAACCCGAAAGCACCGCAAGGAGATTTATACAAGGAAGCCGCAGCAGCGGAACCTGTTGAAGAAACAAGCTCCTTATAATGAACAGATCAGATTCCGGACCAAAATCCGGAATCTGACTTTATACGCAACAGCAGGTATTTAAAGCAGAATAAAGTGAATTCAAACACAGAGAATCTTTATCAATACGATGAGGAATTCCGTAACACAATGGCCACGGTTGATGAGAAGGGCAGGCGTGTTTGGGTCTATCCGAAAAAGCCCTCCGGGCGTTATCATACTGCACGGATTATTGTAACGATTGTTTTACTGACCATATTCTTTGCTGGTCCATTCCTGAAAATTGGCGGCCAGCCATTTCTGTTACTCAACTTGTTTGAGCGGAAGTTTGTGGTGTTCGGTCAGGCATTCTGGCCGCAGGATTTCTTCCTGCTGGCGTTGACGCTGATCACATTATTTGTTTTCGTTATTCTGTTTACGGTAGTCTTCGGTCGGATTTGGTGCGGATGGGCTTGTCCGCAGACACTCTTCATGGAGATGGTGTTTCGTAAAATCGAATACCTGATTGAAGGTGATGCCAACGAACAGCGTAAACTAAATCAGGAACCCTGGACCGGAGAGAAGATTTTCAAAAAGGGTTTGAAGCAATTCATCTTCCTGGGAATCTCGATCATCATTTCGCATATAGCCATGGCTTACCTGATTGGCATTGAGGAAGTAAAGACGATTATTTCTCAATCACCGACCGAACACATGGCCGGTTTCATCGGCCTTGTGGCATTTACCGGAATCTTCTATGGTGTCTTCGCTTATTTCCGTGAACAGGCCTGTATTGCGGTGTGTCCCTACGGTCGCCTGCAAGGTGTATTGCTGGTGAAAGATTCCATCGTAGTGGCCTACGACTGGCTGCGTGGTGAACCCCGGGGCAAACTGAAAAAGGGTGAGGTGGATACCACCAAAGGAGATTGCATTGATTGTAAGCTTTGTGTGCACGTATGCCCCACCGGCATTGATATCCGTAATGGCACTCAATTGGAATGTGTGAACTGCACCGCTTGCATTGATGCCTGCGATGAGGTGATGGTGAAAGTAGGCAAGCCTAAAGGACTCATCCGGTATGCATCGTATAACTCGATCAAGGACGGCATTCAGAAACTGATTACACCACGGGTTATCGGTTATTCGATGGTGCTGCTGGCGCTGATCAGTTTTCTTTCCTTCATGGTGGCTACACGATCAGATATCGAAACGACAGTGTTGAAAGTGCCGGGTACCTTATTCCAGCGCGCTGATGACGGCACAATTTCCAACCTGTACAATGTCGAGTTTGTCAATAAGACCTTTGAGGAGAAGACCCTGGAAATGAAAATAGAGTCGCCACCCGAGGCGATGCTCAGCAAAGTAGGGGAGCAGTCAATCGTAGTTCCTGCAGGGGAAATGTTGAAGGGAGTTTACTTCATCAAGATACCGGCAGACCAGGTAAAAGAATCTAAAACAGTGGTGATCTTAGGCGTGTATAGCGAGGGTAAACGGCTGGAGACGGTGAAGGTGAAGTTCATCGGACCGGTTAAATCAATCAGTAATTAGTAATGAATAATTAGCAATATGAATTGGGGAAAGGGAATTGTAGTGGCGTTTGTCCTGTTCGCGGCTTTTCTGGCGGTGATGGTAACGATTATGATGCGGCAGGATGTTGACCTGGTTTCGAAACAGTACTACCGGGATGATTTGCGTTTCCAGGAACAGCTGGAACGGAAGCAGAATACGGAGCAACTGGAATTTAAGCCGGTGATTTCCGTGGAGGGAAGCGAGTACCTGAAAGTATATTTTCCGTCTGTCAGTTATGTGGAGGGAGGTACGCTGCGGTTGTTCCGACCCTCTTCGGAAAAGCTGGATCAGCAGTTCAAACTGAGCGCCTCCGCAGATTCGGTACAGGTCTTTCTACTGAAGACTCCGGAGCGCGGCACATACCGCGTTAAGATGGAGTGGAAGATGGAAGGCCGCGAATACTACCTTGAGCAAGTTATTTATCTCTGACCGGTCAACGTCATCCGGTTGCATACTATAACGTATCTTTATCAGGATATAGTTTAACATTCATCCATGTTAGTGGCATCTTTTCTTTTGGGTCTGACCGGCAGCCTGCATTGTGTAGGCATGTGCGGTCCCATTGCTATGATGGTGAATGGAAAGCCCGGCAGCGCCTTGCTGATAAACCGGTTGTTGTATAATGCGGGCCGAACAGTAACGTATGTAATGATGGGCGTTGTTGTGGGTGTGCTCGGAAAGATTATACAATGGGGCAACATTCAGGGCAAAGTATCGATTGTTGTCGGTGTGCTGATTATCGTTGCCCTGTTGGTGCCGAAGCTTCAAAAGCTTTTTCTTCCGGCTATCTCCGGTTGGGTGGTGAAACTGAAGCATGCTTTCGCACAGCACCTGCAATCGACCCGGACTTCTTCGGCCCTGATGACCGGAGTGTTGAACGGATTTCTTCCCTGCGGACTGGTTTATGCCGGGCTTGCGATTGCGTTGGTGCAATCCAATCTGCTGGAAAGCGGATTGGCCATGGCGGTGTTTGGATTAGGTACGATGCCTGCCTTGCTGGCTGCGGCCTATTCCTGGGGTGCCATCCGGAAAATTATTCCGTGGTCATTCCAGCGCATTCAAACCGTCATGCTGGTGCTGGTTGCTGTGCTGATGATCTGGCGCGGGCTGAATGCAGAAACCCACCTCTTCCATGATCATGGTGCGGATGTCATTTGCCTGCCGGAGTGAACAGGAAAATTATACACCCAGTTGCATCAGGTATTTCTTTGGTGTCACTCCGAATTTCTTCCGGAAAGCAGCAATGAAATGGCTGGGGTTGGTATACCCCATCTGGTAGGCCACTTCATTCACTTTAAATTTCCCTGAATCCAGTAAAATCCGGGCATGGTCCATCTTGTGGTCGAGCAAGTAACCGAACACCGTGTTTCCATAGATCTGTTTGAACCCGGCTTTCAGCTGGTATTCATTCAGGCCGGCATACTTGGCCAGAGCTTTTAATCCCGGTGGCGTTTCCATGTTTTTCAACAGGTATTCTTTGGCGTGTTTGATTTTACGTACCGTTTCTTCATCGTTGAGGAAAGGGCATGTCTCCGTGTCGGGTTTCTTCTCAGAGAAATACAGGCTCAGGATTTCGAACACTTTGCCGTGGTAAAAGAGGTTGCGGGCACTTTCACTCAACTGAATGGTAAACAGCTGGTTGAGCACCACCAGCAGGGAAGCTGGTATATCGCGCTCGTCATAAAACTTCCGGTTGATGTTTTCACCTTTCAGAAAGGGAAGGGGTTCATGCGTGAAAAGCTCATGCAGATTTTCCAGGGAGATGAAGAGCATCACCATACGTGCATCGGCACTCAGCTGCAGTTTAAAAGGCACATCGCTGTCGGGGTTGTAGAAAAAGTAATTCTTCAGCCGCTGGATCTCCCGGCTGTACATCGGTCCGAATTCAAACCGGGCTGTGCCCTCAAGGCAGAAGTAAAACTGAATCAGCTTTTTGCTTAGCATACCGGGAGTAGTGTACTCATCCGGTCCGCGATTATCCGCCAGCATCAGGCGGATATTCCCGGATTCGAATAGGGCTTTTAATTTTCCTTCTGCGATATTTTTTAGAATCGGATCGGTCATGACAAAGGGTTATAATTTAAAAAATGACGTCTGTCATCCTCGAAATAGGTTCAAAATGCCCATATCAGTGACAAAAATACCGCATTTGGTAGTTTTTTCATAGAGGAAGTCCGACTTGTCATTTTATATCCGTTTACGGGTATTTTACATTTCTTGAGTATTCAACATTTGCGCCTTGAATTGGTTTTTAGCGCATGCGACTTTTTACCCCTTTGATTCTCTTCTTATGGTTGAGTGCCTTTACCGCATTGGCCCAGGTCACAGTAACCATAACCGACCGACAATCCGGAAGTCCGGTTGAGGGTGTGGTGGTTTTCACCCAGTCGGGCAACAATAATCCCGCAGCAGCCGGTGTTACGGATGCGCAGGGAGTGCTCCTGATTTCAACAGATAAATACCCCGTTCAACTGACTACCTCCCACCTGGCGTATGAGCCGGAACGTCTTACGGTTCATGAATCCGGAAGCTATCCGGTGCAGCTGGCCACTGCCGTTCTTCAATTGGAAGACCTAGTGGTGACGGGGCAGTACGAACCACAGTCGGCCCGTCAGTCGGTATACCGGGTGCGCACGATTTCCGATGATCGCATTCGTGCGGTAGGCTCAACCCGGCTGCAGGATGTGCTGAACACGGAACTGAACATCCGCTTCTCGCAGGATCTTGCGCTGGGCGGTTCGAATATTTCCATGCAGGGACTGAGCGGTCAGAATGTCAAGATTCTGATCGATGGCGTGCCGATGATCGGAAGGCAGGGCACAAGCAATGAAATCAACATCAATCAAATCAATATCAACAGCATCGAACGGATTGAAATTGTAGAGGGGCCCATGTCAGTGGTGTACGGTGCCGATGCATTAGCCGGTGTCATCAACATCATCACCAAAAAGCCGGATGACGGAAAAATCAGCGGATCGTTGCGCCTGCATGAAGAAAGCGTGGGGCAGGATTATGGTTTGAGCCAGGGTATTCACAACCAGAGTATTTCAGTAGGGTATGCCAAAAAGAAATTCTACTCGATGATCGATGTTGCACGGAATGATTTTGACGGCTGGAGGGGCAGTGCCGAAGGACGCGAAATGGAATGGCATCCAAAGGAACAATACCTGACTTCAGGTCTTATTGGTTTCAGAAAACAGGATACCGACATCTACTACCGGCTTGATTACCTGAACGAAGCTATTTACAACCCGGGGGATTTTTCGGGAATTGAAGCCATCGACCAGCGGTATTTCACCAACCGGTTCATGCATCAGCTGCAAGCATCAACACGACTGAACAAGAGACTGTCGTATACTGGTGCATTGTCGTATACCGACTTCAGCCGTAGAACACAAACCACCACCGTTAACCGGAATACCGGTGACGAACGACTGGCACTCGGACCAGGCCTGCAGGATCTGACTGAATTTATCGGGCTCACCGTTCGCGGAACCTTTCAATATAAAATCAGTGATCAGCTGTCAATCCAGCCGGGCTACGATCTGAATTATGAAAGCGGCACGGGCGGCCGGCTGAAAGAAGGCGTTTCCTCGATCGGGGATTACGCGTTGTTTGCCTCGGCCGAATATGTGCCGAATACATGGTTGCGGATCCGGCCGGGTTTGCGCGTGGTGCACAATACGGCCTATGAGGCACCACCGGTGATTCCTTCTGTTAATGCAAAAATTCAGTTGACGGAGCAGCAGGATATCCGGCTGTCGTATGGCAGGGGCTTTCGTGCGCCATCCATACGCGAGTTATACTTTAATTTCTTCGATGCCAGTCATTCGATCGAAGGCAACCCCGACCTGCTGGCTGAACTTTCGCACAGCTACAACCTGGCGTGGTCGTGGCAGTGGCTGAAGGCAGAGCGCCTCTCGGTTACTTCCACGCTGTCGATGTTCTATAATGATGTGAGCAACATACCTACCTGAATATTGCAGAGTTCACCTCCAAGGGATTCACCTGGCAACATCAGTTGCGTCATGGAAGATTTGAAGCGGCAGCAGGAATGGGCATCACCGGCCGCACCAATCAGCTGACGGAAACCGCAACGGTAACAGATGACATACTCTGGTCACCGGAAGTGAATGCATCAGCCACCTACCGGATACCGTCCGCGGGACTTACTATGTCTTTCTACTATAAGTACACGGGAAGAAATCCGTTCTTCTCGATTGATGTAGACGGCAGCCTGCTGCTCAATGAAACCGAAGGATTTCACTGGGGCGATCTGAGCATCCAGAAAGAATTTATGAAACACTTTATTGCCCAGTTCGGTATGCGTAACCTGTTTGATGTTACCCGGGTGAATAACCTGGCGGCAAATGGCGGCCCGATACACGGAGGCGGAACTTCCCAGCCGGTAGGCTACGGCCGTTCAGCCTTCTTCAGCCTGACGTACAAACTCTAATCATCACGTAACCAATTTTAACAATGACGATAACTATAAACCGACTTGTATTACTGGCTGCATTGATCGCAGCTGCCTTATCCTTTGTTGCTTGCCAGGAAGATCCCCCGCTGCCCGATAACGTGGCCAACTTTGAAGCTATCGAGTTAGGCTTTGCTGCCGATGAAGATGTAGTGCCGGTCAACATCAATTTTTCACGTCCGGTCAGCAGTAGTGGTTCTGTAGTGATCACCATGGAACCCAACGGACTCACCTACGGTGCAGATTTCTCCACCAGTCCGGCTGCTTCTGGCAACAGCATTTCCTTACCGGTAGCTGCCGGCACCAGCCAGGTTTCTTTTACGGTGAACAAACCGGCTGATGTGCTGCTGGATGGTGACGAAGCCATTGTGTTTACGATAACTACTGTTTTTGATGAGCTGGTTATTGGTGAAAAGCTTCAGCTAAACTTAAGCTTTGCCGAAATACTGGCGACACAGGCAATCATGAATATCAACGGTGGTGGACCCAGCTATCCCAATAAAGTATTTATCGACCTGAGCGCCAACCGGCAAACAGCGGTCGACCGCACCAACTGGGATCTCGGTTTCTACATGGGTGATGATGATTTCCGGGTGATCCTGAATTCATCGGTTACCATGATGGCCCGCGGCATCGATAAAACCGATATGAACACTGTAACTGCAGCCGATACCCTTGGTTTTGCTGCGGTGATGATTGTTGGCGCCAATGCCACACCGCAGGCGCTTGCCTGGATTGATGATCCTACCGGTGATTTAAGTAAAACGGCTATTGCGGCAGTATCTGCTAATGCAGCCGAGAACAGGGTGTTCATCATCAACCGCGGAGCCTCCAATCCGCCCAGCGATCCTTCCGCACCGATTCCTACACGCGGATGGAAGAAGGTACGCATCCTGCGTAACGGCAACGGGTATACATTGCAGCATGCCGATATTGCAGCGACTACATTTCAGGAAATCCAGATCAGCAAAGACAACCAGTTTAACTTTCGCTACATCAGTTTTGCCAATGGCGCAGTTACTGTGGAGCCACGGAAAGACCGGTGGGATATTGCCTGGACGGGTTTTACCAATGCCACCAGTTTAGGTGCCGGACTTATTCCCTATTATTTTCAGGATATCGTCCTTCAAAGCCGCAATGGTGTTCAGACTGCTGAATTGCTGACATCGGCTGCCGGAAGTTACGAGGCTTTCGGTGAAACAAATCTCGGCAATGTTACCTGGCTGACAACGCAGGTGGGTATTGGCTCCAAATGGCGTTCGGGCGGAGGGCCAGGTTCGGCACCAGCCGTTCGATCAGATAGGTTCTATGTGGTTCGCGATACGGACGGAAATATTTACAAACTGCGGTTTACTGCCCTGACACAAGACGGGCAGCGCGGGCGCCCGCAGATTGAGTTTGCCTTGATCAAGCGTAGTGCCTGATTAGCTTTAACAAAACAAAAAAGACGAATGGAAACCCATTCGTCTTTTTTGTTTAATTCATATCCGAGGATTTAACCCCTCGCCACATTCCACTTCACCACCTGCTCGAGTTTGTGGGGGTGAAGCACGTTGATTTTACCTCCTTCTATATTGATGATGCCTTCTTCCCGGAAATCGGATAACACACGGATAACCGATTCGGAAGCCGTACCGACCATTTTGGCAAGGTCATCGCGCGAAACAGTCACTACATCGGTGGCCTTCATGTCATGGATTTTGAGCAGCGCCTCGGCTGTGCGCTGACGTACGGAATTGTAGGCCAGGTTGAGCAGCTGGGCTTCTTTCTCCGAAATCTTTTTACAAAGCAGCGTTACAAACGTGCGCGATATTTCAGGATTGCCATGCAGCAGTGTCATGAAGTCATGCCGGGGTATAATGACCAGTTCGCTGTCTTCCAGCGCCACGGCCGATTCCCCGTAATGATTATTTTCCAGGATGGCTTCGTAGCCGAAGAAGTCACCGGCTTTGTACAGGCTGATGATCAGCTCCTTGCCGTCAGCATTGGTGCGGAAGGATTTTACGCTTCCCGTATTGATGAAGAATAGGGCGTTGGGTAATTCACCTTCCATGAAAATGCCGGTTTTCTTCTTGTAGGTTTTGACCTTCTTGTCTTTGCAGAGGTCTTTCAGGTTCAGAACGCGCTGGGCATCTTCAATAAATTCATTCAGGCCGGTGGCATCGGAAGAATATTGCTTTTTAAGAATATCGATTTTATTCAGGCGCGTTTCTACGGCATTCAGCAGGTCAGTGTCATCAAAGGGCTTCGTCAGGTAATCATCAGCGCCTAGCGTCATGCCTTTACGGATATCCGATTTTTCAGTCTTGGCGGTGAGAAAGATGAAAGGAATGCTGGCGGTCTCTGTCTTTTTGCTGAGGATGTGCAGCACGCCATAACCGTCCAGCTCAGGCATCATAATATCGCAGATGATCAGGTCAGGATGTTCGCGGTTGGCCAGTTCCACTCCAATCTTGCCATTTTCAGCCGTCAGCACATCGTAATTGGCCAGGCTGAGAATTTCGGCCGTGTTCTCGCGCACTTCGTTGTTATCTTCTATCAGGAGGATTTTTTTCATGTGAGGGGTAGCGTTACGGTAAATGTACTTCCTTTTCCTTCTTGGCTGCTGAAGTCAATGCTTCCTTGCAGTAAATCTACATATCGTTTTACAATGTTCAAGCCCAGGCCGGTGCCCTGGATGTTGGTTACGTTGCTGGCGCGGAAGAAGCGTTCAAACAGGTGCTTGAGGTCGTTGTCGGGTATACCAATACCTTCATCCCGTATACTAATTTTGAGCTGATGGTCAGCAATAGTGCTGGTAATATAAATGACTTTGTGGTCAGCCGAGTATTTGCTGGCATTGGAAATGAGATTGAACAAAATATTCCGGATAACCCGTTTGTCGGTCATCAGCTTATTATCGGCAAGTGAAAATTCAGTGACAATGTGCTGACCGTCTTTGAGCAGGGGCTTCAGTTCTTCCACGATCTCGTGGATATGTTCGGGGTAGTCGATCAGCTCGCGCATGATTTCCACGCGCCCCTCTTCCAACCGGCCCAGGGAAAGAAAATCATTCAGGATAGCCGTGAGGTGGTTGACAGAAGATTTGATCCGCAGCACATGCTTGTCAATTTTATCGTAATCACCTTTGGCTTTATACTGGGCAATGAGTGATGCAGAACTTAATACGCTGCTTAATGGCGTTCGGAATTCATGGGAGGCGATGGACACAAACCGGCTTTTCAACTCATTGAGCTCGCGTTCGCGATCGAGGGCCTTTCGTGTTTCTTCTTCGGCTTTTTTTCGTTCTGCGATCTGCTCCTGTAAAAAAAGATTGGCTTTTTCCAGGTCTTCCACCAGCCTGTTCAGCGCCTCGGTACGGATGTGTACCTTCTTTTCCAGCTCAGCTGCATAGACAAGCAATTCCTCCTCACTGCGTTTAAGCTGTTCCTCAGCCTTCCTTCTTTCCGAGATGTCGATGATGAAAGCCACGACCACAAATACCTTATTGATTTCCTTGTAGCTAAGGCTTACTTCAACCGGAAACTCAGTGCCGTCATTACGCAGCGCCATCAGTTCGCGGCCGGCCCCCATCCTGCGTGGCGCTGGGTTATCATGAAACATTTTCCGGAAGTGTACATGACGGGCGTGGTAGCGAAGGGGAAGGAGGGCTTCTACATATTTTCCGGCTAACTCACCTGGCTCAAACCCAAACATGCGCTCAGAAACCGGGTTCGCTAACTGAATGATACCGGCCTCATCCACCATCAGGATGCCTTCGGCAGAGCCCTGGAATATTTCCCGGAAGGTATCCGAGGAGGATAACGCAACTTGAATGGCTTCTTTCATTTGATTTAAAGGGCTCAATTTAACGATGCCGGGCAATTATGACAAAAATCAGTGTTTGACTTGATGCAAGTCGCTTTTATCGGGATAAAATCCTTCTACGTTCGTTGTTGTAACATACCACTACTCATTCCAATGAAGGCGATATTATGTGCACTAGACTTTACAGAGACCTCTGACCAGGTGATCAAGGTGGCCTTAGAGCTTGCTGCCCAGAAACATACCAATCTGGTCGTGCTGTATGCCTATAGACTCTTACAGCCTAAGAATCAGGACATTGCCGAATACAGAAAGGATATTGAAACACGTGCCCGAGAAGATTTTGACGGCATTGTGAAGCGTTTGCACATCAACGGGGATGTGCCTTATGAGTTCCGTTCGGAGATAGGTTTTCTATCTGATCGTATAGAAGTTTACCTAAAGAAACATGCAGTAGATGTTATCGTGATGAGCCAGAGTCTCGCTCATAATATAAATGAACATAAAGGCCTCACCTTTGAGCATTTCCTGGACAGTACAAAAATACCGGTGTTGGTGGTTCCTGAAATGTTTGAAGCGGCCTGATGTTGCCTATTTGGCGCAGCGTCAAGTAGAATATTTGATAAATTGATTTATTTTAACGGATACGTAAAAACTGTTCACCATGAAAAAGATACTCGTCCCAACCGATTTTTCGAAAGAAGCACAGGTAGCTGCGGAAGTAGCCAGCAATATTGCACGTAAATCCGGCACGGAGCTGATACTCCTGCATGTTATCGAAGAGGGCTCCAAAGAGTCGGTTAAGATAACCGGTGAAATTGCCTATCAGGATCTGGAAGACAAGCTCTTCACCATGAAGCTGATCGAACGTTCGCGCAAACTGATGAGCAAGTTTGCTGCAGACAAAATGTTTGATGGGATTAAAATAACGCCTGAATTACGTTTGGGTTCACCCTTCCATGGCATGCGCTCTATAATTACTGAACAAAAGGTTGACCTGGTTGTGATGGGAACTGCCGGCAAGACGGATCTTACGGATATGATCATCGGTTCAAATACCGAGAAGGTCGTTCGCCATGCCAACTGCCCGGTGCTCACCGTTCAGAAGAAGCCCGCAAGCCAGAACTTTAAAAATATTGTTTATGCCACCTCCATGAGCAAGGATGAAGAGGTTTTCTCCCGCATTGTGAAGCGGGCTCAGGCGCTGTATGATTCAACTATTCACCTGGTGCGCATCAATACACCGGGTAATTTTCAACGCGATGCGGTGGTGAAGAAGTACATGAACGACTTTGCGAAAAAACTTCAGCTAAAGAATTACACCGTTAATGTATTTAATGATATTACCGAAGAGGAGGGAATCATTTATTTTGCCGACAGCATCAATGCTGATATGATTGCCCTGGCCACCCACGGCCGAACTGGTTTTGCGCATGTTTTGGCGGGCAGTATTGCGGAAGATGTTGTGAACCACAGCAAGCGCCCGGTGCTGACCTTTGTGGTAAAACACCATAAATAAAATTCAATTATAAAATATGGATCGACCTGATCGGGAAAAATCCGGTCAGGTCTTTTTTTTAAGTTCATGAAAGATTATTACCAGACGCTTGGTGTTTCCCGGTTTGCCTCAGCCGCGGACATACGAACAGCATACCGAAAACTGGTACGGGAATTACATCCGGATAAAAACCCTGATCCGCAGGCGCATGAACTGATCCGCGAAGTGAACGAGGCCTATGAGGTGTTAAGCAATGACACAAAGCGCCAAGCGTATGATAACCGCTTCAATTATCCGGAACTGGAAATAGAAATAAATGAGCCGGTAGTCGTCCATCGTGATCCGGCCTACCGCAGAAGAGCAAAGCCAGCAACATCGGCAAGGCCTGCCGTTGATGGGCAGTTGGAATTGAAGAAGCGAATTGTTGCTAAAACCCACTTCTTCTTTTTTGCCGGCACGCTGCTTTCTGTTTTCCTCTCGTTCGATTATTTCCTTGAACCGGTAGCATCCACGGAAACTATTGTGGGTTTTCGGTCAGAGAATTTCCGCAGGAGTTACCAGGATTACCTGCTGACCAGCAGCGGAGGAGAATTAAAAATTGCCTACGAAGACCGGATCAGTTTGCGTCAGGGTCAGCAGATTGTTATTTATTCTTCACGCCTGTTGACAATTCAGCGGAAGGCTGTAGTGCCTGCAGAAGATCCGATTATACTAACCAACTTGGCCACCCTATACGGTAACTTCCTGTTTGTGCCTGTAATGTTAACCATTAGTTCTGTACTGGGTCTTGTTGCTGCCCGTTTCAGTGGTGTGGAATTCCGGCTCAACCTGCTTATCGCAAATGCCTTCCTGCTTATTTTTACCCTGGTTCTGATCATCATTCATTAAATGGCAAAGAAAAACGACTGGAAGATGCGCGAAGGAATAGTGTATTCCACCGCCTCTGATTTTGACTATCAGTACGATGCCGGTTCAGCGGCAGCCGCGTTGCCCCCACAGCAACAGCAGTTGCGTGTCATGCTGGACAAAAGCGGACGTGTCGGAAAGAAGGTGACCCTCGTTACCGGGTTTGTTGGATCATCGTCCGACCTGGAGTCCCTGGGTAAAAAACTGAAGACAAAATGCGGAACCGGTGGCGCTGTAAAAGACGGTGAAATTCTTGTTCAGGGCGATTTCCGGGATAAGGTGCTGGATTTTCTGGTTCGTGAAGGGTACAAGGCCAAACGCTCCGGATAAGGGGAAGGCAATAAAAAAGCCCCGGTGAATGCGGGGCTTTTTCGTATATAAGAAGAAGTAATTATGATTTCTTCTGGTATTTCTTCTGGAATTTCTCAACACGCCCAGCCGTATCAACGAACAATTTCTTGCCGGTAAAGAACGGATGAGAAGCAGAACTAACTTCCACTTTAATCAATGGGTATTCTTTGCCGTCTTCCCACTTGATGGTTTCCTTCGACTTGATCGTGGAACGGGTAATAAACTTATAATCGCTGGATGTATCGTGGAATACCACTTCCTTGTAATCCGGGTGAATGTCCTTTTTCATCGTTTTTGCCTCTTTTTCGGTGTTTTTCCTAAATCGGACTGCAAAGATAGAAATAGGGTAACGATTTTCAAGTCACCCCTGCGAATTTTGGCTGGATAACTGAAGCTGCTTATTTTGCCCGCAATCTTACCGGAATGCGTCTATTTCCCCTTATATCCATTCTTCTTTCTACTGTCAATGCCCTCGCGCAGAGCAATTTTGCTCCGCTGAATGAGGATTATTACCACCGCATCGACCGCTATGAAATTAAAAGCGGGCGAACCTTACCCCAGGTTTTTACTACGGTAAAACCTTATAAACGGTCGGATATTATTCAATTGCTGGATTCAGCCAACAAGCTGGGGGTTATTGAATCGCGTGCCGATCAGTTTAACCTTGCTTACCTGAATATTGACAGCTGGGAGTGGTCGCGTACAGAAGAAAGCGATTCCCGTAAGCCCTTTCTGAAGCATTTCTACAAGAAAAAGCCCGATTTGCTTCATGCCGACATCCCTGATTTCGACCTGCATGTGAGTCCGGTGTTGTATCTCGGTGCCGGTAAAGATTCGCGTTCGGAGGAGACGTTATTCATCAACACCCGCGGTGTGGAGGCCCGGGGCATGGTTGACGGAAAAGTTGGGTTTTATACGTTCCTGACTGAAAATCAGATGTACCTGCCCCGCTATGTATCCGAAACGATCCGGTCAGATTCTGCGCGGGGCTTTTATCCGGTTATTCCGAATGAAGGCTTCTGGAAGGAGTTCAAGGACGGACGCGGTTATGATTTCTTTAATGCCCGGGGATACATCACTTTTGAGGCTACCAAACACATCAACCTGCAGTTCGGGCATGACCGGTTTTTTATCGGCAACGGTCACCGGTCGTTGATTTATTCCGATTTCTCTCCCCCGGCCTGGTTTCTCAAAGGCAACCTGAAAATATGGAAGCTGAATTACTTCTACCTGCTGAACCAGTTTACAGCTAACGTAAGGGGCAATGCCGGGGGGCTTACGGCTGTGGCTGGCGGTTATCCTCGCAAATATGTGGCCATGCACCACATCAGTTTTAACATCGGTAAAAAGCTGAACCTCGGATTGTTCGAGTCGGTGGTGTTTGGAAGTGACGGCTCGGGCACATTCCGCATCGATTACCTCAACCCGATTATTTTTTACCGTGCCATTGAGCAGCAGAACGGAAGTACAGACAACGTGCTACTGGGCATTGATGCCAAGTGGAATGCCGTGAAGAATATTCAGTTCTACGGACAGTTTGTGCTGGATGAATTTGTGTTGAGCAACATGCAGGCTGGCACGGGTTGGTGGGCCAACAAGTGGGCCGTGCAGCTGGGTGGCAAATACATCGATGCATTCGGGCTTGCTAACCTTGACCTTCAGGCCGAAACCAATATTGTCAGGCCGTATACCTATTCACACGGAACACCCTATGGTGAATATTCCAGTTACCTGCAGCCACTGGCCCACCCGCTGGGGGCGAACTTTACAGAATTTATAGGTATCGCCCGGTATCAGCCGTTGCCACGTGTAAATCTCACCGCCAAGCTGATTTATTTTGACAAGGGACGCGATGAAGCCCCGTATAACTTTGGCGGTGACATCATGAAGAACAGCAGCACCCGCAGAACCTTTGAAACGGATGCGAATTACGGAAATACCATCGGCCAGGGTTTTAAGAACCAGGTGCTGTTCGGTTCAATGCTCGTCTCCTGGCAATTCCGGCACAATGTGTTTATTGATGCTTCGGTATTGCTGCGCAAGAGTGAGAGCGATGCCGCTGCGTTCGCCTCCAACTCTGCGGTAACTTCGTTAGCTTTGCGCTGGAACATTCCTGCGCGGCATTTCGAATTCTGATTGAATGAACATCTACTTTCGTATTCTTCGGTACTCACCGGATCTGGTATCCCGGCTGATCAAGTTTTTTATTTTTTCCACGTTGGGTGTTCTCTTCAGTGCAACCTACCTCGGTCTGCTTATGCCCATGCTGGAAGTGCTTTTCGATAATAATACAGACGTCACTATTCCGGCTTTACCGGATTTCGCCTTTACCTTCGATTTTGTCAAAGGATATTTTCGGCATCATTTTATCCGAATTATAGTTGAACATGGCCGCATGGATGCACTCATGTTTGTATGCACATCGATTGTAGGGTCAGTATTCCTGGCTAACCTGTTCCGGTACGCTGAACGAATGACGGCATCGCGGATTAAAGTGGATGTGGTAACGGCGGTGTTGGGCCGGGGCGTGGGTATTGGTGAAGCCTCCGTTAGCGGTCGGGCGCGGGTGGCCCACAGCAGCCTGGATATCAACGACTTCAATGAGGGTGAAATCCTGAAGGGGAGCAGCGATCCCGACAAGGATTACATGGAGAAGATCCACCCCGAGAAAATGCGCCTTAGTCTGGAATACGTAAGGACACGCTCGATGCTGGTGGATATCAAGGTCATTCTTCAGACGGTCGTCGCAATCTTCAGGTAGAACGCCATGAGAAAATTCAGAACCGAAGCAGAACAGAAAGTCGGCAAGAACATCGAACGCATATTCAACCAGTGTCCTGACCCGGTTGAGATCAAGCTTGAGAACTTCCCGAAGTATATCAGGCGGCAGCATTTGAAGCGCTTTCTGGCCATGTACGAAATCTTCAAGTTGGCATTGCCGGTCAAGGGGTCAGTTGTCGAGTGTGGCGTATTCAAAGGATTTGGGGTGATGTCCTGGGCAAAGCTCAGTACAATGCTCGAGCCGGAGAACCTGACACGTCGTATCTATGGCTTTGATTCGTTTGCAGGCTTTCCGAACTTCACCGATAAAGATGCGAACCCTGTTGCCGCGCCGGAAATCGGCGCCTTGTATGCGGATTCATACGACGAATTGGTTGCTCTCATCGAGGAGTACGACAGAGATCGCTTTCTGGGACACATCGACAAGGTGCACTTGATCAAAGGGGATGTGGTGGAGACCATACCTCAGTTTCTTGCAGAGCATCCCCATTTGATGGTCAGCCTGCTATTTCTCGACCTTGACCTGTATGAGCCCACCAAACTGGCCATCGAGGCCTTTTTGCCCCGCATGCCCAAGGGCGCAGTCATCGCCTTCGATGAGTTGGACAACCCTATGTGGCCGG
This sequence comes from Cyclobacteriaceae bacterium, assembly GCA_025455465.1. Lineage (GTDB taxonomy): Bacteria > Bacteroidota > Bacteroidia > Cytophagales > Cyclobacteriaceae > UBA2336. The sequence continues at coordinate 235 of JALOMI010000094.1, read as the reverse complement.
GCGAGACCTTGGCTCTGCTGGATAGCATAGGCATTGGGCGTCTCCAAATTCGCCGTCTTGAGTGGGATCCATACATCGGGTTTGCGACTCTGGATTGACTGCATTCTGCAGCGTACTGTCCCGTTATGCTTGTCGGAGCAGCGCCGCATACTGGCCGTGCGCCCCGGCATCACCAGCGCCGCGTCTCTGGCCTACCGCCACGAGGAGCAACTGCTGGCCGGCGCCGACTGGGACA
>JALOMI010000317.1 GCA_025455465.1 Cyclobacteriaceae bacterium | reverse complement strand
GCAATACGTTTGTCTTTCAGGGGGACGGAATCCATATACCGCTCAAATATAGATAATGCCTGTAAGAAACGCGCTGCCGGTCAGGGGAACTTAATGAAAGCAGGTTTTTCGGCACTTTTCTGCGGTAAGCGAGGACAAATTCTCGTCAACATTTGTTACAATTGGTCGTTAAAGAAGCACAAGCTACGTGTATGGATGAAAATCGTAAAAACACCCCGTATCAGATCGCGCTACCCCTGGTGTTGTGTATTGGCCTGGCAGGCGGGGTACTGATCGGCACCAGTTTCAACACCCGTATGACCTCACGTGATGTGGGCAAGGATGTGCAGAAGCTGCGCGAGGTGCTGACCTATATTGATACCAAGTATGTTGATGATGTCAAAACCGATAAGCTGGTGGATGAATCCATCATCCACCTGCTGTCGAAGCTTGATCCCCATTCCTTGTACATCCCGGCCAGCGACCGGGTGATTGCCAATGAAGACCTGCGTGGAAATTTTGACGGCATCGGGGTGGAGTTCAATATTTTTCAGGATACGATTGTTGTCATTACCGCCTTGAGTGGTGGGCCGTCTGAAGCGCTGGGCATTCGTTCCGGGGACCGCATTGTGAGGGTGGATGACGAAAATGTGGCCGGCATCGGCATCGCTACGCGGGATGTCATGCGCCTGCTGAAAGGACCGCGCGGTACCAAAGTAAAAGTGGGCATCAAACGCAGCGGGGTGAAAGAGGAGCTGGAATTCACCATCACCCGTGATAAAATTCCGCAGTATTCCATTGATGTTGCCTACATGGTGGACAGTGAAATCGGTTATATCAAGCTCAGTAAATTTTCTGCCACTACCTATGAGGAGTTCACTAAGGCGCTGAACAAGCTGCGCGACAGCGGTATGAAAAAACTCGTGCTCGACCTGCAGGGCAACGGTGGGGGATACATGAGCATGGCCATCGACCTCGCTGATGAATTCCTCAGTACTAACAAGAAAATTGTGTACACCGATGGCAAAGACAAGCGGCTTAATACCAATGCCACATCAACGACCCGCGGCAGCTTTGAAAGCGGTGACTTGATTATTCTGGTGAATGAGGGTAGTGCTTCAGCCTCAGAAATTCTGGCAGGTGCGCTGCAGGATAATGACCGCGCACTGATTGTCGGGCGCAGAACATTTGGCAAGGGCCTGGTGCAAAATCCGTTCGATCTGAGTGACGGTTCTGAATTGCGCCTGACCATCTCCCGCTACTACACCCCCAGCGGACGATCTATTCAAAAGCCATACGATGACGGTGATGCCTACTCACTCGACATTATTGAACGGTACAAGAAGGGGGAATTCTTTCATGCCGACAGCATTAAGTTCAGTGACTCACTTCGGTATACTACCGCCAATGGCAGGACGGTTTACGGGGGTGGCGGCATCATGCCCGATTACTTCGTGCCGCTCGATACCAGCATGAACAGCCACTACCTCAACGCACTGTATTCACAACTCGCAATCTATGAATATGCCTTTGCCTATGCCCAGGACAACAAGGAAGCTCTGGAAGCAAAAGGACTGGATCATTTCCGATCAAAATTTATAGTGACGGATCAGATGATTAATAACCTGGTAAAGATCGGGCAGCGAAACAAGGTCAAGCCCGATTATGCCGACCTGAAGAAGAACCGGAAAATCTTTGAAATCCATGTCAAGGCACAAATTGCCCGCAGGCTATGGGGCAATGACGGTCTCTTTCCGATCATCAATGAAACGAACGAGATTTTCCTGCAGGGCATCCGGCTGTTTGACCGTGTGCCGGATCTGAATCGGTCCGTACTGTAAGTAATGGTGTGCTCTGTGCTGATTACCTGAAGCATTTACTAATTTAGCTGACCAAACGCCCAGACTATGTATTATTATCGACTCGGAAATATTCCGCCCAAACGCCATACGCAGTTTCGCCAACCGGATGGCAGTCTGTACAAGGAAGAACTGGTGAGCTCGGAAGGTTTCTCCGGAATTTATTCCAACCTCTATCACATCAATCCGCCAACACGCATCAAGCAGGTGATGGATCCTGTGTCCTATGGAGCAGCGATCGTGAAGGATTATGCCCTGCGGCAAACTCATCTGAACACATCAGCGGTAACTACAACGGGTGAGGATTACCTCGATGCCCGTAAAGTGCTGATGAAAAACAGCGATTGCTCTATTGCCATCTGTTCACCGCGCAAGCGTACGATGGATTATTTTTACAAGAATGCAGAAGGGGATGAGGTGATCTATGTGCATGACGGCAAGGGCATGCTGATCTCCCAGTTTGGTAAGCTGGAAATACGGCAGGGCGATTATGTGGTAATACCGCGCACGGTTATTTATAAACTGGAATTTGAAGAAGGTCCGCTGCGGCTGCTCATCATCGAAGCGGCTTCACCCGTGGAAACAGTTAAACGATTCCGCAATGAATTGGGTCAGCTGCTGGAGCATTCACCTTATTGCGAGCGCGACATCCGCCCTCCGCATGAATTGATCACTGATACCGGCAAGGGAGAATTCCTGATGAAAATTAAAAAGCAGGGATACCTCCATCAGTACATATACGATTACAGTCCTCTTGACCTGGTTGGCTGGGACGGTTTTCTTTGGCCGTATGCTTTCTCCATATATGATTTTGAGCCGATCACCGGCCGCATCCATCAGCCTCCTCCGGTACACCAGACCTTTCAGGCACACAACTTTGTGATCTGTTCGTTTGTGCCGCGTCTGTTTGATTATCATCCGTTGGCCATTCCGGCTCCGTACAACCACAGCAACATCGACAGCGATGAAGTGCTCTATTACGCGGAAGGAAACTTCATGAGCCGCAGGGGTATTGAGCGAGGTTCATTCACGTTGCATCCGGGCGGTTTGCCGCACGGGCCACATCCGGGAACGGTCGAGAAAAGTATCGGGGCAAAGGAGACACACGAACTGGCCGTGATGATTGACACGTTCAAGCCGTTGTACCTGACAACTGATGCGCTGGAGTTTCTGGATAAGAAGTATCCGCTGAGCTGGACGGACAATGATCCGAATGTACCGTACAACGAAATCAATACACCGTAAACTTTTTTACCTGCCGGAACGAATCCACTCCTCGATTACCCTCGGGTAGTGCGCATACTCCAGCTGATGTACTTTCTGTGCGATGCTGTCGGCCGTATCAACGGAAGTAACGGTGCATTTGGCCTGGAACAGAATCAACCCTTCGTCATAGTGCTCATTTACCTGGTGAATGGTGATGCCGGTCTCCTGTTCACCGGCTGCTTTAACCGCTTCGTGCACAGAGGCAGGGCTTAGAGTCCTATTCTCTGGAACATAACCTCGTAGGCACAACACTCTTAGGCTGCTAAGTCCATCCAGGACTGCCCTAATCCATCCATCGGTCTTTGCACTAGCGTCTTGCATTCTTATTAGACGCAGGCTTAAAGTTAAAACTGCCCCTGCCATGAACGCCTTACCGACAGGTCAAAGAAGAACTCCGGCCCGCCGAGAGACTCTTGA
>JALOMI010000316.1 GCA_025455465.1 Cyclobacteriaceae bacterium | reverse complement strand
ATTCAGAAACTGGAGCAGGATTCTCAGGAAAACCTGCAGCGCAGACAGGTGCAGCTCATGGAGCCTGTTTATGCCAAAGTAGGCAAGGCTATTGAAGATGTTGCCAAGGAAAGCGGATTTAACATGGTTATCAACAACCAGATATCAGGCCTTGATGTTGTGCTCTTCGCTGATGAGAAATCGGATATCTCTGACATGGTGCTGAAGAAAATGGGTATCACGCCCCAAGCTGCAGCACAGCCCAAAAAATAAAAACCCTTACCCAACTTATAAACCCCGGCCTCAACCGGGGTTTTTTCATGCTCCCATCTGGCGCCTGAAATTCCGGAAGATTTTCAATCCATCGCTGAATGATGTGTAACGATATCCGCGAAGATGATTCTGATAGCTTATGGTGTACAGATTACTCCAATGCCTGAACAACTCCTTCCATGCGCTGAGCAGCGGTGTGCCCGGATGATAAATGTGGGCCGGCTCAGCACCGCATCCGTTTACTTCAAGAATTTTAATCGGGCCTTTAAGCAAGTCATCAAATGTGGGGCAACGCAAATCGAAACGGCCGAAATAAAACTCCGCCATCTGCTTGCTGATTAGGTCGAACCGATGCGACAAGGCTTCGCTAATCAGGTGTTTGCCATCCAAAAATGTTGTTCCCAGGCAGTGATTGCCTATACTATTCAATACCCGTATTTCACCGGATGGAATGACTTCATCCCAATTCAGGCTGAAGGCTTGCTGCAAACGCTCCCATTGCAGTGCTGCCCGTGAATTATTCCAGATCAGCTCACCCAGCGTATGCTTTCCGTTGCCGGTTACCGATAGCATATCCTTAACAACTACGGAGGTCACTCGACCCGCTTCCTCCTCTGGAAAGCGCGTATAAAAAACTCCGCATTCCACCGGCCAGTCAACTAAATCCTGGACAATAAAATCGGCCTGCGACTCTTCGAGGTAACGTGTGATGTCGTCCGATGAATCGATCCGTTTCACCCGGAATCCGCGCTCACCGATATCGGGTTTGAAAATCAGCGGAAACGAAAATCCGTTTATCTGTAACAGCTCCATAACATGGGCAGTCGACAATGCATCGGTAATCAGCAATGATCTGGGAATAAGTTCTTCCGGCAGTTGATTCAGCACGCTGTATTTCGATTCACCAAACATTCCTCCCATAACAATAGAAGGATTGGATGCCGAGAAGAAAAGCAGTGATCGCGCTTTGATGGAAAGCCAGAGCCAGTAGATAAACAGCGGGAACTGCACCGCCCAAAAGGGCCAGAACTCCCACGCACGGAGGCGAATGAAAAACCTCTTCAGATAAAGCCGGATACCGGGCTTCATGTTACCGGTTTGCTAATTGCTGGTTTGGATAAGCTTTGCCCGGTGCCGTATTGTAGAAGCCGCAACCCCGAATGTAGCGGGCAATTCAATGTGCGGAGCAACCTCCTGAATGGCAACGCGCATAATGGCCATGTGATGCACCGCATGCTCAATATTGTAAATCAGTTCACGTTGAAGATTGGTCTCCACCTTAACCGCACGGTCGTCCATTTGGGCATAATTTACTTCGAGCCAAAGTGGCCGGTTGGTGAACCAATTCTGGCAAACCGCGGTGATGCGCTCTATGGCCTGTCCGGCCAATTCCCTGTTGGTTTCCAACACCATACTGTGCTGGCGGTTATCATAGTTAACAACGCCTGACTCTACACTATTTTCCAATACCATAAAGAACTCTAACGTATGCCGCAGATGCTGCCCAATGGTGGCTCCGCGCAGGGCTACAGAAGGAGTATTAAATTCCAGATCGTTCAGCTGATCAAGCAACTCATGCAGCTGGTTGAACAGGTCGGTGCAGGTATCTGTTAGGTTCATTCGGTCAGGTACATCAATCAAAGTTAACTTCTTCTTTCGTTGCTGGAAACGGGCTTGCCGATAATTGTTTTTACCGGTTACTTTCTTTTTCTGGACGGAAGTAATTCGCGTATGGTTTGCCACACCAAATCCGGCTCATAACCTTTTTGTATAGCATACCGGGCCAGCTTATCCCGCCTGACAAAATCATTATCCGCTGACACCTGGCTATACTTTCTTTCGATTAACCCGTTGAGTGTTTTTCGGTAATCGTCTTCATCGATCTCCTGCAGACCCAGGCGTATGCACCGCGGAGAAAGATTTCGCGATTCCAGCTCGCGGGTGATTTTCATACGTCCCCATTGCTTCATCCGAAACTTGCCACCGGCAAATACCCGCGCAAAGCGCTCTTCGTTCAGAAATCCTTCCGTAATGAGGTAGACCATCAATTCATCTGCTTCTGCAGCGTACAGGCCGAGCTCGTAAAGTTTTTGCTTCACTTCCTGATGGCAACGTTCCTGGTAGGCACAAAACCGCAGGATTTTCTTTTTTGCTTCTTCCGGTGAAATGCTGGCCATGGAGATTATATGTTACGGCTCCACCCATGAAGCCGAGAATTATTGCTTTACCAGCCCTTTGGTGCGAAGGATGGACGCAAGAAATTTTCGCTCGTTTTCAGTGTTGAAAATCTTGAAGGGCAGGTAGATCAGTTGAGCCTTGTTAACGAACAGCACAAAGTAATCTTTTCCGACAGCAGCCCGTTGTATCTGATCCCATTTTAAGGGCATGCCTTCGCGTGGATTAAGTTTCATCAGAATTTGCTGGCTGCTGATTTCGTACGAAAACTTTTCAAACAGCATTTTGCCTTGCTCGAGCTGCGTTACACCAAAGAATTGAAGCCACCAGAAAAGCACATACAGGGCAAGGCCGAGCAGGGCTGCAAATATCCACCAGTAACTGGCAATCCAGAAATAACCGGAAATGATCAGCAAAGCCCCTAGTATAGCAATCCATCCCTGACGCTTCAGGATATTCTTCAATGCCAGATTGATGTATACCTTCTTTTCGAGCTTGTAGTTTTTCGTCTTAATAATCATACACTCAATACATTTTCAAACTCATGTCCATACTCTTAACCGAATGAGTTAACGCGCCAACCGATATATAATCAACACCACTTAACGCCACTTCCCGGATGGTCGCTTCGGTGATGCCTCCGCTTGCCTCGGTTTTTATTCGGCCCCCGACCATCTTCACCGCTGTTTTCATTTCTTCCGGTGTCATGTTGTCCAGCATGATATAATCCACGCCACCTACCTGCAGCACTTCCTCCACTTCGTTCAGGCTGCGGGTTTCCACCTCGATCTTCAGCGGCAAATTCAGGGCGCGAAGATAGGCTTTTGTTTCATTGATTGCTGCTTTTATGCCTCCGGCCAGATCGATATGATTATCCTTCAGCATGATCATATCATATAATCCCAGCCGGTGGTTTTTTCCCCCGCCAATAAGTACGGCCCACTTTTCAGGCAATCGAAAGTTTGGCGTTGTTTTGCGGGTATCCAGCAGTTCAACAGCGGTTCCTTCTACAAGCTTACATAACCGGTTTGTCAGTGTAGCAATGCCACTCATGCGTTGCATACAATTCAGCACCAGCCTTTCTGTAGTCAGGATT
>JALOMI010000315.1 GCA_025455465.1 Cyclobacteriaceae bacterium | reverse complement strand
GAGACAATCGGCTATACTATTTTTGATCAGAACAGAACGCTGGCCGGTGTATTGATTTCCCCGCCCGGTGGTTTGAGTCTGGCGTTACTCTATCAGTTTATCGTTCAGCAACAGCCTTACCTCCGGGATATCTTTACGATTCATTCCTTCCGCATCACCCTGTTCCATCAGCTGGATTTCCGGAAGAAGAAGAAAACAATCACCGTGGAAGAAATTCCGGTGATCGATTAAAACTACACCATAACAAAAATTCACAACAGGCAGCAATCGAATGACAGACTGCATCCTCTGAATAAATTCTCCGAATGAAAAATCTGCTTGCTCTTCTGCTGCTCATGCAGGCAACTGTGTTGTATGCACAATCCGATAAGGTCAAGATTGAACTCTATGACGGCATCATCGTGGCCGGTTATGTAGACAACGGTGGGTATTTGAATTTTACCGGTCCGAACATCAACGCCACTTCCGGGAATTCGAAATTCATTCTTGGCATGTTACCCTCCCTGCGTTTTAAAACCGATCATGAAACACCAAAAAATGCTTTTGTTACACCCAGTCTTGGCATAGGCTTCACATACTCTTATAAAGTCTTTGCAATTCAATTACCCCTGTACTACAACGCAAAAACGGCTACACAAAACGGCAGCTGGCATGTTGGGATCGGATTGGGATTACGATTGAATGAACTGTAGTAGAAGAACCCGGGAAGTTGTTATTGCTTTATGACCGTGCTATCCGGTTAACCTCCTCAAGTACATACTCAACTTCTTCCATCGTGTTATACATAGAAATACCCATCCGGGTAACACCCCCTCGTTCCAGCAGACCGAGCACTTCTATGGCACGCATAGCATAGAAGTGCCCGTCCCACGCAAATATGTTTTTCGCGGCCAACTGTGTACAAACCCGCAAAGGTTTTTTTCCTTCCATCGTAAAGGACACCGTTGGCGTTCGTGATGTGGTTGAAAAATCCTGACCGATGACCTTGATCCCCGGGATAGCACTCAATCCTTCATAAAGCCGGGCAGCCAATGCAAACTCCAGTGAACTGATCCGATAGTACGCATGGACCAGCTGATCGCGCAACGTATCTCCTTTTCCAAGGCCGGCAATAAAATCAACAGCTGCTGCAACACCGGCAATTGCGGCATGGTTTAATGTTCCGGTCTCGATAGATTCCGGTGCGGTCTGTCCGGCTGTACGCAAACGGTCCGTTGGAAGGCGGTCGAGTATACCCGGTTTGGTATATAAAATACCCACATGAGGACCGTAAAATTTATACGCAGAGCAAAGAAGAAAATCACAACCGATGTGCTGCACATCGATACTGAAATGCGGTGCATAATGCACGGCATCCAGCAGCAGCCAGGCATTGTGCTTATAGGTGAGCTTGCGTGCAAAATGAAAATCATTCACCGTACCGATCGAGTTGGCCGACATGCCCATGCAGACCAGCCGTGTGTTTTCATTGACTTTCTTTTCGAAGTCTTCATAATCGAGTAAGCCCGAAGGCAGCAACTTCACTTCCCTCACCTTCACACCTGCATCGCGCAACGTCAACCAGGGGCCGCGGTTGGCTTCGTGGTCGAGTTGGGTAATCAGTACTTCATCTCCGGGTTTCAACACACGTGCCATGGCTCGGGCCAGAGAGAAGTTCAGCGTAGTCATGTTCTGCCCGATCGAAATACAGTTTTCGTGCTCAGCATTCAGTAAAGCGACCATATTCCTGCGCATCGTATGAACAACCTGGTCTGTTTCATTTGTAGTGAGGAAGGTTCCGTGCGTATTGGCATTCGATTGCCGGTAATAATTACTGATCGCATCGATGACCGCATCGGGAACCTGTGTACCGGCAGGACCATCAAAAAAAACCAGGGGTCCGTTTTCATGGTTGCGTTCCAGCGAAGGAAAATGCTGGCGAATGTTCAGGGGATTATAACCGGATAGACTCATGTGTTCATCATTAGCGGATGGAAAGATAGGATTTGTAACAGATTGAGGCCGTGATCTTATCAATAATAAATTCGCAAAAGCAGCATAGTATAGTTTGATCTTTATAGCGCGTATTTCATTTCAGGCATAATAAAAGGAATTGTATTATTGCGCTGGAATTGATCAACCCTTCTGCATCCTGCCATGACCAAACTCACCTTCACTGAAAAGAAAGACACCCGCTCCGGCTTTGGTGTCGGTTTACTGGAACTCGGCCGTAAAAACCCCAATGTTGTAGGACTTTGTGCCGACCTCACCGGATCCCTCAAGATGGATGCCTTCAAAAAGGAGTTCCCCGACCGGTTCTTCCAGGTGGGTATTGCCGAGGCCAACATGATGGGCCTGGCAGCAGGGATGACTATTGGCGGCAAAATTCCGTTTACCGGAACGTTCGCCAACTTTTCCACCGGGCGCGTGTATGATCAGATCCGCCAGTCGATCGCTTATTCGCATAAGAATGTAAAAATATGCGCCTCTCATGCCGGCTTAACATTAGGTGAAGACGGTGCCACGCACCAGATTCTCGAAGACATCGGCATGATGAAGATGCTCCCCGGTATGACGGTCATTGTGCCGTGCGATTACAACCAGACCAAAGCGGCTACCATCGCGCTGGGCGATCATCATGGTCCGGCTTACCTGCGCTTTGGGCGTCCCTCCTGGCCTGTATTCACTCCGGGAGATCAGGCATTTATAATCGGCAAAGCCGACCGGTTGATTGAAGGAAACGATGTCACCATCATCGCTTGCGGGCACATGGTATGGCAGAGTATCGAAGCCGAGGCGATGCTGGCTGCGAAAGGCATCCGGGCAGAAGTCATTAACATGCATACCATCAAGCCCCTTGATGTGGAAGCCGTGCTGGAGTCGGTACAGAAGACGAAATGCGTGGTGACCTGTGAAGAACATCAGATCAATGGCGGCCTCGGTGACAGCATCGCCCAGGTGCTGGCACGCCACTACCCTGCCCCGATCGAAATGGTTGCTGTCAATGATTCATTCGGTGAAAGCGGCACCCCTGCGCAATTGCTGAAGAAATACGGACTGGCACCGGAGAATATCGTACAGGCGGTGGAGAAGGTTATCGGCCGGAAATAATCATGTTAAAAAAATTCAACCTCTTCGGGGTTGTTTACTTCATCTGCGTTACCTCCGACTGTGTCGGGAACTATGCACATTCAAGCCCTTCGGGCATGCGGATACAGCATGTTCCCCGGCAATAAAAACTCGCTTATCCTATTCGCAGTGAGTTCATGCCAGGTAAGCAAACGCTTCGTCAGATGCGATAGCAGAAGAGATCCTTCGCTGATGATAAGCATCCTAAAGAATTCCCGGTGTTTTATCCATAGGCATTTGGATTACTTCCTGCAGGCATCATAATTCGCTCAGGATGGTGATTGATTTTTTTAGTGTAGCACCTAATAAGACGGGGGGAGGTTAAAGCCATTTAAATAATTTCAGGTATCGCCAGAAACGCTTTGGTTATCTTACATCACCTAAATCATTTTCCTATGCGTCTTGTAATTACGATCCTCTG
>JALOMI010000314.1 GCA_025455465.1 Cyclobacteriaceae bacterium | reverse complement strand
GCAAGGCATTGATGTTCTGATCAATCTGCGCCTGGCGCTCCCGCTCGCTCATGGAAGCCGTTACACCCCGAAGCGCAGCAGCTGTAACGTCTTCGATACGAACAATAAAGGTAACGAACAGCGATGGATTGGATAGCTCTTCGCTTTTACGCATGGCCCAGAAGCCATTATCGATATAGTTATCCTGAAGCGTAGTGTGGCTCTGAATGGCGCCAAAACCGCAGTGATGGTTGGTCAGCACCAGTCCCTGGCTGGAGATCACCTCCCCCGTACAAAATCCGCCAAAGCTGACGATGGCATCTTTGAGGCTGCTTTTGCTGACGGAGTAAATATCATCCGCAGTAATCTTCATGCCCATGCCGCGCATTTCCTTTTCATTGAGTTTGGCGAGCAGCAGCGGCAGCCACATGCCTTCATCGGCAAAGGCCACCAGGCGCACTGACAAGAAAATTACAAGCAGAAAGCGTTGAGCATTTTTCATAAACTGTTGATTAAAAGACCCCTGAATATAAACGATGATGATTTACTATCCAATGCTTTTTATCATACGCCACAACTGGAAAGACTATTTGCAAGTATCGCACGCTTTAAACACGTTAGCACATAAACACCTCAACACATAAGCACATCTATCCAATCAGATAGATTTCAGTTGAGTATCTTGAAAAAGGGACAATCAGTTCAGAATCGGGTGACGCTGGAACGGGATGGACCGATCGAAAATATACCGGTAGGTAATCAGCCTGCGGCTGTGGATGCCGCCAAGGTTCTGGGAGATGTTGAGCATCTTCGGGTTGAAGTCGCCCTGCCACATCAGTTCCACCGATTTGTACTGCCCTTTTTTCTTGATCACTTTCTCGGCTTCCACGATCATGAAATAATCCACACCTTTTCCCTGAAACTCCGGCACGATGCCAAAGACCAGCCCAACAAACCGGTCGCATACACCGCGCCACATCAGGTACATGAATTTCAGTTTCTGCCACCAGCCGAATTTTCCGTGCAGGTGGCGGAAGGCCTGGTTGAGATCGGGGATGTTTAACCAGATGGCGATGGGCTCCTCGTTATGGTACGTAAACCACATCAGTGTTTCATCCAGAATGGGCTTCATGGAGCGGAACAGTTTGCGGGCCTGTTCCTCACTCATCTCCTTGTTGCCAGCATGGCTGGCCCACGCTTTATTGTACACCGTGCAGAAGTCGCGGGCAAACTTGTCCAGTTGTCGCTTGTCCAGTTTCACGGCTTTGAATTCCGGCTTATCCAGAAAACGATCATGGGTCTGATAAAATTTTGGTTGTAACTGAGCATTCTCACTGGCCACGGGCAGGTACCAGCAGATCTGGTTGTAGAAAACCTCAAATCCGTATACTTCAAACAACTGCTGATAGTAGGGTGGATTGTAGGGCATGCCATAGAGGGGCGGATGAAATCCTTCCACGAGCAATCCCCACCACTTGTCACGTTCACCGAAGTTGATCGGCCCATCCATGCCCTGCACGCCTTTCCCGACAAGCCAGTTTTTAGCCGTGTCGAATAGTTGATTGGCAGTATTCTGGTCGTTGATGCAGTCAAAGAACCCGATGCCGCCTACCGGAAACTGATCACCCTTGTTCCTGTATCGTTTATGAATGTAGGCGGCAATTCGACCAAGTAAATGACCGCCCCCATCATACGCCACCCAGCGGATGGCCTCACCGTTGCGGAACGCCTTGTTGGTTTTCGGATCAAACACACCCTCAATGTCCTTATCCAGCGGTTGAATCCAGTCCGGGTTGAAGCGGTTCAGTTGCACATGGACATCCAGGAAATCTCTTTTTCGCCTGGTATTATCAGCAGCATGAATGATCATTGGGGTTGTGAGTCCATAAAAACCCCTGCAAGGTAGGATTATGAAAGAATTCAAAGCAGATCATTACTGCCATTTTTTATTCAACTACTGCAAAAAAAGAGGCCACCTTTTCAGGCGGCCTCATAAAGTTTAAGCCAACTTGATTAAAACCTTTTATTCAATACTTCTTAAGTCTTTCTTCGAAACAGACGCGCAAATTTATTATTGATTAACAATCAATCCATTTTTTTATTGAAGGGACGCGGGTAAGTCATGGATTAGGTATGAAAACGATAAAATCAGTTAAAATTTTGCGGGTAAGTAATTCAAGCCCCACACAAACTTTTCCTATCCAAACTATCCTCACCAACGTTGCTTTCTGGCATTGTTACCTTCCAGACCCTGATATTAACCGGCACCGCAAGACCTGGGGAACGGAGAAGAACAGACCGGAATTTTACAGGGTGTGGTCCTATTTGCAGGATGCACTAATGAAATCGAGAGAACCAGTTCTATAAAAGACCAAGCCTAATGAATGATATTTTTTTTTGATGATGCACATCATTGAAAAAGTGAGCGTGCATCCGGTAAACTTGGTACGGCAGTAAAAGCCATGGATAATCCCGGAAATTATACCAGGTAACCTTTAAGGAATACCAATGAAAGCAGTGCCTCAACATAAAAGGCTATTCCTTGCCATCGTGATCATACTCCTAACCGGCATGCATGCACGGGCACAGGAAAGAACACATCGGGGCCTTTATTTATCGATGCAGTTCGGACCAGCGTTTGGTTCAGTGAATGGATTCAATCCTGCCGGTGAACGTCTTACCATTTCCGGAACCGGTTTCGGCTTCGACCTGTTGCTTGGCGGAACCCTTTCCGAGAACCTGGTGCTGCACGGCACGTTAAGCAGTAAATTAAAATCCGCTCCAACCATCAATGGTTTGAAATGCTCGGAATGCATTGCCTTTGATGAGACATTTATCGGGGCCGGTCTTACCTATTATTTAAAACATAACTTTCTGATATCCGGAAGTATTGGTTCCGGCAGCTTCACGCTAAGCAATGATTTCAGCAATATCAATTATGCCTTCTGGGATTCATCGCTGCCCGAATACTGTACGGAACCCTATACCACATTCACTACCCGCGAAGGATTCTCCTATCAGCTGAAAGCAGGCAAGGAATGGTGGGTTGATGCCCGGTGGGCTATGGGAATCCTCTTCGAATACAGTTCTACCAGAGTCTCCGAACCATTTAAGGATAAGCACACAAGCCCGTGGACCAGTAACCGGTTCAATGTGCGGATCAGTATTACCAAGCACGGAAAGAAAAACAGAGACCGGTAACCTTTATGACTTCTGCGGGATGCTTTCATCTGTTTACACCTGACGTTATATCCAAAAATATTCTCACACTGACTGACGCACGTCATTGTTTTCTGATATCTACTGACCGAATTTCCATCATCAAAAGCGGTATGAATTCAACGGTTACCATACGCAAAAATCAAATCGGAGCCATCGCATTGATCATGCTGTTAATGCCCTTTATCGCGTATTCACAACCGCGCACCCATACCGGTTTATACCTCTCATTACAAGCCGGCCCGGAAGGCGGCCGGGCCAATGGCAATACCAACCAGGGCTACTCGGTCAAAGTAACAGGGCCTGCATATGGTATCGATTTTCAGGCCGGTGGCGCGCT
>JALOMI010000313.1 GCA_025455465.1 Cyclobacteriaceae bacterium | reverse complement strand
GCGTAATGGCGATAATAGCACCGGCAATTTCACGCATTGATTTAATAGTAGCCTGCTTCGCATCCAGTTTTTCCTCATGCATTTTGGCATGGATGGCTTCAACGACCACAATGGCATTGTCCACAACAATACCGATTGCGAGTACCATGGCAAAGAGGGTCAGCAGGTTGATGGAGAAATCCAGCAGCTGCATAAAGGCAAATGTACCTACAATGGCTACCGGCACCGCGAGTGCAGGAATCAGCGTGGAACGAAAATCCTGCAGGAATAAAAACACCACAATGGAAACCAGGATGAACGCCTCGATCAGTGTTTTTACCACCTCATCAATGGATGCATCCAGAAAGCGTGAAACATCGTAGGCATAATTGTATTTCATTTTAGGCGGGAAGGTTGTTGCCTCCAGTTCAGCCATGCGCTTCTTCACATTGGCAATCACCTCACTGGCATTGGAACCAGGGCGCTGCTTGATCATGATGGAAGCAGACGGGCGACCATCCGTTTTTGAATCCATGTGATAGCTGAATGATCCGAATTCCACTTCAGCTACATCTTTCAGTTTCAAAAACGATCCGTCCTGGTTGGCCTTGATGATGATTTCCTCATACTGTTCCACATCAATGAACTTACCTGTGTACTTCAATACGTATTGCAGTGACTGGGCACGTTTATCCGAACTTTCACCGGTCT
Organism: Cyclobacteriaceae bacterium; assembly: GCA_025455465.1. Classification (GTDB taxonomy): domain Bacteria; phylum Bacteroidota; class Bacteroidia; order Cytophagales; family Cyclobacteriaceae; genus UBA2336. Next base: position 4,771 of record JALOMI010000313.1, on the reverse strand, counting down.
TGCCTGGTGCAGCCTCTACGTTGGTGGCTCGTATCGCTTCAATAATTTCATCGGTAGACACGTGGTAAGCTGCGAGTTTTTCCGGCTGCAGCCACACGCGCATGGAGTAATCGCGGTTACCCATGATTTCCGCATAGCCTACACCGTCAATCCGCTTGAGTTCCGGCAGAATGTTGATATCGGCAAAGTTGTAAACGAATTTCTCATCGGCTGCTTCATCATCGCTGAACAGGTTCAGGTAAAGCAGCATACTATTCACCTCCTTTTCAGTCTGAACACCGGCCTTGATAACTTCTTCGGGCAATTCATCCAAGACAGTACTTACACGGTTCTGCACGTTAACTGCAGCCACATCCGGATCAGTACCTACTTTGAAGAATACCGTGATAAGTGTTGTGCCATTGTTACTCGATACAGAAGACATGTACGTCATGCCCGGCACACCATTGATTGCACGTTCAATAGGTGTTGCTACCGCTTTGGCACACACTTCCGCATTGGCACCCGTATATTTCGCAGTAACGGTAACCGATGGCGGAACGATTTCCGGAAACTGTGTTACCGGCAGTGTGAATACTGCCAACACACCCAGCAGCGTAATCATCAACGAGATGACGAGCGAAAGGATTGGTCGTTGAATAAATGTATTCAGCATGGCCTTAGTAGATCAGCGCGTTTTCCTTCAACACCTCTTCGCGGGAGACTAGCTTTGGCTTAATCACCATACCCTCGCGAATATTCTGAATACCTTCGTAGACAATTTTCTCGCTGCCTTCAAGGCCTTTACCGACTACATAATACTCCCCGATCCGGCTGATGGGCACAAAACTCTTCAGCACCACAGTCTGGTTGTTATCGAGCAGGTAGACATAGTTCTTATCCTGAATTTCAATGGTTGACTTCTGCGGTATCAGCAAAGCATTAGCACGGGAATCCATGATCCGGATTTTTCCGGTTGAACCGTGTTTCAGCATGTGCTGCGGGTTTGGAAATTTGGCGCGCATGGCGATGGCACCGGTGCCCACTTCAAATTCGCTTTCCATGGTTTCCACCCGCCCGGTCAGGGGGTAGAGTTCACCATCAGCCAGAATCAGTTCAATTTTTTCAAGCGAAGGTGTATCTCCTCCTCGCCCACGCCTGAAATTCTCCAGGTACTCTACCTCCGATACATTGAAGTAGGCATTGACCGTCTCTATATCAGAGATGGTAGTCAAAAGTGTTCCTGTCAGCTTTAGCCTGTTCGATGCGGGAGCGGGCGATCTCCAGTTTAGCCTCCGCCAGATCCAGTTCGGTTTTGGTGATGATGTTTTTATTGACAAGCAGGCGCACCCGTTCCAGTTCCACCAGTGCAGATTTAGTTTCCGCTTCGGCACTGATGATGTTGGCACGGGCACGGGCCAGGTCCGCACGATATTCCTCATCATTGATTTGAAACATCAGTTGCCCCTTGCGCACTTCTTTACCCTCGTCTACAAGGATTTTCTCCAGGTAACCTTCTACCCGCGCACGGATTTCTACGTTTTGAAACGCCTGGATAGCGGCTATATATTCCAGCGGAATGTTAACATCTTGCCGAAAGGTTTCAATTACCGGATATTCCTCCGGTTCCAGGGTTTCCGCGTTACCGGAATCCCTTCCGCACGCAAAGCTTGTTAATACAAGTAAAAGGATAAACCAATGAATGCCATTGTTTTTCATAGTCAGTAAAAAAGTTGATTGAGAAATTGATGAAATAGTACGGACGAAAGTCTATTCGTCAGAACATGTAATAAAGGTGCAGATGCTCGCGCACCGGACCAAAGACAATGGTGGCGCTGGTATCAACCGGCTGAATGATGGTTAAGTGAGTAAGTATTGGATTAATCCGGATTGATAAAGTCTCCACAATCATCGCTGGTAGAAACGATTGCCATTGGGATTGGCGACTAGTTGACCTCCGGATGATGTCCGGATCTGCAGCATCTTCATCTTCCGGCACTGGCAGATCCCTGTCGGAGCAGGTCCGAATTAAAAACTCGAACAAACTGGTTGATTGATAAGGATCGTCTAACTTCTCACCAATGGTTGTGGTGGCTGTATGACGCAGCGGAACCGTCAACTCATATTCGTTGAAAAGTGCTGCGTTCAGAAAAACCAGCAACAGCAGGTAATGCGGCAGAGAGGACATGTCAAACTTCACCAAATCGGCTGCAAAAGTGGAGATAGCCTGCGGCATTTCAAAAAAAGCCCGGAGAATTTTGATGAACGAGCAGTCGTGCGTCATGCAAGCGATTGCAAATCCTTCAGGAAGGTTTGGATCCTTGTAAACGAGCTTTATTACGCCTTCCCTTTTTCAGCAAATTCATTCGCAGCAGATCAGCCAGTGACGGCCAGATACTGGCCAGACGGGCCAGAAGGCCGCGGGAAGCAGGAATGGATATTTCACGTTTTTTCGATTTCATCAGCGCCAGAATGGCACAGGTAACATCAGCCGGCTGCAGCGGTCTGGAATTTCCGGAAAACACCAGGTCGGTCTCGTCCTGAAAGTTCAACTGCAAATCCAGCATCGGTGTCTTTACCAGGTCAGGACATACCACACTTACGGCTACACCAAAGGGTTCATATTCATAGGCTGCTGCCAGCGAAAAACCCCGGATGGCAAACTTGGAGGCGGTGTAATAAGCGATTCCAGGCACAGGAGCAATACCCGCCAGCGAGGCTATATTAATGATATGCCCGCGTCCTCGAGTCTTCATGTAGTCGCCAATGATTTTGGTGCCGTAGATGCTGCCCTTCGCATTGATGTCGATATGCCTGTCGACCAGGTCAAGTTCAGCGTTGAAGATAAATCCGGGCTGAATCATGCCTGCCATGTTGAACAGATAATCGATGCTGCCGAAGTCATCAATCACGGTATGCAGCAATTGTTGCCAGGCATCCCGGTCGCGAACATCCAATATTTCATATCGGATAGTCTCCTGCGCAGGCAACAATTTCCTGGTGTTTTCCAGGTTAATGTCAGTAAGATAAAGATGATAGCCTTGAGCAAACAAGGTCTGTGCCAGATGCTGACCGAGGCCACTGCCTGCACCGGTAATGATTGCAATAGATTGATTCATGATGCTTAAAACAGGATGCCCGATATGAGAAATTTAAACCTTAACAACGTACTGCCTCATACCAAAAGAGCGCAGGTAATCAACGCTAATCGGGTATATACAACAGCCTGCGGTTGGAGAAATCGTATAGTGTCAGCCTGCGCAAATCATAAAATGAAGTCCAGAAAGAACGCAGCGCACCGACATAACTTCGCTTAGCAGTATCTTTTTCAGTTAACGCGATGTTCAGGTTGGTAATATCAATGCGACCGATTAAGTAACGGTTTTGTGAAACGAGGTAACGTTCCTGAGCCACTTCATCCGATTTGCGGGTGATTTCAATCTGACTGAGCAATACATCAAACTGCCGAACTTGCGTGATGATCTCCTGTTCAAAGTTGACTTCATCCTGCGCGATGACATAATCATTTAGTTTTTTATTGGCAATGGCCGTCTGCATCCGTGCCTCGTTACGTCCCCAATCAACAATCGGTACATTCAACGAGAGGGCAAAAGTTTGTTGCCGTGTTGGATCCTGGTAAACATCTGCCAGTGCAAAACCATTGTTGTTTAGGCCGAAAGCAGCCGTAACATTGGTTTGAAACCGTTGTCCCCGTGCCTGGGCAACTTCCCGGTCGGCTTCCAGCTTTCTTCGTTCAAAGGCAATGAAATCCGCACGGTTTAATTTAGCCAGCTCCAGTGCTTCTTCTACTGAGAGGTATAGAGGCGGAATACTTTCCGGAAGCACTAATTCAAATTCTTCATTGTCGCGAAATCCCAGGTAGCTGCGCATCTGCAACCGGGCGATCTGTAAATTAATCTTGGCCTGTGTTACATCCTGACGTGAACGTAAGAGTTGTAATTCAGCTTGTAATAATTTGTCTTTTGGCGTTGTTCCGATATTGTAACGCCCCTCCTCGATTTTGTAAATCGTATCGTTGTTGGCCAGGTTAAATTCGGCAATCTGCAGGTTGATTTGTGCGTCCAGTACATCAAAGAAACGAGTGACCGCAGTGCGTGATATCAACTCCATTTCTTCCACATAACTGCGTTTTGATTCTTCATAGCGCAACGGTTCTGTCTTCCGATCCCAGCGCAACTGGTTAAACGCAAACACCGGCTGGTTTAACTGGATATTCATCACGGTGCCTCCCCATTGAATCTCTGGCAAAGGTGCTACCGCCTGAAAGTTTCTGAAATATTGCAGACTTGAGTTTACAGAAACGGTACCACCGGTAAAGAAGATGGGTTGAACGAGACCCAAATTCAGTGTGTTGTTCGATTGCTCAACCTGCGTGTACCGGAAAGACCCATCCGGGAGCGGTGCCTGACTAACACTTTGGGTATAAGCAGGTAACGTTCCATTCATCCGCAACTGGGGATTGTAGTTGGAACGGAAAAACCGGTATTGCCAATACCGGTTTTCTTTCCTGGTTTCAGCCTGCCGTGAAAATGGCGACTGGCCTTTGGCCAGTTCAATGACATCTTCCAGTGAATATTTCTTTTGAGCAAATGTTACCATGTACATGGATAAAAACAGCCATGCACTGAAGAGCATTGTAAATGTTCTATTCATAGCGCAATGAAGTAATGGGATCCTGCATGGCAGCCTTGCGGGCCGGGGCAATTCCGAAGATCAGACCAACCGTGGCAGCCACGCCAAATGAAAGCAATATGGAAGAAAAGCTGATGAC
>JALOMI010000093.1 GCA_025455465.1 Cyclobacteriaceae bacterium | reverse complement strand
ATTAAACGAAGCTGAGCTTTAGCCGTGCTTAGTACATCCGAAGTGGGGCTAACCGTAGCAATGGTAAATCCCGGAGGTAACTGCAACGATAAACTTCCCTGTGCAGGCTTCACCAATGCTATTATCCTGTCTGCAAAAGATTTCTGAAGTTGACGACGATAAATATCAACAGGCGCCCTTTTATCCAACTCGCTGAAGATTCCCTTGCGAAGGTCATTCATCATCTCTGTCAGTGTATAATTGGTCGTACCGCCCTCAGCTTCGGCCTTCAGTAATTTGGTAAAGGTATTGGGGCTCAGGATAGAACCCAATGCCCTTGATTGAAGAGACCCGATGGTTTGTGCGGGGTCAATTCCTGTAAGACTGTTTATTTCCTTTTGAATGACCCATGTAGGTGTTGTAAATACATTTTGCTGCAACCATGCCATTGCTTCTTTTTGTTTGGCTTTGGCGGTGAAGTTATAAACCGGCCCGGCCTGTTCCTGACGCTTAGGTGTACGCTCAATGCCCCCAATGTTACCACTTACATGTCCGATATACCTGCCAAACTGCCCCGCAACCTGACTGTACATTTCGCGAAGCCCTTCATAATCTTCATTGGGCATCTTTGTATATTCAGGCAGTTTGGTAATGATCCGCTGAAGGTTCTTAATGCCGTAGCTGCTAGCCTTCATGGCATTATCGCTCAGGTCTTCGGTCTGACTGCGCGGATCATCACGGTTCCCTTCGCCGTCTCCCCACCATAATCTCTGATTCTTCAGTTTTTCAATCGTCCAGCTGTTTATTTTGGCTGTTTCTTCATCCGGCGATTTAAATTCGGGGAACAAACGGTAACCCCATTCTATTGCCCACTTGTCGTAATCGCCGATACGGGGGAATAATCCTTTTTGCGAAATATTATCTTCAGGTTGCGCCACATAGTTAAAGCGAGCGTAATCCATGATGGAAGGCGTGTGCCCGTTGGCTTCAACCCATGCTTTATTACGCAGGTTTTCTACCGGTACCGTACTTGAAGATCCAAAATTGTGACGGAGGCCAAGGGTATGACCTACTTCGTGGCTGCTTACAAAACGGATGAGTTGCCCCATCAGCTCATCGCTGAAAATCATTTTTCGGGCTTCGGGATCAACCGCGGCCGTTTGAACCATATACCAGTTGCGGAGAAGGCTCATCACATTATGATACCAGTTGATATGTGTTTCCATGATTTCGCCGCTTCTCGGATCGATAACGCTCGGGCCGCTTGCATTGGCTATGGTGGATGGCTTATACACAATGGCATTGTGGCTTGCATCTTCAAGGCTCCACGTGCTGTCCTGCTCGCGGGTAGGCGCTTCTTTCGCTACAATGGCGTTTTTGAACCCGGCAGCCTCAAAAGCGACAGCCCAGTCATTTACACCCTGTATAAGGTATGGTACCCACTTTTTGGGAGTGGTAGGATCAATATAATAAACGATTGGTTTTACCGGTTCAACGAGTTCACCACGCTTCATTTTTTCCACATCTTCCGGCTTGGGTTCCAGCCGCCAGCGAACAGCAAATACTTCGCGCTCGGCACGCTGTGATTCTTCACCATATACCGTATAGCCATTGGCGAAGAAGCCGACACGGTTATCGAAGAAACGCTTGCGCATCGGATTTTTCGGGAGCATGATCATGGAGACATTCAGCTCCACAGTAACAAACCCGGTGCTGGCCCCGGCCGGCAGTTGTGTGACGGTTGAAGGCCCCGATGACTGCGGAGGCAAATTCGAAGTATAGGTTTTTACCATCCGCACATCGGTATTGATCGGGAAGGATTTCATACCCTGGATGTAGGAACGGTCCGCTTGCAGCGTAGTTAAGCTGTAGTTGCGTTTGATGGCCGGACTTAAGGAAACCAATTGATTATCGCTCTTGAAGAAATCGGTTACGTTGATCACATAAGCCTGGCCGCTGTTGATCGCCTTGATATCAAAGGAAGCAACTATGGGTGCCAGGTTGGAGTTACGTACGGCTTCGCTGATCGGTGCCGTGGAGTCGTTGCTGGCATTGATGTAAAGCACAGCTCTGAGAAACAGTTTATTATCCGGACCTTTTTCCCAGCGCAACACCTGCCGGTTTCGCTCTTCCCCTCCGTAACCTGCTCCCGTAGGCGCCTTGGCTATCCGCGTAACGGCCATGAACTCACGACCGATCACCGAGTCTGCAATTTCAAAAAAGTAATCGTTGTTGACTTTGTGTACGGTGAATAAGCCGTGCTGGGTAACCGCCTTGGCGGTGATCACCTGTGTGTACGGTTGGGGGCCACCTGTTTTGCGTTTGGTGGTATCCGCTTTGGGTGCTGCAGCGGCAGCGGGTGCCGGGGCCGGAGCATCTTTCTTTTTCTTCTGAGCTTCCGCGGATGTGCTGACAACCAGTATCAGCAACATCAGTAAACTCCATCGTGTTAACATTTTCATCATAGGGCTTTTAGTAAAAATTTCAGCGCCCGAAAGTAAGGTTTGAACCCCATGTACAAAAGGCTGACGGGTATGGTGTGACCATGTATTATTCAAACGGCTGGCTGTCCGGATTTAAGGTTCTCATCGGATAATTTTCCATCGATTCATAACAATTCAGCATATGGCCGCTGTCAGTTCATCGGCTCCATTCCACAATTGAGTAACTGCACAAAATATTCTCTTATAGTCTCCGCTATCTTTCAGCTATGAACACGGAGAAACTCTTATACGGATTGCTTATCATTCACATTGCCGGTGGAACCATAGCCTTACTGACCGGTCTTGGCGCCATGTTAACCACAAAAGGAAGCAAGCTCCATCGCAGCTTTGGCAAACTCTATTTCTGGAGCATGACCGCAGTGTTTGTTGGGGCAGTTTTCAATGCCATCGGGCACAACCTCGACTTCCTGCTGATGGTGGCTTTCTTCAGCTATTACATGACGGTGCGCGGTTACCGGATTTTATTCCAGAAGAAACTTCACATCGGTCAGAAGGTATCACCTGCTGACTGGATGATTACCCTGCTTTCAGGTCTCTTCATTTTGGCTCTGATCGTTTTCGGAGTTTGGGCCTTGCTTCGGGGAAACAACATGGGCATTGTTGGATTGGCATTCGGAATATTCGGCAGCAGTTTTCTGTACCGGGATTTCCGGAATTACCTGCATCCACCCACCGGTAAGATGCACTGGTGGTACGGACATATCAGCAGCATGGGTGGAAGTTACATTTCAGCAGTCACCGCATTCGTTGTAGTGAATATTCAGCTGATGCAATTTCAGTGGTTACTTTGGATTTTACCCGGTATCATCGGAGGCATGCTGATTGGCAAATCAATCCGTAAGTATAAGATGACCTTCGGTGATGTGTAATGAATCGTCTACTTCTTGCTCAGCCGCGCATCCATCAACACCCACGAATCAGGATCAAGCACCACCTGATCAACAACAGCATTGGAAGAAATCGTGAACACCTGTTGCTTTGTATTTAGCTGCAGTGTCTCAATTACAGGTTTTTCTGTTCCGCTGTAAAGAGCAACCTGAATAGGCATTTTAAACAGGCTGCCATCCGTTTGAACCTGTTCCAGTGTTATCACCACTTCCTTTTTAGCAGCATTGTAACGCCAGGTACCGTTCAGCTGCAAAGCACCCGGCTTGTATAACCATTGCTCAAAAAATTCCGCTAATGAAATTCCTGAAGCCTCTTCCATCTCCTTCCGGAAATCGGCAGTCGTGGCGCTTCCATTCATATACTTCTGATAATAGGATTGAATACCCTTCCAGAATACATCTGTTCCCACTATTCCGCGCAGCATGTGCAATATCCAGCTGCCTTTCTGATAGGTATGCGAACTGGTAACCTGATCCATATCACTCAGGTTATTGTGCACAATGCGGTATTGCGGATTTTTGGTTTGGAACGCATCAACACGTTTCTTGCTATCGGCCAGGCCTTGCAGAAAAGCATCACGCCCATAGGCGTGTTCGATAAACAGGAGGGTAAAGTACGTGGCAAATCCTTCGCTGAGCCATACATCGTCCCTGTCGTATTCGGTAACGGAATTACCAAACCATTGATGGGCAATTTCATGGATGATCACATTACGCCAGCGTTCATTACGATCGCCCACCACGGAGTTTTCGCTGTAGAGAATCGCGGAAGCAGCTTCCATCCCACCGCTCACACTGTTTGACTGAATGTTGGCCAGCTTCTCATACACAAATGGACCCACATAGGAAGAATAAAATTCCAAAACATGTCGCGTAGGAACAGCAAAGTCGTAGAAACCTGCATTGCGATCCTGATAGTACACCCAGGTCTCAATCGATTTATTGTCGAACGTATCGACATACTGAACAGCAAAGCGCGCAACACCCAGTACATACAGCCACGAGGCAATCGGCACGGATTGTTTCCAGTGCGTTAAACGCATTCCGTTGGGCAAGTCACTTTCTTCTATCTTCAAACCATTGGATACAACCTGGTAATGTGCTGGTGCTGTAACAATAAACTCGCACATCGCTTTATCGTACGGATGGTCAATGATCGGCAGCCAGTTTCGTCCCTTGTCCGGCCAGTTGTCGCTGAAGAAGGTGCGGTCACCGTATTTGTTTTTTCCGATCTTCAGTCCTGTTGCCGGAATGCCCGAGTACGAAATGGTGTACGTGCTTCGCTGATTTTGTTTTGACGGCTCAGGCAAATTGATTTTCAACTCCGCGTCTTCGTGGGTGAAACTCAATGCTTGTCCGTTGGAAATAACCTTGCTCACGGTCATCCCTTTATTGCCCAGAGCAGCTGATGCCTTTACCAGATCCAGCCGAAGCATCCTTACCCCTTCTCCTGCATAACGCACATCCACGGAAGCCTCAGCGGTGATTTCATCCGTATCATCCGACAGCACAATCCGGAACACGTAATTGAGCACATCAATTTTTTGATTCTTCGGATAGGTGTCGGCCACAGCCGGTGACAGGAACAACATCACCAACGTGGCTGTGTAAAGGATGTACTTGGTCAGCATCGATAAATTGATTTTATTTTTTAAACGGAAGTTCAACTGCAGGACGAAGCTCTGTAAGGCCCTTTTCTTTGATGGTGCGCTCCACTTCTTCTATACTGGAAGGAACAAAGGCGCTCAGGTTTTCAACACCATCCGCAGTAACGAGGGCCATGTCTTCAATACGGATATAGAGGCGCTCTTCATGAATCCAGATCATCGGATCGATCGTAAAAACCATGCCCGGCTGAAGCGGCACACCGTGCACACGGCCTACATCATGCACTGCCATGCCAACCGGATGCTGAAAATGCCCGCGGAATTTCAATCCCTCTTCCACCGCCTTCAGGTGTGAAGATTTCACAAACTTCTTGCCCACGAGGTATTGCTTCATATCAGCAGCAGCCTTATCAAGTACTTCGTTGGAGGTTACCCCCGGTTTGATGTACCGGAACAAGGCATCGCGATACGCGACAATAAAATTATACAGTTCTTTCTGCTCACTGGTAAACTTACCGTTCACAGGCCAGATGCGGGTTACATCGCTGGTGTAGTAACGGTAATCAGGGGCATAGTCCATCAACACCAAATCGCCATCTTTTAACACATCCGTTTTATGAAAGTAATGACCCATATAAGCGTTTGTACCACCACCGATTATCGAGGCATACCCATCTCCTCTTGCACCTTGTAAATGAAAAATATATTTGGCGGCTGCATCCAGCTGATACTCATAGATACCCGGCTGGGTAGAACGCATGGCTTCCATGATGCCCAGTCCGGCAATCTGTGTCGCCTTGCGGATCAGTTCAATTTCTTTCGGACTCTTGATCAGGCGCATGGCATCGAGTGTTGGCGACAGATCACGGATTTCAAATTGCGGAAAGCGTTCCCTGATTTTCTGGATGAATAATGCCTCGCGCGATGCCCTTCCGTCCCAGGGATCGGCAGCGGCACGGGCCTGGGCGAATACTAATTCATCGCGGCTGTCGTTGCCGTTTTCAGCCGGACTGAATTCGGTATAGAGCACCGGTGCCGGTGGACGAATCAGTCCGGTGCTGACCAGATCCGCGGAAAGGAACTCAATTCCTTTTACCTGGTTCACACCGGTCAATTGCCTGATCAGTTCGCCATCCTCAGCAGACAATACTTTTCCTTCGTTGTTCTCCCGAGCAGCATCACGGTGCGGAAGGTATAGCGTGACCTGCCGCGTTCTGCCATTCATCAGCAGGTAAGCATGCGCTGTTTCAAGACCGGTGAGGTAGTAGAACGTATTCGACTGCCGGAAGACGCTGAAGCCCGGCAAACCGCTGGCGCCTTGTATGAGCGCAATGGCATCGCTGCCGATGGCATTCATAATCCGGGTTCTTCGTTCAGTAAACTCTTCTTTGGAGAAATCAGTCTGGTAGTAATGCTTATCCTGGGCAATGCTGGTACCCGTTATCAACAGGACGAGCAAAAGTGAGGTGATTGGCTTCATGGCAGTTTATAGGTGATCACTAAAGATAAACTTTTTAGTCAGGAATAGATTCTCAATCAGCCTCATCGTACAGGAGACTGAATTTCGATTTATGCTGTATACTTGCGCCTTGATTACGCGTATGCCTCAGAAGATCTACTGGTTTGCCCGGATTGCGGAGCTGGAGGCCATCTCCTACATCCTGTTGTTGGGGATTGCCATGCCGCTCAAATATGTCCTTGATTTTCCCTTTGCCGTTACTGTTGTGGGCTGGGCCCATGGTGTGTTATTCATGCTGTACATGGGTGCCCTGATGATCTGCTGGCAGGAATACCCATGGAGCCTGAAGCGCGTGATTATTTACTTCATTGCAGCGCTGTTGCCGATTGTACCGTTCTACATCAAACGCAACCTGGCCAAAGAATACGGTTTGCAGTCCTGACCGGTCTATCCGAATAAATCCAGCTGACGTTTGCTGACAACAGGCTGTTTAGGCTTGGGCCTTTCTTCTGCCACCACCAGGGTCTTTCCGTTTTCCGAATAGCGGCTTACCGAAAGAATGTTGTATCCGCTGATGCGCACCTCCCCGGCTGCAGTCATCTTTTTATCGATGGCCAGGTTGCAGGTAATGGTAGAGCCACTCTTAAATTCCACTTTGCCGGTTTGAACCAGCTCCATAAACTCATCCGATTTCATAGTGAAGGAAATAGGCTGCTGCTGATACATTCCCTTCCATTTGTGCGGTCCCTTTACCAGCACGGGTGAGATAATTTCAAGCTGCGCCTGCTCCACTACTTCCGTAGGCACGGCCGGTGTGCTGATAATTTGCTGGGCAAACTGATCATGCACAATCAGCAGGTCTTCCGTAACGGGTTTATGGCTTTTGTTTGTCAGGCTAACGGAGAAGCCCTTCACCTTCGGATATTTGCTCAGCAGTTTAAAGAGATTGGATCTGCGCTTGCGGATCACCGGATGCTGATCCATAACGGGAATCAGCCTGGCTGCTTCTTCTTTCAACTGCTGCCGGTTGTTTTGCCACTGATGCAGCTGCTCATCGGACAATCCTGCTTCCGTGGCGAGGCTGTCGAGTAACCGGTTCAGTACGGTACTGGCGGAAGCCTTGGGTGATGTGGCTATGCCAGCGGCTACCATTACCTTAACCAGCGCTACGCGTGACGGAGATGTTTTCCTGGGCGTCTTGGGGGCCAGCGTCAGCCAGCTTTTCAATCCGCCTTTACCGGAAGGCTCCGTTTCCAACATCAGGTTCACCTGACATAGTTTGGCTACGGCCCGGGTGATTTCCAGCAATTCCCGTTCGCACTTGTTCAGCACCAGGGCATCCATGGTATGGGTGCGGTCGCTGAGCCAGTAGTGAAATTGTAACTTGTTGACTACGTGATTGATATCCGTATTATCGGCCATTATGGTTCGTTTTCAGAAGGGCACGAAAGTATGGAATTCTGATTTGAAGTGAAACAGCAATGGGACGGCTTCGGCTAGATAAAAGCCGGTATGCAACCGGATTATTTGAAGATGTTGTACTTCTGCACCATGGCTTTGTACTCCGGAAAGATGGACTCATAGAGGGCTTCATCCACCTTCTTCAGCATATTCATCAGCGAGCCCAGTCCGGAGTCTTTTAGGGTAACACGCTGGCTTTTAACATCCTCCATTTTTTTTCGGATCGTTCCTTCCAGCTTGATCAGTTCGCGTTCGGTCATGCTGCAAGTCTACCGCTTCTTAACAAGACGTACGTATTTATCCTGAATAATTATTTGATATAATAAAGCTGAGGTTTTTGGTAAAGAATCCATTAAAACGCCTCAGCCACCGAGAAATAGAAATATCCTCCTTCCCGGCCCCAGGCATAATCAAAGCGTACATTCAGGCGCTCGGCAGGATTGACAACGAAACGTAACCCTGAGCCAACGGAATACTTCAGGGTCTTGGCCAGGATATCACTGGGCTGGTTGAAGACATCACCCACACCCGCAAAAGCTACCATCCCGAAACGCCAGAACAACGGAAAGCGGTACTCGAGCTGGGTACCGGCAAAGTGATTGTCTCGGAAACGGTTTTTGGGATAACCGCGAAGGATATCATCCCCACCGGCTGTGGACATATCGAGAAACGGTACCTCTCCGTAGGTAAACCGCAGTTTTGTTTGCAGGGCAAGGGACTGTTTTCGGGGAAGGCTCCAGTAATGCTGATAGATGCCGTTCAGCGCCACAAAATTGAAGGTGCTGCCCAGGGCCGGCAGGTAAAAGTAAGAGGATACCTCAATCAGTTTACCGCTGAATGCGTTGATGGCATTATCCCGGCTGTCATACACGCTGACAAGTCCTATGGCTGATCCAATGCCACCGTTGTAACCGGTTATTGTTCCCTCACCCAATTGCCCCCCTTCTTCCAATCGGAAATCATATTCGTACTCAAAGTGATAATCCACACCCGCAAACAAGGAAGGGCGTATCTTTTTCATCGCCAGGTTCTTGATGCTGATCAGCTTATAGCCATAGCGTTCCTCATTTTCTTTGGGTGTGTTGTTTCCGATGCCGTAAAACCGGTCCGGAAAATCGCGGAAACGCATCTCACCTTTGAGCAAGTAGTCCTCATTTCGGGTGAAAATATTCCAAACGCCCCAGATATCAAGCTGATTGTTCTGGGTATAATCCGCCAGAAACTGCAAGTAAGACACGCGGGTAAGCTTCTGGTATTCGTATTTGGGAGGGACCTTAAAGTAATAGACACCGGCACCACCGAAAGCCCATCGTGTATCCGGTGTATAGTAAATCAGCGGAATCAGGAAAAAGCCGTTTTTTTCAACCAGGGTGGTATCATTTAACGGTTTGATCCCGAAAGGATTCTTTTGGGCGTTAACCGAATACACTCCTGCGATCAGCCAAATGAGAATGAGCGGTAAAAATCTGATCATGAATAGCACTATTTGCCCGGTCTAAACTGCAATAAACCGCTTTTTGACAGATATGTTATAAGACATGAAAAGCCCAAACGTCACTTTTCAACAAGGGTTGCATTCGAGTCATTAAGAAAACGCGTAGCCATTAGTTACTGTATTAAATCATGATATAAATAATACTTATTTGATATTTTTAATTAAGTATGTATAGTTGGTAGAATCTTTTCCTATATTTGATCATAAATTCACCAATGCACCACCTGCTGGAAGGTATACAAGCTGAAAACCTCAATCCGATTGAACGTAAAAAAATCGGACTCAAAAGCAAGATTATCAGGTACTTATATCTTAAAGGTTCAAGTACTAATTCAGAGATTTGCCAGAAATTCAATATCAGCTACCCTACCTCCAATACGTTGCTGGCGGAATTGATGCAGGCAGGCATCCTTGAAAAAAAAGGTCGCGGTGAATCGTATGGCGGTCGCAAGCCTGATCTTTTCGGATTAAAAAGCAATTCCCTCTTTGTACTCAGCCTGGATGTGGAGCGTTACGTTACCCGCATGGCGATCTACGACAACCAGAACAACTGCATCAGTGGTATCCGCAGTCACCAACTGGAGATTTCGAAAGATTATAACGAGCTTGATCGGCTGTATTCATTAGCCACTCAATTGATTGACGAATGCGGCATCAGCCGCGATAAACTGGCCGGAATCGGTATCTGCATGGCCGGCCTGGTATCCTCAAACACCGGAACGAACTACACCTACTTCGTCAACTCTGCTGATGCGGATGATGGACATTCGGTGAAAGACTTTTTCGAGTCCCGGTTTAATAAACCTGTTTTCGTTGAAAATGATGTAAAGAGTGCTGCCCTGGCGGAATTCCGGTTCGGACTGAAAGAAGAGAGAAAAGATGTCGTGGTTATTTCCATGGATTGGGGTGTCGGTGTCGGCATCATCATGGACGGCCGCCTGCGGAAAGGTTCCCAGGGCTTTGCGGGTGAATTCGGGCATATACCACTCGTTGAAAACGGCTTACTCTGTCATTGCGGAAAAATCGGTTGCCTCGAAACGGTAGCCTCCGGATCGGCCTTATCGCGGTTAGCCGCAGAAGGTATTGAAGCCGGAAAAAGCACACTGATCACCCAGCTCACCAACAGTTCCCGAATTGAACCTTCCCTGGTCATTGATGCTGCTTTGCGCGGTGATCAGTTTGCCATCAATGTGCTGGCGGAAGTCGGGCATCACCTCGGCAAAGGCATCGCCATTCTGATCCAGTTGTTAAATCCGGAGGTGATTGTGCTGAGCGGAGAACTGGCCCGGGCACACTCCCGGCAGCGGGACAGGGAGAGGGGATTACGGGAGCCCCACCAGGCGAAGGCCCGTCAGGAGGGTGACGAGGGCGGCGGTGATGGCCAGGCGGCCGGTCCAGCGGTGGGTGGTCCGGAGCCCGGCGGCCCGGGCGCGGATCCGGA
>JALOMI010000312.1 GCA_025455465.1 Cyclobacteriaceae bacterium | reverse complement strand
GCGCAGCTCTTTTTCAACTTTTTGTTGAACCGAAGCGCAGACGCGGCCATTTCAACCGATTATTCTCCGGCTGCCGATCTGGTGCGTGCATCCCTGCTGATCAGTGAACCGGCAGATACCCGCCAGCGGGAAGAGTTGTTTCAGCTGAAGGCACTGCAGACGTTAAACGAAAATGTCGTTTCAAAGAACAAGCTCTTTTGGTCGCCACGCCTGAGCGGATTTCTTGACCTTGGCGCACAATCCGAAAACCTGAAATACACAAGTCAATCCAATTTTTACCTGTACGGATTCTCCCTGGAGATGCCGGTCTTTGCCGGATTTACCAATCGCCACCGAATTGCTCAATCCCGGCTGGATGTCAAATCCACTGAATTGAGTTATAGCCTGGTTCAGCAGCAGGTACACATGAGTTCTGAGGTATCCAGAAATTTTCTGATCAGCACCTACCAGAATTACCTGAGTGCCCTGAAGCAACTGGAAGCAGCCGAAAGCTACCAGCGCCTCATTGAACGCGGCTATAAGGAAGGCGTCAACACATTCATTGAAGCCATTGATGCACGCAACCAACTAACCAGCGCCCAGCTATCGGTAAACCTCAATCAATACCGTGTGCTCATGGCAGAGGCTGCCCTCGAACGCGAAACTGCTGCCTATACCTTGCGATAATGTATGATGATTTAACCGCTTGAAAGATGATGAATCGAATATTTGTATTAACCCTCCTCCTTCTGCTGCTCCTTCAGGCCTGTCAGCCTGATGCTGAAAAGTCAACGGATTCTGAAGTGCCGCGTAATGAAATTATTCCTGTGCGGGTGATGCCGGTCAAAAAGGAATCGGCCAGTATGACGATCCGCTGCAGCGGCATCTTTACCACGGATGATGAAACCTACCTGTCGTTCAAGACTGGGGGTATCATCGACAACATCTTTGTCAAGGAAGGTGATGCCGTCAAGGAAGGTCAGGTGCTTGCGCGACTGAAACTTACGGAAATCAATGCCCAGGTGGCACAAGCCCGGCTGGCTTATGAAAAAGCCGTGCGTGATTATCAGCGCGTGGAGAATTTATACAAAGACAGCGTGGCAACGCTGGAACAGTATCAAAATGCGCGCACCGGACTGGAATTATCTACCCGCCAGCTGGAAGCCGCCAACTTCAACCGCGCCTATTCCGAAATTAAAGCGGTGGCTAATGGCTTCGTGCTGAAAAAAATGAGCAGCGAAGGGCAAGTGATCGGTGCAGGAACACCGGTGCTGCTGACCAATGGAGCCGGAAGAAATCAATGGAAATTAAAAACTGCGGTTAGCGACCGCGAGTGGGCCGTTATTCGCTCGGGTGATCAGGCCACGGTTACCACAGACATCATCCCCGGAAAAACCTATCAGGCTGTCGTCACCCGCAAATCGGAAGGCAGTGAAATGGTCGGTGGTTCCTTCAGCATCGAACTGACTCTGGACGACCCGATAACAGGATTGGCAGCTGGTCTGTATGGCAAGGCCACAATCAATGCCTCGCAGCAGGAAGAATTCTGGAAGATTCCGTACGAAACCCTGCTGGATGGAAATGCCCAGTCGGGTTATGTCTTCATCACCGAAGACGGGCAGCGCGTCAGGAAAATTCCGGTAACAGTGGCCCGGCTCGATCGCGACCATGTGTATGTGACCTCCGGACTGCAAGACGGTTACCAACTGATTGTCTCAGGCAGCGCCTACCTGCGCGAAGGATCATTGATTAAAGTGGTCGAATAGTGTTGAAGGGAGACGTGAGGAGCAAGACATAAGTAGCAAAACATAAGACTTACGATGTAAGTAGTAAGACTTTACGCGGAACCTTGAACATTGAATTCTTAATACGATTATGAATATATCGGAATACGCGGTTAAAAATTATCAGTTCACACTGGTGATCTTTCTGATGATCATCGCCCTGGGCGTTACCACCATCATCAACATGCCCCGTTCAGAAGATCCTGAACTGAACGCTCCGCAATACCCTATTGTAGCTATTTACCCGGGGGCCAGTCCGAAAGACATGGAAGAGCTGATCGCTGAACCGCTGGAAAGACGCCTCTCCGAACTGGAAAATATCAAGCGCATCAAAACCACTGTTGGTGACGGTGTGATGTCAATGGCCGTTTACTACACGTACGACAGTGATGTGGACGACAAATATTCTGAACTGGTACGCGAGGTCAACGCCCTTCGAACAGAGTTACCGGAAAATATTGCCTTGCTGGAAGTGCGCAGGGTACAGCCCTCCGATGTAAACGTGGTGCAGATTGCGCTGATCTCGGAAAATGCCTCCCGCGATCAGCTGAAGCAGTATGCCGAAGGCTTACGCGATGAACTGGAAAAGATTACGGCATTGAAAAAGGTTAAAATACACGGGCTGCCGGACCGTATCGTTCGGATTGACCTGCAACTGGAAAAAATGGCCCGGCTGAATATTCCGGCTGATGCGGTGATCGGAAGTCTTCAGAGTGAATTGGCAAATATTCCCGGAGGGAGCATCAATGCCGGAACAAAATCCTTTAACATCAAAACCAGCGGTAACTTTCGCAATGCCCAGGAAATCCGCGCCACCATTGTCTTTGCCTCCGGCAATTCCATCGTATACCTCGGTGATATTGCCTCTGTTTACGATACCTATGAAGAAGATGCACACATCACGCGCCTGAACGGGTACCGCAGTGTTTTCGTAACCGCGGCACAAAAGCCTTTTGAAAATATTACCCGCACACAGGAAGAATACCTGCAGGCGATCGACCAGTTCAAAAAGAAACTTCCGGGCAATATCGAGTTGGTTCATCATTTTGATCAGGCCGTTAACGTAAACAGGCGACTGAGCGGACTGGGAATCGACTTCATCATCGCCATATTGCTGGTGTCCGTCACCTTGCTTCCCCTCGGAAACCGCGCAGCACTCATTGTGATGATTTCCATCCCCTTGTCGCTAGCCATAGGCATTGTACTGATGAACTTCCTGGGCTATACCCTCAATCAACTGAGCATCGTGGGTTTAGTGGTTGCACTCGGACTTTTGGTAGATGACAGCATTGTTGTGGTTGAGAATATTGAGCGCTGGATGCGTGAAGGACATTCCCGCCTGGAAGCCACGATCAAAGGCACCAAACAAATCACACTGGCCGTGATCGGCTGTACGGCTACGCTGATCGTGGCTTTTTTACCGCTGGTCTTTCTGCCGGAAGCATCCGGTGATTTTGTGCGCAGCCTTCCGATGGGCGTCATCACCTGCGTGCTGGCTTCCATGCTGGTATCGCTGACCATCATTCCTTTCCTGTCGAGCCGGATATTAAAAGAACAGCACGGACATCCCGATGGAAATATCTTCATGCGCGCTTTAAAGAAAATTATTCACGGAAGTTATGCGCAGGTACTGGACAAAGCCCTGGCGAATCCCTGGATTACCGTACTGGTAGCGGTGCTGATGTTTAGCGGTGCCCTGATGTTGTTTCCGATCATTGGTTTCAGCCTGTTCCCTCCCAGTGAGAAACCGCAATTCATGATCGACATCTCCACCCCGTTGCAATCCAACCTGG
>JALOMI010000311.1 GCA_025455465.1 Cyclobacteriaceae bacterium | reverse complement strand
GCCGCTCGGCGAGGCGAGACCCGTCTGGCCTTCAGCTTGGTAAGCGCCGCCACTGCGCTGCGAGAGACACTTGGAGCGCCGCTTCCTTCGTCTGAGCGGGCGCGGCTCGACCAGTGTCTGGGCGAATCCAGCCAACATCTCAGTAATGAAGCCCATGTTATTCACATGGTGATTACGGCCGCTTTTTATAGCAGCGCGTGTGGGTGAACACAATGCCGTTGTGTGGAAGTTATTATAATATACACCTTCGCTGGCAATGCGATCGAACGTAGGTGTACTTACCGGGCCGCCAAACTGACTGGTTCCGGCAAAGCCCAAATCATCCACCAAAACCAGGATCACGTTGGGTGCACCTTCCGGTGCCTTTACTTCAAAGCGGGCCGGAGGCGTTATATCTTTTGCTTCCAGTTGATTATACGTAGGTAGTTGTGGTTGCCTGATCGGCAACACCGTGCGATCGATTCCTTCCGTTGAGCTGGTGCTGGCAGCCGTGGGTTCCTGCTTTTGAGTTTCGCACGCCATGAAGGCGAAAAACCCAATGAACAAGAAGATTTTAATCACATTATTTTTCATAAGCTTCGTATTTGATAACTCTCACAAATATGGGAAGCACCAACATCTCAGAATATGATATTCGTCACCTGGTAATCAGGAAATGATAATTTAAAAAACACTGTATTTACAATTGATATTATAGACGGACTCGTCTATTAATGCATTCTATTTAAATACTAGCCTGCATTAATTAAAACCTGATCAATATCATTAAGCGATCAATAGCTTTTCTCCAATTTTAGTGGTGCTTAATTGATCTGAAAATGAACTCGAAAAAAAGTATACCACTACTTTTAAATTTATTATTCATAACAACTACAGGTATAGCCCAGGACCTGGATCCGCGTGCCTATATATGGGTTCCGGTAAATACACATTCTGCGGTTGCTGGTTTCTCGTATTCCTATGGAGGCGTGGTGACCGATCCTACCCTGCCCATTAAAAACCTAGATGCTGATGTTCAGTCGTTCCTATTGAGTTACGTTCATTCATTCCCCCTTTTTGGCAAAACCGCTCAAGTCCTGGCTGCCCTGCCCTATTCCTGGGCCCAGGTTTCCGGTGAAGTTCAAAATCAACCCGATCGCATTACCCGTTCCGGTTTTGCCGATATGCGCATGCGCTTTTCGGTATTGCTGGTTGGCGCACCAGCCTCCACCGCGGAAACAATAATGAAATCGCCCCGTAAACCCATTGTGGCCCTAAGCCTGAATGCCGTATTGCCAACCGGTCAATTCTTTCCGGATAAACTCATCAACCTGGGTACTAACCGGTATGCCATAAGACCTGAAGTGGCTCTGTCGTATCCGCTTGGTAAACGCTGGCTTTTGGATGCCTACGCAGGGGTGTGGTACTTTACGAATAATTCTTCGTTTTATCCGGGCGATGCCGTTCGTACGCAGGAACCCCTGGGTGCCTTTCAAGCTCATATCAGTTATAACTTCACGCCCCGGCATTGGGTAGCGTTGAATACAACTTTTTATACGGGAGGCGAATCCGCGATTGATGATGTGAAGTTGGACGACCGGCAGGAAAACTTTCGCGTAGGCATAACGGCTGTCATGCCCGTAGGAAAACAAAATTCACTAAAGTTGAGTGTCAGTAAAGGTGCGGTCGTCCGCATCGGTCAGGACTTTACAACGATATCGCTTGGATGGGTAACCTCCTGGTTAGGAAAAACACCGAAAAGCCTTCAACCAGTTGAATGATTTTTTGCGACTACGATTTAGTTTTCGCACCGATGGCTACCGCTTGTTGAGCAACCTCCCTGGCCTGGTACATAAAATCACGCAAGTATTCATAATTCATTTGTTCGGGCGTAATACGGGCATGAAACATATACCGCACCTGGTTAAAGTATCTGACAGAAAATTCAGCATAATCTTTAAAGCCAATAAAATCGGCAAATAAATCGGACAATACGGGATCTATAATTTTGTTTACTGCCTCAAGCGTACTTACCATAATTGGCAAATGACGGTTTTTAATTATTTGATTCGTAAACATTAATTTCGTGGAGTGTCGGATGAGCAGCTCCATATATTCAGGATCGAATTGCTTAATCGCTCTCAGCTCATTGGTGAACGGAACAGCAAACTGAAGGTGATACTCCATTAATTTTTCCAGGTAGGTTTCCTGGTTACCGAAATAATGATAATAGCCGGACTTGTTAAGGCCAGTGATTTTAGCAAGGCGTTCCACCTGAATACCTTCCAGACCCTCAACCGCAAACTGATTATAGCCTGCTTCAATCCAGATTTTTTCAGAATTATTCTTGCTCATAGTATTCAGTGTAGTTCGTTTTTGTGAGTATCCGCTTCAAGTCCTAATACCACGTCATTGCGAGCAATAGCGAAGCAATCTCAATTTTAAAATTAAAATGAGATTGCAAGTCCAGCCTTTTGAATTAATCCTCGTAATCACAATATCAATTTAAGAAATTTTAATGAACGTCTGCGTCTAGAAATCTATCTGAATGTTAGGACGTTAGGGTGATGAAAGTCATGGTGAAGGTTATGCCACACCACTAATTTCAATCCCCAAAAGAACTAAAACCATGAAAAGAGCAGTTTGTTTTGTTTTACTTCTGTTCGCGTGCACAACCGCTTGGACCCAGAATACCTCATCGTATAAGAAATGGAAGTTTCTGGTTGAACCCTATATGATCTTTCCGAACATGTCGGGTGATTTAGGCCTGCGTAACCTTCCCGCAGTAGAAGTTGATGCTTCACCCTCCGATATCTTCAGTAACCTGAAATTTGGCGGCATGCTAACGCTGGAAGCACAGTCTGACAAGTGGACAATTGCATCCGACTTCTTGTACATGAATCTTGAAGAAGATGCCACACCTACTACCGTCATTAACTCCGGCAAAGGAACTGCTGAGCAACTCATGTTCGAACTCGATGGCCTGTACCGCTTTGCTCCTTTTCTGGAAGCCGGTATCGGGGGACGGATCAATTACTTAACCTCAGGACTTGATGTAACACGCAATGTGGCAGGCGGTGGAACAGAATCACTGAGTGCTTCAGTTTCCCAAACCTGGTTCGATCCGGTATTTATCATGCGACTTACCGGTGATGTGAATGACAAATGGCTTTTCGGTTTCCGCGGAGACTTTGGTGGCTTTGGTGTCGGCTCAGACTTTACCTGGCAATTAGAAGGCGATGTAGGTTATCGTTTCTCACACCTGTTTCATACTTCCATCGGTTACCGGATTCTGGGGATGGATTATGACAAGGGCACCGGTGAGGATCGCTTCCGCTATGATGTCAATACCTTTGGCACGGTTATACGATTTGGGTTTACATTTTAATATCGATTATCGCTCCTCTGCTTAAACGTTAACGTAAAAACTTAAAACTAAAATAGAAATGAAAAAAACACTTGCAATTATCATACTGGCAACCTCAACACTGATTGCGTTTAGCCAGGAAAACATGCTGACCCTGAGCGGTGGCTATGCGTTTGCCAACATTGAAGAAGCCGATGCCAACGGAACCGGCTGG
>JALOMI010000310.1 GCA_025455465.1 Cyclobacteriaceae bacterium | reverse complement strand
TGTGTGACTGCGGGTAAAGGAGCATGCACATCCAGGAATTGCTTGCCCAGTTTTTCATTTAACGACCAGCCGCTGGGAAAACACAATTGTCCGGCCTTTACGATTCCATCCTGGTTCAGCAGAATCAAATCTTCCTGTACCTGTCTGCCAATCCAATCAAGAGGAGAAAAAGGCAACGTAGAATCATCACCAAAAACAAAAGAGGTCTCCATGCCTGCCAAACGGTTATACCAAAACCAACGGTCTCCCCTTTTATCAAGATGGAAATTTTCCGGATCAAGCTTTACCAAATCATGCACGACCTTTTCAAGTGCATCCCATTCAGCCTGCTCGCTGCCCGGTAAATTGTTGTAGTAGTACTTATGGTCTTCGGTTAATAACGACTCCTTTAATTGAACTTCATGATGGTAGTGCTCATCCACCTCAATAATGGAATCTTCTTCCTTCATCGGTGAAGTGCCCATTTTAATATCAAACACAGGCGAAAAAGGAAAATAGCGAATCATGAAGAACCGAATTAATGCAATCGACAATATTCCTACTGCTTGCCTTTCCGGAAATCCAGCGGAGGTTTACGGTCACCAATCATGGACTTATACTTAAAGTCAGGTCCTACATAATCGGCTAATTCTTTTTTAGCACTGGTAGCGATGGATGGATTATTAAAAATATCAATTCCGGTCATGGCCATGGTTTTGGCTGCATTGTTCATGGCTTTGTAACCGATACTCATGCCACCGGTAGCCACGGCTTGCCAGGAATGAGCCGGTACGCCCGGTACCCATGTAGCAGTTCCTAAACCGGCAGTAGGAACAACCCAGGTTATGTCACCAACATCGGTTGAAGCCGGAAAGAACCCACCTGTTTTATACGGTTGAACCACGGCTGCGCTTTCAATGGGTGGTACTTTAAAATCCAGCGTGCTCTGAATCTTGCGGGCGAACTCTGTTTCTTCGGGTGTGTACTTCACACCTCCTACAATTTTAAGATTGTTATACATGAGCCTTGAAAGGGTTTCATTTGGCACCAGGTTGAACGAACCCGAGATCACTTCATATTTCATAGTAGTTCCGGTTCCTTTGGCAGCACCTTCAGCCGCTTCAACAATACGGTTCCAGATCTGCTCAACAACCCGTGCATCCGGATGGCGCACCATGTATTCAGCTTCAGCAAAATCGGGTACCACGTTTGCCGCTAACCCGCCCTTGCTGATTATGTAATGAATCCGGGCTTCCTGCGGAACATGTTCCCGCATGAGGTTTACCATGTAATTCATAGCCTCCAGTCCGTCAAGTGCTGATCGTCCTGCCTGCGGAGCTGCCGCTGCGTGAGCTGATTTTCCGTAGAACCGAAACATGGTTTGCTTAATAGCAAGGCACGATTCCGGACTTGCATCGTTATCGCTGGACGGATGCCAATGCAGCACTACATCCACATCGTTGAAGAGACCATCGCGAACCATATATACTTTAGCTGATCCGCCTTCTTCGGCTGGTGTTCCAAACAATTTGATAGTTCCCTGTTTCTTATTTTTGATCAGCCAGTCCTTAAGCGTTACTGCTGCTGCAACGGAAGCCGTTCCAAACAAATGATGGCCGCATGCATGACCCGGACCTCCTTCAGTGATAATTTGACGTTGCGGAATAGAGTCCTGCGATAAGCCCGGCAGGGCATCAAACTCAGCCAGGATACCGATTACCGGCCCTCCATTTCCATACGTGGCCACAAAGGCGGTCGGCATTTCAGATACACCGGTCGTGATGGTAAAGCCTTCACTTTGAAGAACGCCCACCAGCCGGCTCATGCTTTTGGTTTCAAGAAAACCGAGTTCGGCATACGACCAGATATCACTGGCCACCTTTTTATAGACGGGAAATTTTTTATTCAGTTCCGTTATGACAAACTCTTTGTCGCGATCAGATTTTGATTTTGGGTTGAATTCAGTTTGTGCAAAAGCAACCAGCGTGCAGCAAAACGCGCAGGCGAGAAGAATGGATTTCATGAGATTCGGTTTAGAAGCCTTAATAAACCGAAATATTTTTGAAGAAAATAGTGAATGAGTGATGATTCAGAATTGAATCCCGTAATCTTTCTGTAAAAATACGTTATGAAATGTAGTGCAAAGCCTTTACTATTGAATTCACAAAATGGATTCATATGGATCGAAGAGAAGTCTTAAAAAGTCTGGCCCTTATTACCGGTGGTATGGTGCTGGTGCCCTCCTGTAATTTCAGTAAAGAAGATATTCTGGAAGCTTATGAAAACCTGCAGGTTACTCCCTCCTTGCGAATCCTGCTGGCTTCCATTGCCGAGACGATCATTCCTGCCGGAAACCTGAAAGGCGCTGCCGACCTAGAGGTGCATGATTTTATCCTGGTATTGGTCAACGACTGTTTACCCGAAGAACAGCAAACAGCTTTCAGTGCAGGACTTCAGCAATTTGATGCATGGAGCGAGAAAACAGCAAGTAATTCATTTGAAAAGCTTTCGGCTGACGACAAAGCAAAAATCATTACCACCGGATTAGCTCTTGACGATAAAACTGAACAGGAACCGGAGAAATCCATCCTTGAATTTCTTCGCATTACAAAGCGGTTCACTATCCAGGGATTTACTATGTCGCAATACATCATGGCGGAAATCAAACCTTTTAAAATTATCCCGGGTGATTATAAAGGCGCAGTATTATTAACCGACATTCAAAACGAAACTATTCATGGCTAATTTTAATATAGACGCAGTAAACCAGAGAACCTACCAGGCTATTGTAATTGGCTCAGGTATGAGCGGAAGCTGGGCTGCGAAAGAATTGTGCGAGCATGGAATAAAAACACTGGTGCTTGAACGCGGACGTGATGTGAAACACATCACCGATTATCCCACCACCAACATGTTGCCTTATGAGTTTGAACACCGCGGTCAGCTCACAAACGATATTGTAAATGAGAACCCGATCGTGAGCCGGTGCTATGCGTTTCGTGAAGATGCCATGCATTTCTTCGTGAAGGATAAGGAGCATCCTTACATCCAGGACAAGCCTTTCGATTGGATCCGTGGTTACCAGGTTGGCGGCAAGTCGTTGTTGTGGGCGCGACAGGTGCAACGCTGGTCGGATTTTGATTTTGAAGGACCGGCCCGCGATGGTTTTGCTGTTGACTGGCCCATCCGCTACAAAGACATTGCACCGTGGTACAGCCATGTAGAAAAATTTGCCGGTGTTTCAGGAAATAAAGATGGCATACCCCAACTTCCGGATGGAGAATTTCTTCCTGGCTATGAGCTCAACATCGTGGAAAAATATTTCCAGGAACAATTAAAAAAACATTACGGCAGCAGCCGCCACATGATCCTCGCACGATGTGCGCACATCTCAGGCAATGAAGAACAATTCAAAGACCAGGGACGCATGCGTTGTCAGAACCGTAACCTATGCCAGAGGGGTTGTCCGTTTGGCGGATACTTCAGTGCCAATGCTTCCACCCTGCCGTGGGCAGCGAAGACCGGTAACATGACGTTGCGTACCCATGCGGTTGTTCACTCCATTATCTACGATGAAGCAAAAGG
>JALOMI010000005.1 GCA_025455465.1 Cyclobacteriaceae bacterium | reverse complement strand
AGTAAGCGTTATGCTATTGTTAGTATTGTTTGTTAAAGCGATGGTAACCTACCTGGCTGCTTTACTTTTTGGAATGACCGATCAGGCAAGGGCCCAGTTCAATGATTTTATCCGAATAATAATTTTATCAATGCTGTTGCTGGGCGTAGCAGAATCGGTGGTGTTTCTTACTGCAGGCGCAACATTTTCCCTGAACGGATATGCAGTAATTGGTTGGGTCCTGGCATTATGGATTGTTGTGTTATTCGTGAAGCTGGCCGGGCGGAGACAGGTATCTGTGTTTCATTTATTTTCGTACATTTGTGCCACTGAAATAATACCCTTTCTGTTTATAGTTAAGATACTCTACGAGTAGGTGAATCAAGTTTCTGTTGACATGAGTGAAAAAGTGAATGAGCGGCTGCGTAAGGTGAAGAGTATATTGATCACGCAAGAAGCACCGACTGATCCCAATTCTCCTTATTTCAAGCTCGCTGAAAAATTTAATCTTAAGATTGATTTTCGTCCGTTCATTCAGGTTGAACCCGTCTCTGCAAAAGATTTCCGCAAGCAAAAAATAGACATCCTTAATCACACCGGCATCATCTTTACGAGCCGAAATGCGGTGGATCATTTTTTTCAGATCTGCAATGAACTAAAGGTTGAGATGCCTGCCGACATGAAGTACTTCTGCATTTCTGAACAAACTTCCAATTACTTGCAGAAGTACATTGTCATCCGCAAGCGTAAAATTTTTACCGGCCTCAAAACAACACAGGATCTGCTGGAAATTCTCAAGAAACATAAGAGCGAGAAATACCTGTTCCCCTGTTCTGATATCCGTAAGAATGACATACCTGATTTTCTTCGGGACCATGGATTTCAGTACACCGAGGCAATCATCTACCACACGGTGGCCAGTAACCTGTCTGATCTCAAAGAAGTTTATTATGATGTGCTGGCATTCTTTAGTCCGTCAGGCATCAACTCCCTGTTCGTTAATTTTCCTGACTTCACACAAAACAATACTCGCATTGCAGCATTCGGCCCCACAACAGCTAAAGCTGTACGCGATGCAGGCCTGATACTGGATATTGAAGCACCGCTCCCCAATGCACCTTCCATGACCGGGGCTCTTGAACTTTATGTCAAGCGGGTCAATGGCAACAAGTAAGTACTTCACCTGTTGGTTTTTAGCAAAAAGTGTTTTTTGAGACACTTTAACACCCTTCATTTTGATTGTATCACAAAAAAACCTTTACTTTAACGGCTACATGTTGTGACTTTTAATGTTGAGAAAGGTTTTACATACCATTTTTTGCCTTCTGCTAGCCCTCAGTAGTTACTCCCTATTTGCGCAGCAAGATGCCCAGTTCTCCCAGTACATGTTTAATCACCTGTACCTTACACCAGCTGCTGCCGGTGAGGATGGACTGACGCAGGCGTCCCTTTTATACCGATTACAATGGCAAGGTTATCAGTCTTCATTTGGCGATGGCGGAGCCCCGACAACACAAATACTCACCTTCTCTACACCGATTCAAAAACTTAAGAGCGGATTTGGCTTTTATGTGATGAACGATCGCCTTGGTCCTCAAAACAACCTGGAGGCACAGGCTATGTATGCTTATCACCTGGGAATTAAAGAGAGCAAACTCAGCTTTGGTGTTAAGCTTGGCATGTACTCACAAACAATCGACTTTAGCCAATACCGGCCAATTGATGAAGATGATCCATTCATTAGTAACAACGGTAAGGAGTCACAGATCCGTCCTGACCTGGGTGTTGGGGTGATGTTTCGTAACCCGAAGTACTATGTTGGGGCAGGTTTTAATCACTTGCTTAAATCGGAGTTCGACTTTGGCAGCACCCTGCGGAATGCACTGGAGACACACATGAACCTGACGGCCGGTTATTTCTTCGATGTTAGCATGGACTTGCAGATCAGCCCTTCTATCCTGTTGAAAACAGATTTTAACAAATACACAGTCGATTTAGCCGGAATAGCTACGTATAAAGATACGATGTGGGGAGGTTTGGCGTTTAGATCATCGGAAGCCGTCAACCTGTTGCTGGGATATGCTTTTTTAAAGGACCGCTCGCTGCGGGCCGGGTATTCCATCGACTTTATTTTGAAGGACCGTGCGGCTAAGGAAAACTTTTCGCATGAGTTCCTAATGACTTACCGTTTGCCGGTGGTCACCGGAGGTGTAAAGAAGATTGTGCGGACACCGAGGTACCGGCATTAAAACTGGATATTTTGATATTATTCAAATTTTGCAGAATTTGTTAAGCAATTTTCAATAATAAGGCAGATAACACTATTTTCGAAACTTTATTTAAGACGTAATTCTCGCTATACTATGAACAAATCGGTTTCTTCAAAGCTTCTGTTGGTTGTTGCAGGCCTGGCTATTACTGCCTGCGGATTGTTCGGAGGTGGTAGAGGTGGAGACGGAGGTGAGCTGGTTGGCGCACAAGGCCGCCCGCCAGGCTGGGTTATGACGATGCCGTTGGGTATGGTGCCTATTCCTGCAGGAACATTTCACATGGGTCAGGCTGATGAGGACCCGGCCTCCACACAGATCAACTTCAACAAGCAGGTGACGATTGGTTCATTTTATATGGACGACACAGAAATTACCAACAATGAATACCGTCAGTTTACCGATTTCTTTCTAATCGATAACGGCAGCATTGAAGGCTTCGAAACTATTGATCAGCAAACTTTCCGCGATAAGTACTATCCTGATACTACTGCATGGGTGCGCGACTTCTCTCATCACATGGGTGATCCTGTGCAGGATTATTATTACTGGCATCCGGGATACGATCAGTATCCGGTGGTGGGAATCAATTGGGATGCAGCCGTATTTTTTGCCGACTGGCGTACGGCTTACTGGAACGATTACCGCAAGAGCGTGGGTGAGTTTCCCATGCCCAACTTCCGCTTGCCTTCTGAAGCCGAGTGGGAATATGCCGCCCGCGGTGGCCGCGATATGGCCAAGTACCCGTGGGGTAATCCGTATGTACGCAATGCCAAGGGCTGTTTGTTAGCGAACTTTAAACCAGGCCGTGGTAACTTTTATGATGATGGGTTCGCTTACACAGCCCCGGTACAATCCTTTTTCCCCAACGATTACGGACTGTACGACATGGCTGGTAACGTATCCGAGTGGTGTCTCGATGACTTTAATCCTGCTTCGGTACCTACGGTGTGGGACCTCAACCCCCAGTACATTGACCCCCGTACCAACCCGGAGAGCATCAAGTATGATGCACGTGTAGCTCCGAAGAAGGTGGTGCGCGGAGGTTCGTGGAAAGACGTGGCCTACTACCTCGAGACCGGAACACGTTCCTATGAATTCAAGGACTCAACCCGTGCTTACATTGGTTTCAGGTGTGCGCTGACCCACTTGGGACGTTCATCGGGAAGTGAATTTTAGAATATGTAAACACTCTGTTAACTTTAATAAAACCTGAACACTTTCAAACTTAAACCCATACTACAATGAGCAAGAAAAAAGGCGGATTTGCTGAACTACTCTTTAAAACCATCATGCCGAAAGTCTACGGTATCGGTGCTGCGGTGGTAATCGTAGGAGCGTTGTTTAAAATCCTTCACCTCACCGGTGCTGATGAAATGCTGATGGTTGGTCTTTTGACTGAAGCTGCCATCTTCTTTTTAAGTGCTTTTGAACCGCCTGCCAAAGAAACTGACTGGACTAAAGTATATCCTGAATTAGCCGAGGACTATGAAGGCCCTGTTGCTGCGCCTACGGTACGCAAGGCCGGAGCCGGTGCAACAGAGTCTCCGTTGCTGAAGATTGATGAAATGCTTAAGACCGCGAAAGTTGACCAGAACTTGCTCGACAACCTGGGTAAAGGCCTTACCAACCTGGCCGATTCAGCCAAGCAAATGAACAACCTGTCTAATGCGGCAGTTGCAACTAACGAATACGCCACCAACGTAAAAACCGCATCCAAGGCTCTATCCGACATGAATGTTTCTTACAAGACTGCCATTGAAGCGGTAGGAGCCATGGCGAACGCCTCAAAAGACGCGGGTGAATACCACTCACAGGTTCAGAAAGTGACCAAGAATCTTGCCGCATTGAACTCTGTATATGAAATGGAATTGAAAGATGCCGACAGCCATGTGAAGAACATGAACAAGTTCTATGAAAGCTTGACAGGTGCCATGCAGGGCCTAACCAAGGTTGGTGAAAATACCACACGGTTTACCACCGAATTGGGCAAACTGTCTGATAACCTGACAGCACTTAACAAAGTTTACGGCAGCATGCTTACCGCAATGAAAGGCGGAGGCAACTAAGCTGTTATAAAAAGTAGATAGGTTTAAGAACTAGATTTTAATTACCTAACCATATAGACAATGGCAGGAAAAAAGGAAACACCCCGGCAGAAAATGATAGGTATGATGTACCTGGTATTAACAGCGCTGCTTGCGCTCCAGGTAAGTAATGCCGTATTGGAGAAGTTTGCCATTATCAATGAAACACTCGGTCAGCTAATTGAAGATACCAATGCTAATAACGACCGCGAGCTTGAAAAAATCATTCAGCAGGGAGGCAAGAGTGATAAAGAAAAGATCAAGGCTGCTGTTGCCAAAGCTCAAAAGGTGCGTGAACTAACTAAAACCACCAATGAGTGGATCGAGGGATTAAAAAAGGAGATGAAGAGAGTTTCAAAGGCAAATGTAGATGCCAACGGAAACTTCATCGTTGATGAGAAACTGATCAACAATCACGGTTCTACGGTGGCCACGATGATGATTGATAAGAAATCTCCGTGGGGTACTAATTTTGAAAACGAGCTAAATAAATATGTCTCTGAATTGAATTCTATTACTGGAATGAGTTTCGGAACATTGGCTAAGGCTCCGAAAGACATACCGGTATTTGCAGGTGATAAGGACCACGTTCGCAAGGACTTTCTGACGTTTACTTTTGAAAACACTCCGGTTATTGCTGCACTGGCATCAGTCACTCAGATTCAGTCTGAAATTCTGGAGTATGAATCCCAGGCACTTCGCAAACTCTCAGAAGATGCTGAAGCGGCAACAGTACGTTTCGAGCAAGTTATACCAATGGTTCGCCCGAAATCATCTGTGGTTGCTGCCGGTGCCCCTTATGAGGCAGATATGTTTATCGCAGCATCCTCTTCTTCTCTCAATCCGGAGATGTTTTATAACGACAAGCCGATTCAGGTGGAAGTAGACCCAGCGACTGGTATCAAAATGGGTAAAGTGAAATTTACAGCCGCTGGCAGCACCTATGATGCACAGGGTATTTCCAAGCAAAGCTTTAAGGCGGAGATCAAACTGAACGATGATGTTTATCCTCAAACTATCGAGTACTTTGTAGCTAAGCCTACTATACGCGTTACCACTGGTACTGCACCCAGATTATATCAGGGCTGCGGTAATGATGTAAACATTGACGTGCCTGCTTTGGGTACAAACTACAATCCTAACTTTTCAGCGCAAGGTGCCGATATTGAAAAGGGTTCAAAGATTGGCAACGTAATTATCATACCGAACCAGCGTAAAGTAACCGTATCAGTAAACAATGCCGGTACCTTTATCGGAACAGAAACTTTTGATGTGAAACCTGTTCCCCGCCCGAGAATTGTAGTTAAAGATGCTAATGGCCGTGATATCAATTTAAAGGAGGGTATTAAAGGTAGCGCAGCTCTTGGATTAAGGATAATTGCTGAAGCTGATGAAAACTTTAAGAATGAAGTACCGAAAGATGCAAACTACAACATTCGTAACATGATTGTATACCTGGTGCGAGGCTCCTCCGTTGTTACCCAAATGACACTCAATTCTGGTTCCGTAGATTTATCAACATGGAGAAACCAAATGCGGCCTAATGACCGTATTTACATTGAACCGAAAAATATTACACGCACCACATACAAAGGAACACAAGAGCCTGTTACTGTCAATCAAAATGATGCTCTAAACGTTCCGATTAATTAATAGACTACTATTATGCTTAACCCGAGAATTATTTCTTGTCTGCTTGTTGTTCTAGTTATTGGAGTTGCGTCTGCGCAGGAGGATATACCTCAGTACAATCCGAATTCTGTTGATCCAATCCCACGCTATGAGCATTTATTTAAATTAAGGGTGTGGCGAGTTATTGATCTGAATGAGAAACAAAACAAAGGATTCTTTTCCAATAACGGTGAAATCACCAGACTCATTTTAAAGGCGTATAACTCAGGCGAGATTGCTTTTTCATATAAGGATGATTCTCTGAAACAAACACAAACCAAAGATGAGTTTTTAGGGAAGATGGTGCTTGCAGAGGGTGAAATGATTGCTGCATGGGATGCCAGGGCCTATTATTATACAGGGGATCCTGTTTCATTTAACGGTGTAAATTATGAATCCACAGTTGATAATAATATTGGCATTAATCCTTCAACTGCGAGAAATGGTGAATGGCAGCCAACGCAACGTGGACGCGCCATAACAGTTTCACCAAGGGATATTACCCGTATTACTATAATGGAGGATGTCATTTTTGATCGTAGAAGATCAAGACTTTACTATGATATTCAGGCGGTTAAACTTGAATTTCTTAATGAAAATGGTGGATTTTGGCAGGCGCTGGGGTGGTTTAAGTACAAAGATTTAGAGAAAGTATTTCGAAATCATCCGGCAGAAGCAGTTTGGTTTAATCGGCAGAATACAGCTGAAAACAAGAACTTTGCAGATGCTTTAATTCTGAGGTTATTTAAAGGTGTAATCGAAAAAATTGAAAATCCTGATGACTTACGGATTGAGGATATCTACACGGCCAATGGACGCCCTTATTTTGAAAGTGTGTGGGCACGCGAATGGGCAGAAATTCAACTCATGGAAAAAGAGCATAATCTTTGGGAATACTAGAATCATTTAGAACTAAGAAGAGAAGGGCCTTGCTAATGTAGCAAGGCCCTTTTATTTTTTCAGGCCCTTCAGTTTCACTGCTTTTGCATGTCCAATAATCTTTTCAATTTCTTCTAAGGTAGCTTCATTGATTTTCTTCACAGATTTGAAATGGGCCAGTAGTTTTGCCGCGGTTTTTTCACCTATCCCGTCCAGTTGTTCTAGGGAGGAATCAATCTGTTTTTTGCTGCGCTTCTGACGGTGATGCGTGATCGCAAAGCGGTGTGCTTCATCGCGCAGGTACTGAAGCATGTGCAAACCAGGCGATTTCTTGTTGATATGAAGCGGTATGGGATCTTCCGGGTAGTAGATCTCTTCCAGCTTTTTCGCAATACCGATAATCGGAACTTGCTGGTATAGCCCCAGTAAGCGTAATGCTTCGCAGGCACTGCTGAGCTGACCTTTACCCCCATCGATGACAATCAGATCAGGTAATGGTTTTTCTTCATCCAGCAGACGCTTGTACCTACGGAAGACAATTTCGCGCATAGATTCAAAGTCGTTCGCACCGGTTACGGTTTTGATATTGAAATGACGGTAGTTTTTCTTGTCCGGTTTGCCATTGGCAAAGCGCACCATAGAAGCTACTGGTGTTGTTCCCTGGATATTGGAGTTATCAAAGCATTCAATGACCATTGGAGCATTGGCGAGTTGGAGGTCCTGCTGAAGGCGGATCACTGCTTCTGCTTTTTTACGTACTTTTTCAGCGCGAAGAAGCTCGCGTTCTTTCTGCATTTCCATCGCGTTTTTGAGCGACAAGGAGACCAGCTTTTTCTTATCTCCGATCTTTGGCAGCGTATTGTTGATGCCATCCGGCAATGGGTTGACGATAATGTTGCTGTAGACTTCTGTGTTAGTTGAACCCGATGCGCTGCGAAGGTTCAGGTAGACATAAGTTATTAATTCTTCATCCGGTTCGTTTAGGTACTTCTTTACTTCTACGGTTTTTGAGAAAACGATGGAGCCTTCCTTAACGATCAGGTAATTGATATAGGCATAATCATCACGTGAAACAATAGTAATAATATCAATATCCGTTAATGCACGATTGACTACCATTGATTTGCTCTGGAAACGTTCCAACGCCAGCAACTTTTCTTTAAACTGATGCGCCCGTTCAAACTGGAGGCTTACCGCGGCCTCATCCATTTGCGATTGGAATAATTTTTCAGCGAGTGATAGGTTTCCCTTAAGGATGATTCTCGCCTGATCAATATCTTTCAGGTAGTCTTCTTCTGTTTGAAGGTATTCGCACGGCCCCTTGCAATTGCCAATATGATATTCGAGGCAGACTTTGAATTTTTTCCGATTGATGTTGTTTTCAGTAAGTGGCAGTGCACAGGTACGGATGGTGTACAGTTTGCGAACCAGTTCCAACACATTTTTCATGGCTACCACGCTGGCATATGGTCCGAAGTATTCACCCTGGTGTGGAATGTATTTTCGGGTGGAAATAATGCGGGGGAACCGTTCATTCAGAATGCACAGGTAAGGGAATGTTTTGTCATCCTTGAGCAGAATATTATACCGGGGCTGGTTCTGTTTGATCAGGTTGTTTTCCAGCAGCAGCGCATCGAATTCTGAATTGGCAACGGTGTATTCAATGCTGGTAATCTCATCAATCAGCCGAAGTGTCTTGCGATTATGCCCGGCCGGTTTGTTGAAGTAACTGCTGACCCGCTTCTTCAGGCTTTTGGCTTTGCCGACATAAATCAATTGCTGATCGTTATTATAGAAGCGATAGACACCGGGTTCATCCGGCAACATGAGCGCATATTTTTTCAGCTCATCGAATGACATGAAGGTATTGGTGATTTAATGAAAATCGTCCCATGGATTTTCATCCAAAACCTGAAGCGTATCAGCTCCCGGGTAACGGGCACAGTCGAGGGTGATATCCAGGCCGGTTTTGGGTCGTTGAAACATCCCCTTTTTGTATTCAATAGTGGGATCTAGATAAATTCTGCGCATGAATAAATCCCAAATTGGGCGGGCTGTACGCGAGCCCTGTCCCATGCTCCAGGTTCGGTAATGAATGCTTCGTTCATCACCGC
Source organism: Cyclobacteriaceae bacterium (assembly GCA_025455465.1). GTDB lineage: Bacteria > Bacteroidota > Bacteroidia > Cytophagales > Cyclobacteriaceae > UBA2336. The sequence goes on along the minus strand of JALOMI010000005.1, from coordinate 22,406 downwards.
CAACCCATACACCGGCTACCAGGTTATGGGTAATGCCCATATACCATCCGTCTGAAGCATTATTGGTAGTACCTGTTTTACCCCCGATTTCATTATCTTTTTTTACTTCCAGACTCAATCCGCGTGATGTACCGCCTTCTTCTTCAACACCGCCCTGAAGCATATATACCATTTTGAAAGCGGTCTGTTCACTGATGGCTTCGCGAGTTTTAGGAACGAAGTTTTCTATCACGTTTCCGTTCCGGTCTTCAATTCGTTGAATGAAGTAAGGCTCGGTGTAAATGCCGCTGTTGACAAACGTTGCGTAAGCACCGGCCATTTCATACAACGATACATCACTTACGCCAAGGCAGAGAGACGGCACAGGATCCAGCGGGCTGCTGATACCTACACGCTCGGCAAAGCGTACTACATTTTCAGGGCTAACCTTCTGAATCAGTTGCGCAGTAATGGAGTTTTTTGATTGAGCCATGGCCTGACGTAAAGTAAACAAATCTCCTTTACCATAATCTCCCTCGGCATTCGGTGGAGTCCAGGTTCCACCGGGTACTTTAAATGTTGGTGAAATATCCTGCAGTTTGTAGCAAGGTGTAAAGCCGGCTTCGATGGCCGTGCCGTAAACAAAGGGCTTGAATGTTGAACCTGGCTGGCGCTTGCCCTGGCGCACGTGATCATACTTGAAATACTTGTGGTTGATGCCTCCAACCCAGGCTTTAATGGCACCGGTCTGTGCATCGATGGCAATGAGCCCCGTATGCAGGAAACGCTTGTAGTAATTTAATGAGTCCATCGAACTGAACAGCGTATCGCGTTCTCCTTTCCAGGTGAAGATGCGCATAGGCTTTTTCATGTTAAGCATAATACGGACTGAATCTGAGTCTGCTCCGTAACGTCTTACCAGTATTTTATAAACATCGGTTTGCTTGATGCGTGAATCAAGAAAGCCTTTGATCTCGTTGCCGTTATCATCCATCCACGGGTTACGTCCTTTCCAGTGTAAATCAAAATCTGATTGCTGCTGCTTCATATGAATGGCCACCGCTTCTTCGGCATAACGTTGCATGCGGCTGTCAATCGTGGTATAAATCTTTAAGCCGGATTCCCACAGGTCAATGCCCCGTTCCCGGCACCAGTACATCAGATCTTGCCCGATGACACTGCGGAAATAGGTAGCAAGTCCTTCATTCTGATTCTGTACCCGGTACTGTAAAACAATAGGTAATGCTTTTATAGAGTCGAGCTCCTGACGGGTTTTGATGTAACCGTGGCGGTATAGTTTGGTAAGCACTTCATTACGTTTGGCCAGCGAATTTTCCGGATTGAAAACCGGGTTGAAACGGGTGATGGCCTGAAGCATGCCGACCAGCACAGCCGACTCCTGCACGTTGAGGCTATCGGGTGATTTATTGAAATAGGTTTCCGCAGCTACCTGGATGCCGTAGGCATTACTGCCGAACTCGGCTGTATTCAGGTAGAGCGCAATGATTTCCTGCTTGGTAAAGTTTCGTTCGAGATAAAAAGAGATAATCCACTCCTTTGTTTTTTGGATGATTCGCTTGGGATATTTTCCCAGGCGGCTGAGTGATCCGTCCAGTCCGAGGTCCGGATTTTGGGTATACAGGTTTTTTGCCAGTTGCTGAGTAATGGTACTGCCACCCCCAGCCGGACTGAAAGTGATCAGACCTTTCAGTACACGCAGGTAGGCAATAAAATCCATACCGGAATGATTATAGAACCGGTGGTCTTCTGAATAGATCAATGTGTTGACCAGATCGGGAGAGAGGTTATCAAATGAAACCTGGCTGCGGTTGTAGCGGAAGTAACGACCCAGAGAGACCCCGTCTGCTGAAATCAATTCTGAAGACAAGTCGTTCTCCGGGTTTTCAATTGCCTTCAGGCTCGGCATGCCGCCAAAGAGTCCGAACAGGTCTATGCTGACGGAGTAGACGTACAACGGAAATCCGATGATGAGACAGATAAAAAGTATCCAGATCATCCGGGTGAATTTTTTGAAGAGCGGATGCCGCAGGCTCATCAGCTTACGGGTTCTGCGGGCGATAGAATTTGTCAAAGAATAGGAGGTACTCATCAAGGCCTTTGTTCCGATAGAAGATATCGAAATTATTTTTAGTAATGACAAAAGTATTGAATTTGTAGTTCTGTATTTCTGTCATCGTGTTTCTCTTTTCGATGAATGAGCGGTAATACTCCATGGCTTTCCGCTGTGAATCAAACTCGGTAACGAGCGTTAGCGATTTTTCTTCGTTAAGCACCAGGTTACTCACATCGAGGTTGCGGTCGAAGATGATATTCCGATTGAAACCGGCAAGCGCACCGGTAAGGGCGGTGGCAATTATACTGTTGTTGTCATACACCAGCACAACATAATGAACTGCCCCCGGATCTACCGAAAAGTTCAGGCCTCGCTCCTTCTCCATCCTACGCTCGTATTCACCGGCTGTGGTCAGCAGGCGCCTGGCGTATAAGGCAAGGTCTGTATCAGGATACTGCTTGATGAAGGAGTCAAGCTCATACTGATACCGGGCCAGCGGTTGCGTTTTGCCTCTCACAATAATATTCAGCAGCTGAAGGTTGGGTGTGAACGAAGTGCGTTCCAGCGCCAGGGCTTCTGCCAGTAGGGCTTCTGCCTCTTCATATTCCTCCTGCTCATATTTTGCGTATGCCTGCTTGTACCGTTTTTGTTGTTGTTCCAAGATCAGGTTTGACTCCATCAGGTAATCCGGATTGACCAGTACTTTGGCAAATGTGCTTTCCGGGTAGTGCTGGATAAGTTCCTGGGCATAAGCTGCTGATTTAGCCGGGTTTCTTTCCTTGAGCATCAGGTAGAGCTTATATAATACCTCCGGGCGGTACAAGGTTTCAGGAAAACGGGCAAGCATTTGCTCGTAATTGTTTATTGCATTTTGTTTTTTGTTGAGCTTGAAGTAATAGATATCACCCAATTGAAAATAGGCTTCCTCAATCATTGCGAGTGATTTTTCAACTTGTTCCTCGGTTTTCGGAAGCTGCTTAATCAGCTGCGTATAAGCTTCTTCGATGGGATCTGTTTTCGGTGCTTCTTCTACTGTTTCTTCAGCGACAACCTGAACATTGGCACCGGCAATCATGGCAGGTCTGCTGGAAGGGGGCATAGCCCGAGAGGATCGCCTCCAATTATCTTCCAAAGGAATATTTCCCCAGATGCGTTTGAATTCCTGTTGGCCTAAAGCCACTGCTGATGGGTTGCCGAAATACCAGTCGGTACTGCCCAGCCCAGGGCCTTCCTGGGTGGAGGTAACGGCTTGACTGATATCGATGCGTGCCGAGCGTTTCTTTTTCCTGGTTTTTACTGGCGGTGGGTTATTCCGGTCATAGTCTTCCGTAATGATTCTCAGGATTTCTGCAGAATCCAGCTTGGCAAGAACCAGTAAACTGTCCTGCCACTGAATGGTATTGAGGTTGGTAACAAATTCGCTCAGTACTTCCTGCCTTTGCTTAATGGCCATATAGCCTTCATAATCCTTATTTAGTGATGCTACAGCGCTGTCGTAGTAAAATTTGGCCAGTTCATATTTGTGCAGTGTATCAAAATGGATTTCGCCCAATTGCAGGAAGGCTTCTCCGTCAACTTGTTTGTTGGAACCAAGGCGTATCGCTCGGTTAAAATCGGAAATGGATTCGTTAAAATTGGACTGTTTACGCTCGAACACGCCCATCTCATAATAAATCTTATCCTTGAAATCCTTGTTTTTTGGATCCTTCAACAGCTTTTTAAACGATTTTCGGGCGGCAGTCACACTGCGGCTTCTTGATATTTCAGTCACTTGCGCCATGTACAGACGGGCATAAAAATCGACTTCGTATTCAGGGTGGGTTTGCAAGCATTCGCGGAAATAGTTGTACGCTTCAGCCTCAAAGCCAAGCCGCTGATAGACTTGCCCGATGATAAAATAAATCCGTCCCGGGCGGTCTCTCTTGTTGAGCAATGGATCAGCCTGCGTCAGGTTGCGCACCATCTTGTCGTAGTCTCCACGGATCTGGTAGTAATAGGCCTCCTCCAGATAAAGGTTTTTGCGATTGCTTTTCGACAACTTCTGTTTCTCCAGGTAGCTGAAAACAGCCTCGGCATTATTGAATTCACGATGTTCGGTAAATGTGCGTGCCAGCAGAATCAACGCCTGGTGGCGAATGTTAGGGTCTTTACTCTTGGTATTAACATACTTAAAGGTTTGGATAGCATTACCCCAGTCCAGGCTGTACAGGCGTGCCTTGCCGACCAGCAGATAGCTGTCGTCCACCCATTTGCTGTTCGGGTGGCGCTGAATAGCCAGTGAAGCCATTTTAATCGCCTCTTCAATTTCCTTGGCGTAACTAAGTGACAAAGTTGAATCGAGGGGAGCAAAAAGCCGGAGTATGCGGTTGTAATCATCCTTATGGGCGTTACGAATGGTTTGCTCAATTTTCCGGAGTTCTTCGTTGGCGTAGTAATAGCCATTGTAATGGGCCGTAGTATTATGAAAGGCTTTGCTCGACCAACTGGTGGATTCAGCTGAACAACCGGCAATCAGTATAGCTGTTGCCACAGCCGATAAACCAAGGGAAAGACGAATCAAAGAAAGCAACGGGTACTTCACAGCTTAAGAAACGCAAAAAACGAATATTCCATATTAAATAGGGGGATAATCTCTACTTTTATGCTCTGATTTTCTGAATTGAAACCCAAAAAAACATTATCGAACTGGCTCACAAACCGGTACCAGCTGATCATCAGAAATGAAGAAAACTTTTCTGAAAAGACCAGCATGGGATTTACCTATTCCAAGGTAATCCTTTTCTCGGTGATCATTTTTGCCATTATCTTTTCCATCAGCCTGGTGTTGGCACAAACAGTACTGGCCCGCTGGTTCGACCCCAGGTTTGCGCAGGTTCAACTTAACCGGCAGCTGATAGAATTGGACATGAAAGTAGATTCTCTCTACCAGGAAGTAGACAGAAAAGACCAGTTCATCCTGAGCATTCAGCGCGTATTAAGGGGAGATACCATTGACTTCAGTGACCCCTCAAAGATCCTTAGCCCGGAAGGACAGACGGTTTATCGCCCGTCTGATTTTGCCCTGAATCCGGCCGACTCGGCCTTTCGCAGGGAATTTGAAAAGAGTGACTTGGCTCTTATTTCACTCACCAATGTAAAATACCGCGAACTACAGGAGACATTTTTCTTTTCTCCGCTCAGTGGTTTTATTTCTGACCGCTTTAATACGCTGCAGGGTCACCTTGGCGTTGATGTCGTAGCTAAATCCAATGAACCGGTAAAAAGCATTGCCGATGGTACGGTAATATTTGCTTCGTGGACACAGGATTCAGGATATGTGATGATGATTCAGCACAAGGGCAACCTGATTTCGGTTTACAAACACAACGCCCAACTCTATAAAAAAGTTGGTACTTTTGTCAACGGGGGAGAAATCATATCGATCGTTGGCAACAGCGGTGAATTGACGGATGGACCACACCTTCACTTTGAGTTGTGGTACAACGGCAACCCGCTGAATCCCGAGGAATTCGTAACCTTTTAAAGTTATCAGCATGTTCACATCCAAAGAAGAAAAACGAGTAGCCGAAGAGTTGAGCAACTCCACCAATGCCATCGGCAAAGGAACATTCCTGGAAGGCAATATCGAGACCTATGGCAATATCCGTGTTGAAGGCAAGGTAACCGGGCATGTCAAGTCTAAATCGAAAGTTGTATTGGGTAACTCCGCGCAGGTAAACGGTAACATAACAGCTACCAATGCCGATATCGAAGGAGAAGTAAAGGGCAGGATTGAAATTGCTGAACTGCTGGTGCTGAAGGCCACTGCGGTTATTCACGGAGATATATTTACCGGTAAGTTGGTGGTTGAGCCGGGTGCTGTCTTCAATGGCAGCTGCAAAATGGGCGCTACCATCAAAGAAATAAAAATTGGCGAGAGCAATGGCCTTGCGCAAAAGTCCTACCAGCCGGAACAAGTCAAATCCATCTGACGATTACCTGAAATACAGCAGCCTCGCAGTTCAGTTACTCGTAACTATTGGGTTGTTTGGGTGGCTGGGTCATCAGTTAGACCTTTACTTGGGTCTGCAATTTCCTGTATTCCTATTGCTGCTTGGCGGGATAGCCTTTGCCGGAATGATGTATCAGCTCTACCGGACCATTAACAAATCCTGAATTCCTGCGTGATTCGATTCATAGCCTTCCTTTTGCTGATTAGTCTGTTTGTCTTAGGGGCGATTTATGGTTCTGGAATACAGATGCCCTCCAATGGATTGAAGAGTCTTGCATTTCTGTTTCTGGCCACGGCAGGCCTGTTCTATTACCTGAGGAGCACAAAAGAAGAAAGGCCTGAAATTTTTGTGCAGTTGTACCTGCTGACCATTGCTGTTAAGTTGCTGGCCTATGGCGCCTACCTGGGCCTGGTGATCTGGGAAGACCGCAGCGGAGCCATGGCCAACGTGGTGTTTTTCATGATAGTATATGTTGCTTTTACCGTCATCGAGATCACCTTTTTGTGGAGGCAGGTCAGCCGCTGAGCGAATCCCAAAAAAGAATCAAATCATTTCTTTCTCTTGGTTTAATTGATACCTTTGCGCTCGGATTGTAAAACCCCCCAAATTTGGCCCAAATGAGCGTTTTTTCTGCTTTTTACTCCCGGTTTGCCGTACTGTTTGCGCTCGTTTTAGTAACCTTTGTTAACACCTTCGGCAAAGCCGCTGATGCAGCTGCAGAGCCGGAAGCCTTCCAGCCCAGCGAGGTGATTTTGCACCACGTACTTGACGATCATATCTGGCACTTTTGGGATGGTCATTTCGGAACCCTTTATCTTCCTGTAATAGTCTACTCGGCCGAACGCGGACTGGAAATATTCTCCTCTTCTAATTTCTTTGATGAACACCACCAGCCGGTTATTTACAGTGGCTATGCATTGGAACATGGGCATATCACATTGAATGGTAACCCGGTATTTGATATATCCATCACGAAGAATGTAGCGATGCTGTTTATCAATGCAGCCTTGCTACTGGGTTTACTGATTGCTGCGGCTAAAGGAGCAGCTCAAAATTCCGGCAAAGCACCCAAAGGTGTACAAGCCTTTCTTGAGCCCATCATTGTATTCGTACGCGATGAGATTGTAAAGCCCAACATCGGCCATCACTACGAAAAATACCTGCCGTACCTGCTTACGCTGTTTTTCTTTATCTTATTCGGTAACATCCTGGGTTTATTGCCAGGTGCCGGTAACCTGACGGGTAATATCGCGGTGACGATGACTCTGGCGGTATTCACATTCATCATCACCAACTTCAGTGGAAACAAGGCCTACTGGGGGCATATCTTCTGGACTCCGGGCGTTCCCTTGCCATTACGCATCGTTATCCTTCCGGTAGAAATTGTTGGTGTCTTCACCAAGCCGTTCTCGTTGATGATTCGTTTGTTTGTGGCGATTACAGCCGGACACATTGTGTTGCTCAGCCTGATTAGTCTGGCGTTCATTTTCCAAAGTGTTACGGTGGGTTTTGTATCGAGTTTAATTGTATTGTTTATAAACCTTATTGAGTTACTGGTTGCCGGTATTCAGGCTTATGTATTTACGTTGTTTACCTCGTTGTACATCGGCATGGCTATCGCAGACCATGAGCATCATTGATAAGCATTAAAGATATCCCTGCAGCCGGTAACGGTCATCAGGGTTTGTTTCACTTAATAACTATATAATCATGTTAACTGCACTTTTATTAGACATCAGCTATGCTATCATGGGCGCTGGTATCGGTGCTGGTCTGGCTGCAATTGGCGCTGGTATCGGTATCGGTAGAATCGGAGGCTCTGCTATGGAGGGTATGGCGCGTCAACCTGAAGCATCTGGAAAAATCCAGGGTGCTATGCTGATCATTGCAGCGCTTATCGAGGTTGCGGCTCTGTTCGCCCTCGTTATCTGCCTGCTGATCTCATTCAAAGGCTAAAAACCTTAAGAACTTGTTTCGGCAATAGGCCGGACAAGTTCTTTTTTTGGAACCTACTTAAGATTTAACAATATGGAACTTCTTACTCCCGGCACAGGCCTTATTATCTGGCAAACCATCATCTTCCTGATGTTGGTGATACTGCTCTCCCGATTTGCCTGGAAGCCAATTTTGAATTCCCTGAAAGAACGCGAAAGTTCTATCCAGAATGCGCTGGAGGCAGCCGAGAAGGCTCGTTCAGAAATGGCCCGTCTTCAGTCGGATAACGAAAAACTGCTGAAAGAAGCTCGCGAGGAGCGCGATAAAATTCTACGTGAAGCTCGTGAAGCTGCGAACCGCATGAAGGATGAGGCACAGGATGATGCACGCAAGTCGGCAGAAAGGATTGTCGATGATGCTCGTGCGGCCATTCAGATTGAAAAGCAGGCGGCAATGAAAGAGGTCAGAACGCAGGTTGCTCTTTTCTCGCTGGACATTGCAGAGAAGCTGATGAAAAAGAACCTGGCTACCGACCAGGCACAGAAAGAGCAGGTCGAAGTATTCATTAAGGATTTAAAGCTCAACTAAGACATGGCTGAATACAGGGTTGTTTCCCGGTATGTAAAATCGCTGCTTGACCTGGCCGCAGAAACGAATGTGCTGGATGATGTGCACAGCGACCTGTTGCTGTTCACTCAGGTTTGCGATGAGAATAAAACATTCATGGTGCTGTTGAAAAGCCCCATCATCCGCAACGAAAAGAAAACCCAGATCATTCACAGCATTTTCAAAAACAAAGTCAATGCACTGACAATGGCCTTTCTGGATATCGTTGTTCGTAAGAACCGAGATCCGCTGCTTTATGCCATTGCCAAAGAATTCCACAACGCCTACAATACACTGAAAGGAATCGAGGCTGCTACGGTAACAACAGCCGTACAGTTAGACAATAAGCTTCGTGCCGACATCGAGGCCCTTGTCAAAAAGATCAGCGGAAAGCAGACTATAGAGCTCGAAGAAAAAATCGATGCCGAGATGGTGGGCGGCTTTGTGCTTAAGGTTGGCGACCGCCAGGTGGATGCATCACTGAAGAGCAAACTCAACGAACTCAAAGTTAAATTCAGTCAGAACCCTTACGCGAAGGCCCTCTGATCAATAAAAAAGTAAAACACATCAAGTAACGATATCATGGCAGAAATCAGACCTGAAGAAGTATCCGCAATTTTGCGCGAACAACTTTCTCAATCCCGTACAGAAACCGAACTCGAAGAAGTAGGCACCGTGCTCTCCGTGGGCGATGGTGTGGCTCGTATTTATGGCTTAACACAGGCACAGGCCGGTGAACTGCTTGAATTTGAAAATGGCCTGAAGGCCATGGTACTTAACCTGGAAGAAGACAACGTGGGGGCCGTATTATTTGGTGATTCCAAAGGTGTTCACGAAGGAGATACCGTAAAGCGTACCGGTAAAATTGCCTCTGTTATGGTAGGCGATGGCATGGTTGGCCGCGTGGTTGATACACTTGGTAAGCCGGTAGATGGTAAAGGTCCGCTTGAAGGAGAATTGTATGAAATGCCGCTTGAACGTAAAGCCCCTGGCGTTATCTACCGTCAACCGGTAAACGAGCCGTTGCAGACCGGTATCAAGGCTATTGACTCCATGATTCCGATTGGCCGTGGCCAGCGTGAATTGATCATCGGTGACAGGCAGACCGGTAAAACAGCCGTTGCTATCGATACCATAATTAACCAGAAGGAATTCTACGAAAAGGGCCAGCCGGTATACTGTATCTATGTGGCTATCGGCCAGAAGGGTTCTACGGTAGCCAGTGTGGCTGCAGCTCTCGAGAAAGCCGGTGCTCTTCCGTATACAGTGATTGTATCTGCTACTGCATCAGATCCGGCCCCTATGCAATTCTTTGCTCCGTTTACCGGTGCGGCTATCGGAGAATACTTCCGTGATACCGGACGCCCTGCATTGGTTATTTATGATGACCTTTCCAAACAGGCGGTATCCTACCGCGAAGTATCACTGCTGTTGCGCAGACCTCCGGGACGTGAAGCTTATCCGGGTGACGTATTCTACCTGCACTCTCGTTTATTAGAGCGTGCTGCAAAGATTATTAACAACGATGCCATTGCTGCTCAGATGAATGACTTGCCGGCATCGATCAAGCACCTGGTAAAAGGTGGCGGTTCTTTAACGGCTCTTCCGATTATCGAAACCCAAGCCGGGGACGTTTCTGCGTACATCCCGACTAACGTAATCTCCATTACTGACGGTCAGATATTCCTCGAGACAAACCTGTTTAACTCAGGCGTTCGTCCTGCCATTAACGTAGGTATCTCCGTATCCCGAGTTGGTGGTGCGGCTCAGATCAAATCCATGAAGAAAGTAGCCGGAACGTTAAAACTTGACCAGGCACAGTTCCGCGAGTTGGAAGCATTTGCCAAGTTTGGATCCGACCTGGATGCTGCGACCAAACTGACAATCGAGCGCGGACGCAGAAACACGGAAGTATTGAAGCAGGATCAGTATTCACCGCTGACGGTGGAAGAACAGGTAGCCATCATCACGGCATCAACCCGTGGGTTTATGGATAAAGTGGCGGTTACCAAGGTGCGTGAATTCGAGAAAGAGTTTCTTGAACTGATGCGTGCAACCAACCGTACCGTATTGGATAATATCCGTTCGGGCAAATTGGATGACAGCGATGTGGATGCCATCAAGAAAACTGCCGTTGATTTAGCGGAAAAATTCAAATAACCAAGCTGGCGAAAACGCCATTGTCAAACGCGATTCAAACAGGCTATGCCGAGTTTAAAAGAAGTAAAAAACAGAATCAGTTCGGTTGTTTCAACGCAGCAGATCACCAAGGCCATGAAAATGGTTGCGGCCGCCAAGTTGCGTAAATCGCAGGACCGTATTATTCAGATGCGTCCCTTTGCCCAGCAGCTGGCCTATGTATTCCAGAATATTTCAGCGGCACAAAGCGGAGAGACCAGCGATAACTGGTTTAGCAAAGTGCGAGAAGTAAACAAGGTACTGATAGTTGCCATCAGCTCAGACCGTGGCCTCTGCGGTTCTTTTAATACAAACGTCAACAAAGGCGTGCTTCGCCTGATACACGAGGATTACGAACGCCAGTTTAAGAATGGAAACGTAACCATTCTCTCGATCGGCCGAAAAGCAGATGACTTCTTTTCCAAGCGCAAGTTCAATATGGTGCGCGACCATGCCGGTCTCATCAGCAACCTATCATTTGATAAAGTCGCTGCTGCAGCCGATTACATCATGGAATCTTATCGCAATGGTGTGTATGATCGGGTGGAAATTGTCTACAATGAATTCAAGAACGTAGCTACACAGGTCTTACGCACGGAACAGTACTTACCGGTTTCTTTACCGGCTAACGAACAACACGATGTGTCTACCGATTACATCTACCTGCCTGACCGCACGGAGATTCTGACCGGTTTAATACCGAAATCATTGAAGATTCAGCTTTTTAAAGCAGTGCTCGAATCCAATGCATCGGAGAACGGTGCGCGGATGACGGCTATGGACAAGGCCACAGAGAATGCTGGTGAGTTGCTGAAGGAATTACGGTTAACGTATAACCGAACACGCCAGGCAGCCATTACCAAAGAAATTCTGGAAATTGTTGGTGGTGCCGAAGCCCTGAAAGCATCATAACAAGACTGCGTCATGAAATTCAAACCCATCCTGTTACGAATGGGTTTTTTTATGCCCGCTGACCTCTTTTTTATCTGGCCGGGTCTGCCTGCTAAGTGCCAGTATAATACTTGCTTGCAATCTGAGCACGAAAATTTATCTTGCGCAAAGCAACGTATAAGTTAAGATCCCCTCAATCTACTAATCGATCAGGCAGCGTGATGCAGGAGTTCTTGCAGGATTTACCCGGGGTAATCTATTCATTCATCATTCGGAAAGACAGCAGCCGTGGGTTTACCTATGTGAGCAATAATTGCATGGATATACTCGGTGTAACCGCTGATGAACTTTATGCCGACCATACTATTTTTAGAAAAAATATCCTGCCGGAAGATCTGCCGTCATTTTTGAAATCATTGGAAAAAAGCCATCAGGAAAGATCAATCTGGAACTGGGAGGGAAGAATCAGGCTAAGGGGTGAAATCCACTGGATTGAAACCCGGTCAACATCAACCATGGCAGGTGATGATAACCTTCGTAAAGGCATTGTGATTGATATCACGGAGCGCAAGCAGCAGGAGTTCGAGCAGGAATTACGATACCAGACGCTGGTCGAAAACTTACCGGTTGGTATTGGCATTCACATGGACGGTAAACTGGTGTTTGCTAATTCCTTCGCTCACCAGGTGCTCAAGGTTCCGGCTGGTGGCTTGATTGGCCGTACTGTAATGGAATTTGTTCATCCCGATTACCTTCAGATTGTCACTGAGCGCATACAAAAGGTGATGGGTGGAGAAGAAATTCCGGTTATCGCACAGAAACTGATCGACAATGAAGGGCATGTGCTTGAAGTGGAGACAACGGCCATGCCATTTACGTTCAAGGGCAAACCGGCAATACAGATTATCGTGCGCGATGTTACTGAGCAGAAACGGGCACAACGGGAGATCCGCAGAAATGAAACTTTTTTTTCCCAGCTTTTTGATCATGTGCCAATGGCTGTGGTAATGCTCGACTCAAACGGCCGTGTTCAGTTGGTGAACCGGGGGTTTACAGAAATGTTCGGCTATACGCTGGCTGAACTGAAGGGAAGTAACCTGAATGAATCGATCGTTCCGGAAGAATACCGTAACGAAGGTATCGATATCAACAACCTGATCACCTCAGACCGGGTTATTCGCTTAGAGGCGGTTCGAAAAAACAAACAGGGCAAACTCGTTAATGTGATTTTATATGGTCTGCCGGTGCGTATGGATGACGGCATCATCGGTATCTATGGTGTTTATGTTGACATTACCGAACGCAAGCGCATGGAGGAAGAGTTGCAAATACGCAATGCTGAACTGGATAACTTTGTCTATAAGGTTTCCCATGACCTCCGTGCACCGTTGTCGTCCATTCTGGGCTTGGTCTACCTGGCCGGTATGGAAGGGAATATGGATGATCCGCATGAATATATTAGACTGATCGGTGAAAAGGCCCAGCGCCTTGATGCCTTCATCAGCGATGTGCTCAGCCATTCCAAAAATCTGAAATTAAAAGTTTCCATTGAGCCGGTAGATCTTCGCAAAACTATCGAACGGGCCATTGCTGATCTTAATTACCTGAAGGGTGCATCGGAAGTCGATTTCTTTATCGAGTCGGATCAATCGGTTATCCACAGTGATCCCTGGCGCATATCCGAAATCTTCAGGAACCTGGTTTCCAACGCAGTAAAGTACCGAAAGACATCCGGTGAAAAGCCGTGGGTAAAAATTCAGATAGCCGTCAACAACCGCCTGGCAACAGTGGTCTTCAGCGATAATGGTATCGGTATCGAAAAGAATAACCTCGAGCGTATTTTTGAAATGTTTTATCGGGCTACTGAACAATCTGATGGTTCCGGAATCGGATTGTATATTGTAAAAAATGCCGTGGAGAAATTGCATGGCAAACTCTCAGTAAGCAGCCAACCGGAAGCAGGCACAAAGTTTACCATTCAGTTGCCTGATCTGGAAACAACCTTACCGGAGTATAATTCAAAAGCATAATAATGCACCTGGTTGAAGTACAATCGCACAAAGATCAAGCTGACTTTCTCCGGCTGCCACTCCTTTTATATAAGGATAATCCGTACTGGGTGCGACCGCTGGATAAAGACATTGAAAATGTTTTTGATCGTCATCAAAACAAACTTTTTCAGGATGGGGACTGCAAGCGTTGGTTGGTGCGAGATAATCAGGGAGAGACAGTGGGTAGGGTAGCGGCTTTCTTCAACCGGAAAGCAGCAAAAAAGGGTAATGACCAGCCAACTGGTGGAATGGGCTTTTTTGAGTGCATCAATAACCGCGAAGCAGCGTTCAGGCTTTTTGATGCCTGCAAACTATGGCTGCAGGAACAGGGCATGGAAGCCATGGACGGCCCGATTAACTTCGGCAACCGCGACCGCTGGTGGGGTTTACTGGTGGAGGGTTTTAACCGGGAGCCCAACTACCTGATGAATTATAATCCTCCGTATTACCAGGAGTTTTTTGAAGCTTACGGTTTTCAGGTCTACTTCTTTCAACTTACTTACGGACGGCCTATCATCGCACCCATTGATGAGAAGTTGCTGCGCAAGGCTGAGCTGGTTTTTGCCAATCCGGATTACCGTTTTGAATACCTGCGTAAAAAAGACTGGGGAACGCTTCCTGATAAAATCCAATCCGTCTACAACCGGGCGTGGGCTAAACGTGGTGAAATGCCAGAGCTTTCTGCAGCACAGGCTAAACTGATGGTGCGGCAGATGAAACCTCTTCTTGATGAGAAACTGATCTGGTTCGGGTATTATAAGGATGATCCGGTGGCGTTCTTTTTATCACTACCAGAAGTTAACCAGATTTTCAAACATATCGATGGTAAACTGAACTGGTTGGGTAAGCTCAAATTTGTTTACCATAAACTGGCCGGCACCAACAGAAAGGCATTGGGTATTTTATTTGGCGTTGTGCCGGAACATCAGGGCAAAGGCGTGGACGGTGCAATTATTCAGGCATTTCGAATCATGGCGGAAAACACGAAGCTTTCTTACCAGGATTATGAACTAAACTGGATCGGAGATTTCAATCCGAAGATGATCCGTGTGGTAGAGCAAATCAATCCACAATTAGTAAAACGGCACGCCACCTACCGCAAGCTCTTTGATGTAACCAAGCCTTTTAAACGGATGCCTATCCTTGGATAAGTTATGATGACCGAGCAGGACACCCCATCTGGTTTTCTATTGCGAAACCTTATCAAAGGGTTGCTTTGGTTTGCCGTCATCATAACGGCTTACATCATGATTGAGGGTTACCTCGAAGAAACACTTTCCCACGAGATTAATCACCTGGCCAACAAGAAGGTTTTGCTGTTCAGTATATTCACTGTTTCTGAGATTGTATTCGGTATCATTCCGCCAGAGTTCTTCATGATTCTATGGCAGCATCAGGGTGACCTGTTGGCTTACATCATTAACCTCAGTGTCCTGACTGTCATTTCATACGGAGCCGGTGTGCTAGGATATTATATCGGCATCACGTTCACCAAATCACACCTGTTCAGAAAGATATACAGCAAATACCTGATGCAGTATGAATACAGCTTGCAGAAGTACGGCATGTACCTGGTGCTGGTTGGCGCTATTACACCGGTTCCGTTTTCTGCCATGTGTATGCTGGCCGGTTCCGTGCAGCTGCCGTTCAAGCGTTTTTTACTTATGTGTTTGTTTCGCGTCTTCCGTTTCGCAGCTTACGGCTGGATGGTGTGGAGTTTCCCGAACTGGTTCGATTAACATCAATAGTATATAAATAAATACCCCTAAACTTATGCGATACCTATTACCTGGTCTCATACTGATCATGACGCTGTGCTCCAGCGCGCAGACCATCAAACCCAAAGACCTGCCCAATGTCAAGAAAAGTGCAGTTAACCGGCTTGACAAACAGTATGAGAAATATAAAACCCCTGCGCTCAATATCTGGCAATATGCTGAGGTAGGTTATCAGGAATATAAAAGTTCAACGGAGTTGAAGAAGTTATTGGCAGATGCAGGCTTCACCATTGAGGAAGGTGTTGCCGCGATACCAACAGCATTTGTTGCTACCTATGGTTCTGGTTCTCCGGTGATCGGCATACTGGCAGAGTACGATGCCCTTCCGGGTTTATCGCAACTGGCAGCACCTGAGAAAAGCCCGGACCCGACACGCAAGGCCGGCCATGCCTGCGGGCATCATTTGTTTGGTGTCGCTTCTGTAGCAGCAGGAATAGAGTTGATGGAGACCATGAAACAGACCGGTCTGAAAGGAACTATTAAAGTATTCGGCACCCCGGCAGAAGAAGGCGGCTCAGGAAAAGTTTATATGGTGCGCGAAGGATTGTTTAAGAGTGTTGATGTGGTCATGCACTGGCATCCGGGTAATCGCAATGCTGCAAACCCATCGAGTTCACTAGCCAATATTTCAGCCAAGTTTCGCTTTCGGGGAGTTTCCGCCCACGCTGCCGGTGCTCCGGAAAAAGGTCGCTCAGCTTTAGACGCAGTGGAGTCGATGAATTACATGGTGAACCTGATGCGTGAACATGTGCCATCGGATACCCGCATCCATTATGTGATCACCAGCGGTGGTGAGGCTCCCAACGTAGTACCCGATTATGCCGAGGTTTATTACTATGCGCGTCATCCGAAACGCGATGTACTCGCTGAAATTTTCGGGCGCATCAAAAAGATAGCGGAAGCCGCAGCACTGGGAACAGAAACAAAAATGGAAATGGAAATCATCGGTGGTGTTTTTGATCTGCTGCCCAACGAATCACTGGCTCGCCTGATGCATCATAACCTGACAGCTGTGGGAGGTGTAACATACACACCAGAAGAAGTGGAGTGGGCAAAAAAAATTCAGCAGTCATTAATTGGGCCGAACCAGCCGGCCATAAACACAGCAGCACTTATTGAGCCATTTAAAATTGATGCCTCGGGCAGTGGCGGCTCGACCGATGTAGGCGATGTGAGTTATGTTGTGCCCACAGTAGGATTAAGCACCGCTACCTGGGTACCGGGTACACCGGCTCATAGCTGGCAGGCTGTAGCGTGCGGAGGTACCGATATTGGTATCAAAGGCATGATGGTGGCCGCGAAAACACTGGCGCTTACGGGCATTGATTTACTGAACGAACCAACGCAAATCCAGAAAGCGAAAGAAGAGTTTGACAGGCGAAGAGGCCCCGGCTTTACGTATTCAGCGTTAATAGGTGACCGTAAACCTGCACTGGATTACAGAAAGTAACCAGTTTAGATAAAGGTTTCAAAAAAATGCTTCCCCACTGGTAAAAAGGGGAAGCGTTTTTTTTGCTGGCTGCAGTTACTCATTCGGGCACGTATTGAGCCCTACTATGGTATAAAGCGGACAAAAACTAACCAGGCTGGTCAGCATGAATACGCCACCTAAAATAACCAGTACCAAACCCAGTGTTCCGGTTACGGTTCCTGTAAAATAAAGCGCGGCAAAAACTATTGCCAGCACAATGCGAATAACGCGGTCGGCATTTCCCATGTTCTTTTTCATTTCAATTGATGTTTAGTTGTTTGATAGATTCAGTATCCAGATCAGCAAGTAAACCAGGCCCACACAAAGGATGCATACAATCAGCAGTTTGAGGAACTTGTTTTTCATCTTGCCGTTTGGTTAACCAAAGATAAAACCCCGGTTGAGCAAGAGGTGGTGACCAATGTCACCAGTATACCCAATCACAGCAATTCGATACCGGCCGGTGTTTGCCGCACTTTACCTTCCTTCTCCAGTTTTTTTAGTACCCGGGTAATCACCTCGCGTGAGGTGCCCAATGCATTGGCGATTTCACGATGACGAAGATTGAGAATAGTGTTGCCGGTGATGCGGCTTTTATCCCGGAGATGCTCGTAGATGCGCGAATCGAGTTTTTGAAAAATGAGCTGGTTGAGCGTGTCAATCAATTCGGTGTAACGGGTGTTGTAGAGATCGTAGAAAAGATAATTCAGCTGCGGATAATGACGGGTCCATATTTCAACGCTTGAGGATGGCAGCAATAATAATTTCGTATCAGTTTCCGTATGTGCGAATATTTTACTGGGTAGATTTTTGATGCCGGCCAGAAATGACATCACACAACTCTCGCTCGGTTCTATGTAATACAAGAGTAATTCTTTGTCTTCGTAACGGGTAAACACTTTCACCAAACCTTCCAGCACAATCGGTATCATTTTTACGGATTGGCCTTCTTTCATGATTTCTTTTCCGGCAGGCACTTCCATCAGCGTTCCTTCTTCGGAAAAGACACGCTGCAGGTCTGTACCGATCTGCGGCAAGAAGTAACGGATAATTTCTGGATCAACAGACATGGCGTCAATGAGGTTGAAGTATCAAGTGTCCGGCTGCATGACTTTCGATTTTATTCCGCGAGAAATAAACAGCGAAGTATTGGTCTTTTGCCCAGGACTCAAACAAGTTGCGGTAATACGGACTGCGCACGTCACCGCTCTGACCCGGAGCGTTGGTGAACATGCTTTGATCCCAGTCGGCAACATCGACTACCATCCGGAAGCTGGCACCGGTTAGCTGGTTGTCTCCGTTGCCGGTCATGCCGGGTGTGCTGCCCGATCCTCCGCGCGGCATGGGTCCGCATTCGAACAACTGCCGGATGGAATCATTCAATACCTTGCTCATCGGATGGCGGATCAGCACATGGTGGTAATCGGGCTGGCCGTATTTCCAGGAGGTAAGATCGTCTCCGAATTTTTTCTGTAAGTCATCAACAGCATCTTCAAAGCATCGGGTTAAAAACAAATCACGCCCGCCAAGCGATGGATGATCTGTTTGCACTGCACGCAACATGATGCGTAAGGGCAAGGTGGTCAGGTAAGGTTGGGCTGCTTCCGGAATTAGTCGTAAATAGGCTTGCCGGGAAAGCTGACGTTCCCAGGCTATATAAATGCCTGCTGCAACAGAATTCATAGTCAGTTCAAAGTTCCAGTTCAACAGAGAATCAATGCTTTGCTTTATCAGTTGATTAGCGCTTGGTATGTTTTTCACATAAGGCACTAATTGCCTGGCCGGCAATGACACATAATCAACCTGCAACGCCATCATATCCTTCAGGTTGAGTTGATTGGATTTTGCCAGCACTTCATTGATGCGGTTGGCGCGGCTG
This sequence comes from Cyclobacteriaceae bacterium, assembly GCA_025455465.1. Classification (GTDB taxonomy): domain Bacteria; phylum Bacteroidota; class Bacteroidia; order Cytophagales; family Cyclobacteriaceae; genus UBA2336. The sequence continues at coordinate 3,572 of JALOMI010000005.1, read as the reverse complement.
CTGTCAGCCCACTCCCAGCCAACTGCATCGCGGTGAAGATAATTTTGTGGGATAAGGTTTTCATTGGCCGTAGCCCAAAAACCTTTTTCCGGATCGACCACATGCGGCAAGGAATGAATCGGAAGAAATCCGTCCCATTCATACCGTCCGTCTCCGGGTACCGGTACCAGGCCACTCCAATTTTTTCGTACCGGTGCAATACCCGAAGCCTGCCACCCGATCGTTCCGTTGCGGTCGGCCCAGATCATATTTTCTGCCGGCTGGTGATTATACGCGCAGGCATCACGAAACTCTTTCCACGTGGTTGCCTGATCCATCCGCAGGCTGGCCAGATAGGGTGCCCCACCCGGTTCCAGCCAGGCACAGCGCACAGCATAGGCGCGGTTGCGTTTGGTGTCTATAAAGGTTACCGGGCCGTGGCGTGTATAGCGATGTTCGATATAAACATCGTTCTTGTCTTTAACCCTGATGGTATCGCGGATGATGGTGAAATTCTCCCAGGTATTTTTGTAGCGATACTGGTCGGGGTTGGCCGGGTTAATTTCATAGACCATCAGGTCTTCACCGTCAATGTTGAAAATGGTGAGGCCCCATGCACCGTACTCATTATGACCGATGGAAACTCCGGGTATGGTTGGCTCACCTCCGCCAACCACATTCCACCCCGGTGCATGCAGGTGTACCATGTAACGAAGTGAGGGTGCTGCAAGCGCACGGTGCGGATCATTGGCCAGCAATGGATAATCGCTGGATGATTTATTGGCGGATACAATCCAGTTGTTACTGCCGATAGAGCGCTGGGCATAACTTAATGATTCCTCATTCTTCTGAATAGCTTGCTCGGCAAGTAACGTGGCCGTTGCAGCATCTGCGCCATAGTGCGCAATCAGATCTCCCGGTGAAAAGGTCAGTGATGAACGGAATGCCGTGTACAAGCCGATGATGTCTTCGGAAAGACAGGATTGATCGATCAACGGATCAAGTGTGAGATCAGGTGTGCCGGGTTCAAATAGATTCAGTGACTGTAAATGTTTTGAACCTATCGCTGCTACTGCACGGGCGATATTTACTTCATTGGTCAGGTTCCCCAGCAAACCCTGGTGGCGGGAGATGACCACTTCCGGTGTCCAGCGACCAGGGGTAATGCCCAGTAAAGTAAATTCCGGAGAAAGCAATTCAGGATTTTTTTCAGTCGCATCAATGAAGGCATTGATTCCCTCCGTGAAGGCGCGAATAATTTCATCACCTCGCGGGTGGTAGTGACTGAACTCTTTTTTCCAGTCACCGCGGTACTGGAATAGACGAGCACCAATGTCGCGTTTGAGTTCACGCTCACCAAGTATTTCTGCTACTGTTCCAGTTGCTTGTCTGCGCCAAAGTTCGAACTGAAAGAGGCGGTCGCGAGCAGCGCAGTAACCTTGCGCAAAAAACAAATCGTGTTCATTAAGTGCATAGATGTGGTTTACCCCGTTCACATCGCGTACAACCTCAACTGTTTGCTGCAATCCGTGAACAGTTAATTGTTCCTGTTGTCCTTTATCAGGTGAGCAGGATATGAGCAGCCAGATAAAGAGGCAGGTTGCCAGTACCGTGAAGTTTTTTCGTAAGCCAGTCATGAGTGTCTAAATATTGAATGCGAACATCCCCTCCTGATCAGGTGCCGGCTATTTTCAGCACGGCATCCACAAAGCGGTCAAGATCGCGGGTAGTGGTGTATACATGAGGGGTAATCCGCACGCAGTTGATATTATCCCACTTGATCGATGTGGTGTGAATCTGGTGTTCGCTGAAAAGTTTTGAGGATGTTTCACCGACATCCATTCCATCGATTGAAAAGCTGCCAAGTGCGCAGGCGTATTCCGGTTTCATTGAAATATGAAGTTTGACACGCGGATGTTTAGACACCTTCTCGCACCGTTAATTTTTTAAATACCGCAGCCGCTCTTCTTTTCGTTTGCTGCCGATGGCATGATGAAAATCGATCGCCTGCCCGATAGCCTGTTCTGGAGCGAACGATCGTGTGCCCAGGGTTTCGAATTTGCGGATGTTGCTGTCAGTCGGTTTATCGTTGGGGAAGAGTGGCCACAGGCTGCCAATGTTTTCTTTTTTTACATAGAGCATGCCGGTGCCGAAAGGCGCACATAGCCATTTGTGGAGGCTGGTGCCGAAGTAGTCGGGGTTGAGATCCGGAATGCGGAAATCCATTTGGGCATAGGTATGTGCGCCATCAACAAGGGAGATGATGTTGCGCTTACGGGCCTCTTCACATAATCGCTTTACTGGCATAATCTGCCCGGTCCAGTTGATCATATGGGTGATGTGCCAGATTTTCGTTTTAGAGGTGGTGGCATTGATGAATTCACGCACCACAGCCTCATCATTTTCAACAGGCAGATTGAAACTGATCCATTTGATCTTGATGCCATCGCGCATCTCTTTTTGTTTCCACGCTTGGATCATGTTTGGATAATCCTGACGCGTCATGATGATCTCATCCCCTTTGTTCAAGGTAAGACCCCAGGTAACGGTGGCCAGGGCCTCGGTAGTGTTTCTGTTGATAGCCACTTCTTCAGGGGAAGTTCCCGCTAGATCAGCCAGTTTTTTCCGAATGGCCTCGCGCCCGCGATCGAGAATTTGCCACATGTAATAGGTGGGCGCCTCATTGCTGTAATGGTAATACCGGTCAACGGCATCCTGCACCACTTTCGGTTGTGGGCTTACCCCACCGTTGTTTAGGTTGAGAATGGAAGAAGAAACGGTAAAAGCCTGTGCCATGCGAGCCCAGAGTTCTTCATCGGATGCGGCTTGTTCGGGTGAAAGTCGGTTGAGTGACCGGAGGGCATCGGAGATATCTTCGGCCAGTGCTTGTTGGGCTAACGGGGAGAGTGACAGCGTACCGGCCAGACCTATGGTCTTGCGGAAGAACGATCTGCGTGAAGTCATACAGGTTAAGGTTAGGTTGAGAAATTTACCTTTTTCCCGACAGCTTCAAAACCCAAGACTTTTCAACGGTTTGTTTATATGCTGGATTGATTGAGCCGATCGATATGGCGGATGGCTGCCTGCAGCCGTTCTTCAGTCGAGCCCCTGATAATTTGATAAGGAGTGCCGGAGGCCTCTACCTCCTGGTGGTAAACGGAAAAGAAATAGTCGCGCTTGTCCGGATGTTCGCGCTGTGGATCTTCTTCCCACGGAATGTCAACATACATCAGCAACAACAGGTCGTAGTGATGTGTGTGAAGTAATTGCTTCAGTTCATCGGTGAGATGACCGAACTTGTATTCACTCCAAATTTTAATAACAAGCAGATTAGTGTCGCAGATGAGCAACCGGTTGGCGGTGAGGGCCAATTCATCTTCCAGCAGCAGTTGTCCGCGAGCTATAGAGGTCAGATCATCCTGATGATAAGGTCGGTTTAGCCGATCTATATACTGGCGGGCATATTCCGGAACCCATGCCGTTCGGTAATGTTCGGCAAGCGCCATCGACAGGTGCGTTTTGCCGGTGCACTCCGGCCCCACGATGGCAATACGTTTGATGGATGATGAAACCGCGCTCATGCGTTATTCGTG